>NZ_BAABRI010000006.1:0-216977 GCF_040362925.1 Haloferula sargassicola
TCAGAAACAGAAGCCAACGGCGTCGCGGAATCGAAGCGCGTCCATCCGAGGAGCCAGGTGCGGCAATTCCGCACGCCGGGATCTGCGAGGGGGGCGCCGGATGACCGGCGTCCCTACCTCAATCTGCCAAAAAAGAGAGAATTCTTGAATTACCTTCGCGCAGTAGCAGTCGAAAGACCGATGAAAAAGATACTCGTATTCGCCATTGGTACCCTCGCTGGAATTGCTTCGTTCACGCTTGAAGCTTCAGAGCGCAAAGATTTTGTGGCTGCAGTTTCCATAGCTGAAGGTGAGGTGTTCCCCGTGACCTTTTCGATCTTTGATCATGGGGGGGAGGACACGATCGATCTCTATCTTGATGGCAGGAAGTGGACGGCACCGCTGATTTTAAGGGACACCCCAGAATTGCAGGGCAATCCGACTTCGAAGGTCTTTGATGCTGTATTCACCAGCGATGACGGAATGTTTTCGATCATCCTGACGGGAAGATTCTATGATTTCGATGCGGGAATGGGAGATGGGACGATTGCGGTCCATGCCGGAGCGACAATCCCAACAAAAGCGGGTCTGCCTTTGATTCAGGCTAAGCTCAAAGTCGGCAGTCTGACCATCCGAGAACTGAAAGCAGAACAAGTCGGCGCAGGTTCTTAATCAAGGGAAAAGCGCGTAGGTCCTCCGGCCCGACGGATTGCTTGGTTTTTCCCGTCGGGGTTGGCTTTCGAGGGGCCTGGGGTGTGGGTCGGCTGCGGCAGCGCTGGGGCCGGTCCGCTACGGAAGGTGCCGTAGTTCTCCCTTCCGGCTGCGTCGTCGCGGCGGGTCGGCGGGCGGCGGATGACTTTTCCGTCGGGTGTTGTTTTACGACCTCGGCCGGGTGGGGCGAAGTTGGCGGCCGGGTCGTCTCTCACTCCCAAGCAGGTTCCTGGAACTGGCGCGTGAAGCCGGAGGACGCGCACGCCCCGGCAGCAAACCACGCAGCCCCCCTATCAGGAAACAGGGGGTGGGTTGTTTGCAGAGGGCGTCCGGAGGCGGGCCGGCGGCTCGACCTGTCGGAACGGGGAGCAGGTGGCCGGCCGCCTTGTCGCTTGTGTCGTTCAGAGTCATCGTGGAGGATCCCAAGAGATGGTGTAACGCGTGGCGCGGGGATCATTCACTCAATCGGAGGCCTTGCGGCTTCATGCGGCTTGTCGGATCTCTCCGCGCCTTCCACGCTTGCGCCCGCGGCTCGCGGACGGCCGGAGCGGGAAATTCACGTTTCTCGGCTTCGATTTCCACTGGAAACGGAGCCGGCGCCACCGTCGGCACGTCCGCGTGAGACGGACGACCAGCAAGAAGAAGTTCCGCGCGACCCTGCGAGGGCTGAAGGACTGGCTGAAGGCCTCGCGCAGCGTGCCGCTGCGCGACCAGGTCGTCACGCTGTCCCGCAAGCTGCAAGGGCACTGGAACTACTTCGGAGTGATCGGGAACTCGGTGCGTCTGTGGCAACTGCTGCACCACGTCCGGCACTTGGCTTCAAATGGTGGAACCGCCGCAGCCAGCGGCGCAGCTTCACCTGGGCGGAGTTTGCCGAGGCATGGGAGCGGTGGAAGATGCCGCGGCCGAGGATTGTGGAAACCCCGTTACCCTGGAGCTGGCGGGAGGCTCGACAAGCCGGGAGAGCATGAGTAAACGATGAAGTCAGAAACAGAAACCAACGGCGTCGCGGAATCGAAGCGCGTCCATCCGAGGAGCCCGGTGCGGTCATTCCGCACGCCGGGATCTGCGAGGGGGGCGCAGGATGACCGGCGTCGCTATCTCAATCGACTGAAAGTGGATACTCTGGGGACCATCCTTGCGGCATTCGGCGGTGTCTTTGCTATCGCTTCTGCAGTGGCGCTCGCATTAGCCAAGCACGACCGCCCTGAAGTGTCTGGCTGGCAGTGGGGCGACATATTTCTTCTAGGAGGAGCGATCTCGTTCGTTCTAGGTTTGGCGCGCGGCCTTTCTGACGGATTTCGTGACCGGAGTTCGTCGGCTTTCATCCTGACCGTAATATTCTTGGTGAGTGGAGCCGTCACGGCGATCGGAGTGTTTCTCGCCGTCTGAGGTCTAAACCCCAAAACGGTCGAAGTCGTGGGATGCAACCGGCGACAATGTCCTTCTTGAATTCGAGCTCGGGCGGGCAGTTCTTCGGGAAGTTGCAGGTCGGAATCGAGCTTGCAGCCAGGGTGAGAGAAACGAGATTGATGCGGCCGACCATGAAGATTCGTTCCCTCAGTGCCTTCGTTGCCGTCTTCTTCTTGGGCTATGTTTTGCGAGGTGCGATGGATTCCAGGGATCTTCCGGCTCGTGAGCTTGGAAAGAGGACGTCGGCGGAGGCCCCGGTCAACGAAGCGGTTGAAACGGCTCCAAGGGGAGCGGGCGGTCCATGGGTGAGAGAACGGAGATCCAGCCCGCGATATTCTCTATCGGGCCGGCAGCTCGAGGCGGTGCTGACCATGGGCATGTCGGATCCTGTGATCCTCTTCAGGGAAATGGGTCTCTCGGAGGCTCAGATCCGGGATCTTGAAGCAGGGAACCCGGCGCATGGGCTTGAGGAGAAGCTTCATGCGATCGAACGGAGGCATGCGGCTCCGGGATCGGGGCCCGATGGTCCGGTCGTGATGATCCGGGCATTTCCCCAAGATCGTCGGAACTGGATCGAGTCCGTGGAAGAGCGGGTACGCATGGTGGTCGATGACGAGCGGTCGCCGCTTCTGGCGCGGGCGCTCATCGCGAGGGCGGGACTGCTTGAAAGTGGCCTGTTTCGCCGGGAGATCCGCTTCATCGAGTCCGAAACGGGCCGCCTCGATGTGTCGGAACGGAGCTTCGACGAGGACGGTAGCTTTTATCGGGAGGACTACCACAAGTGCACGCCGGATGATATCGAGCGATGGGCCGATCTTCTTCCTCGAAAAAGCCAGAAGTAGAATCGCGCGATTGGGATGGCCAAAGAACGCGAGTTCTGGGGGGCACTCCGGCGACGATGATCTCGAAAAGAATGACTCCCAACCGGCCCGGTATCGCCGCTGCGGCCCTCGCCTTTGCCCGTTTTACTTCGTTCAGCGAGCCCTCCCGGCTGGCCGCATGAAGGTCAGGGTCATCGTTGCCGTGTTGACGGTTCCGGCGACAATTCCCGGAGCCAGCTTCGCCGCCTATCACGCGGGTGTCGCTCCGGTATCGTCATGATACTACGAACTTCGTAGTGATTCGGGGACGGAGTTCCTGATCGTTTTGCTCGGCGCGGCGGGAGGCGCCATCGCGTCGTGTTTGCCCGGGGTGCTCCTCGTCGACCTCTTCTTGGGGTGGCGGCGCCCCTGCCGGGGCTGGATTCTCTGGGGCATCGGGGTCCGGTGGTTGTCACCACCGGCTAAGTTCCCACATCCCTCCGGGATGGAAGAAGCCTCATCGGAGCTCAATCCCATGCCATTCAGGACATGGAGAACGATACCGGGATCGAGGAGTTCCGTGCCTCAGAAAGGCCGTGACCTACGCCATCCTGATTTGATGCGCAGCGTTGTGATGAGGTTGATGGTCCACCCCTTTCCGAGGCCCCTGCCGGGGCCGAATTACTTTGGGGCATCGGGGTCCGGTGGTTGTCACCACCGGCTAAGTTCCCACATCCCTCCGGGATGGAAGAAGCCTCATCGGAGCTTAATCCCGTGCCATTCAGGACATGAAGAACGATACCGGGATCGAGGAGTTCCGTGCCTCAGAAAGGCCGTGACCTACGCTGCATCCTGATTTGATGCGCAGCGTTGTGATGAGGTTGATGGTCCACCCCTTTCCGAGGCCCCTGCCGGGGCCGAATTACTTTGGGGCATCGGGGTCCGGTGGTTGTCACCACCGGCTAAGTTCCGAAATCCCTCCGGGATGGAAGAAGCCTCATCGGAGCTCAATCCCGTGCCATTCAGGACATGGAGAACGATACCGGGATCGGGGAGTTCCGTGCCTCAGAAAGGCCGTGACCTATGCCATCCTGATTTGATGCGCAGCGTTGTGATGAGGTTGATGATCCACCCCTTTCCGATGCTCCTGCCGGGGCTGGATTCCGTGGGGCATCGGGGTCCGGTGGTTGTCACCACCGGCTCATTTCCCACATCCCTCCGGGACGGAAGAAGCCTCATCGGAGCTCAATCCCGTCCATTCAGGACATTCTGCATGGCTGCGATTTTGAAGGAATCCGAGGCCATGAAGCGGTGAGGCCTCGAAACCCGATCGCTCGCCTATGGGGCGAGCAGGGAACGGCTGCCTACACCCTGACACCCGGCTTTTCTCCGATGGCCCGGATCTGCGGGCGGAGGCGGTGGGCGAGCTGGTCGAGTTCGGCTTGGAGGGGGGCGGGATCCGAGTGGGGGTCGAAACGGAGTTGGCGGTGGAGGACGAGGGCGCGGTCGAGGTCGGCGGGCTCGCTGAGGGAAGCGCGCAGGGCGGCGAGCCAGTAGGCGAGCGGGACGGAGTCGGGTCGCTGGCCGAGGTGCTTGGCGGCGGCTTTTTCCAGGCGCTCCAAGGGCGAGGCGGTGCGGGTGAAACGGAGGTGGCCGTCACGATGGCGGCCGACATTTTGACGGGAAATCCACAGCCGGCGCGCGATGAACCAGCCGCCGCCGAGGAGGGGGACGGCGATGAGGCCGATGACGAGGGCGAGGTGGCCGGGCTTGGTGCGCCAGACGAGGAAGTTGTCGCGCAGGATCTGGAGGCGATCGAGCCACGGCTGCCAGGCGGGGACGCGCGGGGTTTCGAGGCCGGTCCAGTCGGGCGGGGTGAGGTCGACATCGACCCAGACCTGGCGTTCGGCGTCCCAGGCGAGGGCCCAGGCGTGGGCATGGATGCCGCGGAGGAGGGCGACGCCCTTGGCATCGCGCTCGATGACGGCGAAGCCGCTGGCGTAGCGGGTGGGCACACCGGCCTCGCGCAGGATCAGGGCGGTGGCGGTGGCGAAGTATTCGCAGTGGCCGCTCTGGAGCTTGAAAAGGAAGTCGGTGATGAACTTCGAGCGGCCCTCGGCCAGCGGCGGAAGGGGAATGCTGCCGTAGCGGGCGTAGGTGAAGTCCTCGAGGAACCAGGCGCGGAGGCGGTCGATTTTTTCCTGCAAGGGGAGGTCATCAAGGCCGAGCTTGCGGACGACGGCGCGGAGGGCGGGTTGCTCGGGCCGGGGGACTTCGAGGGAGGGAGCGAGGGTGAGGTCGGACTCGGGCAATTCCCACGGGCCGCGGGCGGTGGTGGTGCCGCGGCGGGTGAGGATGAGGGCATCGGCGACGGGGTGGCGGGGCTCGATGCGGAGGGTGCCGAGGTCGTTGATTTCGAGGTTCTGTGCGGCTTGGATGATGCTGGCGGCATCGCCGGGCAGCGGCAGCAGGGTGGGGCCGCTCTCGAGCTCGCCGCGGAGGATGCAGCGGGGCAGGGTCGATTCGCTGGCGGCCGGGCCGTCGAGGTAGCCCTCGTCGCCGGTGCGGCCGGTGATCCGGTAGGAGTCCTCGAGCAGGACGTTGGGGTCGGCGGCGTAGGCACCGAGTTCATTGAAGCCGGCATCGCCGGTGGCGTCGGGCGGCTGGATGGCGCTCCAGCGGGTGTTGACGTAGTAGTTGTAGGAGGCGACGCGGAGGAGGCGCGGCAGCGGCCCGTGCCGGGGGATGAGCCGCCAGCGGATGGCGGGCGACATCTTGACACCCTCGAGGCCACCGATGCGGGTCTGGTTTTCCTGGGAAAAGCCGCCGATGGAGCGGGTGCGGGAATTGGCATAGCGGACGATCAGGTCGTTGATGATCGATTCGCTCTTGAGGCCGGCGAAGATGGCGACGGGCAGGACGAGGAGCGGGCCGATGAGGTCGCGTCGCGGTCGCTTCAGGAGGGGTGCGAGCAGCAACCCCAGCAGCAGCAGGACGGCGGCGGGGTAAAAAACCGCGCTGTCGGCATTTTCACCGAGCGAGGCGGCGATGAGGACGGCGAGGAAGTAGGTGTTTCCGAAGGAGAAGCGGATTTCCCGGAAGGGCAGCCCGTAGCGGCGTGCGTGCTCGCGCTTTTTCCGCAGGAAATGGGAGAAGGCGGTGAGGGAAATGGTACGGTGCATGCCGTAGTTCTGCACGAACTGGAGCGGCAGCAGGACCACGGGCAGCCAGCGGAAGGCGCGCGGCAGGGCATCGTAGCGCTCGCCGCTGATCCAGATGAGCAGGGCGGTGAGCAGCAGCAGCAGCACGCTGAGCTGCCAGGCGCGCTGGAGGGCGAGGTGGCCGAACTTCCAGCGGACGGCGGTCCAGTGCGAGGCCTCCACGACGAGGGCGAGGACGAGCCCGATGACGGGATGGCCGCCCATGGCGCCCCACAGGAGCAGGGCGGCACCGATCAGCAGGCGTGGCGGCGGGGTGGAGGGGGCCATCAGAAGCGGGGCGGGAGTTTCATGAGATCCGGCCCGAGCTGGGTGCGACGGACGAAGCGCACGCCGGGGACTGAAGCGGGGATTTCCTCCTCGCAGACGACGATGGCGGCGATGGAAATGCCGGCGGCGTGGATGCGGGCGAGCAGCTCGGCGCGTTTCGGCGACCAGCCGGCAAAGACAGCGAGGCAGCCGGCGAGGTCCTCGGCGTGGCGGAGGACGAGCTTGCGCAGCGAGTCGAACTGCGGGTGCGGCGACGATTCCACGCCGGCGAGCACCTCGAGCAGGGTCTCGGCGCGGCCGGTGCCGCGGCCGGCGGTGACGACCTGCTCGCGGCCGGAGATGAACATCAGGTCGATGAGCGACTCGTGGGTATCGATCGCGGAAACGAAGGACGCGGCGACCGAGACGGCGGCCTCGAAGAGGGCTTCATCGCCGGCTTCGGGAAAGGTATCGAGGATCAGCCCGTGGCGCGGATAGAAGGTGTCTTCCAGCTCCATGACGACGGGCTTTCCGGTGCGGGCCCAGCTTTTCCAGTGGATCAGGCGCATCGGATCGCCGGGCTGGTAATCGCGCAGGGCGACGAATTCGCCGGACGGCCCGGTCTGGCGCGAGGCGGCATCGCCCCCGGCCTGAAAGCGCGCGGAGCCGGGCAGCTCGAAGGGCGGCAGCGGGTAGCGGGCGGGCAGGACGGCCAGGGTGGAAGCCGGCGTGGCGGTGCGCAGGCAGCGTTGGTAGAAACCGAGGGGATCGGGCAGCAGCAGGCGGAGGTCATCGAGCACGATCAGCCCGCGGCGGCGGGGAACGATGGTGGCCGTGACGGTGGTCGAGGCGCCACGGCGCAGCAGCAGCGGGCGGGTGGACTCGTCGGCATCGAAGAGGATGCGGATTTCACACAGCCACATCCAGCAGTGGTAGGCGAACACGCGGTCGAAGGCGTTGCGCTTCTCGCCGCCCGGTTCGCGGGCGATGGCGAACTGGGCGCGCGAGGGCCGGGGGTCGGGCGGGGTTTCGACCAGCGCGGCGTGGTGGAGGGTGAAGCGGGAGAGGTTGGTCAGGTGATAGGTCAGGCGGACCGGTTCGCCGGCGGTGGCGTGCTCGGGCAGCTGGCGGGTGATGCGGACCCGGGCGCGCCGCAGGGGGAGCGAAAGCAGGGCCATGACGCCGAGGGCGAAGCCGAAACCGAGCAGCTGGCCGGGGGCATCGGCCCGCCGGGGATCGCGCCCGCCGGCCAGGAAGCTGAGCAGGATGCCCATGACCAGCAGGGCGATGCCGGCGCGGCGGATGCGCCGGCGGAGGAAGAAGTTCATCAGGTTGCCCGACCGGTAGAACCAGTAGAGCACGCTGCGCAGCGCCGGCGGCGAAAGGGAGTTGTGGAGTGGTCGGGCCAAGATGCTCCCGGACTGTGGACCAGCCCGCGCCGGTCATCCAGCGGAACAGCGGGAAGATGCGGGAGCATCCATTTCGCGAGGTCCGAAAAGGGTCGGGTGGAACGCCCTCGGCCGGCCGGAGGCATCCCCCAGGCTGCGCATTTCCCGGGACGCGGTTGATCGGGGGCGGCCAGCCCTACCCCAAAAAAAGCACCGCCGGTTTCCCGGCGGTGCCTGGTGGTATTCCCAGCAGCAATGAGAATCGGAAACTACCAGCTGACCCGGGCGCCGAGGATGCCGTTGAGGCCGGGTTCGTTCTGGCCGGAGCCGTGGTTGCGGTAGTCTTCGTCGAAGATGTTCTCGACCCCGCAGGTCAGTTCGAAGTTGTCGGTGAAACGGTAGCCCGCGTGGAGCATCGCGACCAGGTAGCCGGGGGTGCCGCCGGTGGGGATGCGCTGGTTGTCGGAGGCCTGGTTGGCGGGGTGGATGCGGTCCTCGCCGACGGCGCCGAGCAGGCGTCCCTCGATCCAGAAGCGGTCCTCGGGGCAGGTCCAGCGCAGGTGGACGGAGCCGGTGAAGGGCAGCAGGCGGGTGATCCAGCGCTCGCCGTTGGCCAGGGTGTCGGTCTTGCCCTCGTTCCACGAGGCCGCGGCACCGAGCGTCCACTGGTCGTCGAGGCGCCACAGGCTCTCGGCCTCGAAGCCGTAGATGTAGCCGTCCTCGCCATTGGTCGCGATGCTATTTCCCCCGACGATCACGCCGGTGATGGCATCGCGGGTCCAGGTGTAAAAGCCGGCCAGCGAGGCGCTGAAGCAGTCGTTCGTGTAACGCGTGCCGAGCTCGGCGGTGAGGTATTTCTCCGGATCGAGATTCGGCGAGCCGTAGGAGGTCAGGCCGGCCAGCGCGAGCGTGGTGCCGGTGAGGTCGTTGAGGTTCGGCGCGCGGAAGGCCTGCGACAGGCCGCCGTAGACCGACCAGCAATCGGTGGCGCGGTAGATCGCGCGCAGGCTGGCGGACAGGTCATCCCAGTCCCCCCGGCCGCCCTGATCGACGGCGGAGCCGGCGGCGCGGTAGGCATCCCACTCGGCCTCGGCGTAGGTGTAACGCAGGCCGCCGGTGATGGTGAGCGGCTCGACGGGCGTCCACGCATACTGCGAGAAGGCGCCGAACAGATGATAACTGGCGTCGTCCGCCACCGGCCGGTCGGTCGGTCGGAAAACGCCGTTGCGGTAGGCGTAGGAGTCGGCCTCGTCCATGTAGTAGTCGAAGCCATACACCAGCGAGCCGGGCCCGAGGTGGGACTCGAAGGAAACGTCGAGGCCGTAGGTATTCAGGTCGATGCCGGCCGAGCGCTGGTCGGTCAGCGTGCGTTGCTGGACCTCGGAGTCCTGCGTTTTCTGCCAGCTCAGGGTGGCGGACCAGCGCTGCAGGAAGGCGCTTTCGTCGTCGTTGGTGCCCTCGACCTTGAGGTAGGTCAGCGAGCGCTCCTGGTCGTAGATGTTGGAAAGGAAGAACCCCGGCGCGGCGACGTGGCTGCCGTGGACCCAGCCGGGATTGTAGACGGTGCGGTGCCAGCGCCAGACGTCGTCCTGGTTCACGTACTGGTGCGCCAGGGTCAGCGTGGTGGAGGGCGAGAGGGCGAGATCGAAGCGGAAATCGAGGTCCTGCTCGGGGTAGCCGGTGTTTTTCATGCGGCCCACGGCGTCGTCCTCGATGTCGCCGAACTCCTTGCCGGTCAGGCCGAGGAACACGCCGAACTTGCCGCCCACGCCGAAGGAACTCTCCAACCGCCCGACCTGCGAGCCCTCGCCATTGCTACGATACTCGTAGTAGCCCATGCCGTGGGTGAAAGCCCGGCCCTCGGGCTGGTCGCGGAACCCGGAGGACTTGGAGAAGGCGTTGAGCGTGCCGCCGATGGCGTCCGAGCCGTAGAGCACGGAGCCCTGGCTGAGGACCAGCTCGAGGTGGTCGATGGCGTAGGCATCGACGGTGTTCCAGTACTGCACCGGGCCGCCGCGCCAGGTGGAGTTGTTGATCCGCACGCCATCGACCAGCAGCAGGTTCTGGCGGCCGGTGAAGCCGCGGATGAAGGGCGAGCCATGGCCGTAGGCCGTTTTCTGGACCAGCACGCCGGGCGTGTACTGCAGTGCGTCCGGCAGCGTGCGGCGGGTGTCGTCCCTCAGGTCCTCCGCATCCAGCGTGCGGACCGTGTAGGCGAGGTCGGTTTCCGGATTTTCCGACCGCGTGGCGGTCAGGATGAGCGGATCCAGCATGTCCTGGCCGTGGAGCGGCAGGACGGCGGCGAGGGTCAGGAGGGCGAGACGTGGAGACATTCGCGACCCAAACGCGGGCCGCCTGCGCATCTTAGAACGATTTGTGTCATGGCGGCGTGAGCACCTCGCCGGAGGCGATCCCGGAGCGGGTCGACTGGACCGAGTTGCGCTTCAACGCGGCGAGAATCTCCGCCTCCTTGGTGGTGATGCTGTAGGGCCCGGCGAACTCGATGGTATCGTCCTGCCCGCGCCAGCTGCGGCAGGCCCAGGCCTGGCTGTCCTTGAGGTAGTAGAGAATCAAGTACTGGCGGTCATCGCTGGAAGTTTCCGCGATGAAGTCGGGATCGCCGCGTTTTCCGATGAAAACGGCGAGGTCGCGATGGGTCGAAGCCTGCTCATGGAGCCGGCGGGCACCGAGGGTTTCGGGTTTTCCGCGGACCAGCATGATGCGGTCCTGCGCGCGGCGCTCCGAACGGTTCATGTTCGGGGCACAGGCCGCCAGCAGGGTGGCGGAAAGCAGCAGGGGGAGGAGCGGACGGATCATGGATGGGCGGTTTTTCCACGGGCACGACGGTCGCTGCGAACGCGCGCCATCACCCGCTGCACATTCGGCCGGTTGGCCTCCGATTCAATGAAGAATGCGGTTTCCAGCGGGATCAGGAACTCGACCGCGGAGTTGATGCCGACGAGCCGTCCGTCGGAATCGACCACCGGGCCGCCGCTGTCGCCCGGCTGCAGCGGGATGTCGTGCTTGAAGGCGCGGTTGCCGCCCACCGTGTTGTCCGGCGGGATGGCGGAGATGAGCTTGCCGCTGCCGCCGGAAAATCCGGTCGCCACGCCGGCATGCATCACCGGCGTGCCGCGTGGCAGCCAGGCGTCGGGCCGCGTCCACTCGTAGTAGTGGGGCGTTTCGACGTCGGCATGGAGCAGGGCCACATCGCCATCGGGCGAGCGCCAGACCACGCGGGCCAGATGCCCCTGAAGCCGGCCGGACCGCCGCAGCACGATGAAGATGTGGCGCCCGTCGGCGTGGGCCAGCACGTGGTCGGCGGTGAGGAAATAGCCGTCCGGGGCGATCGGGGCGGCCGAGCCGCCATCGGCGTCGGCGGGGCTGTTGCCGCGGTCGATCTTGTTGCCGAGCCAGGGGTTGATGTCCTGACGGCCGGAAACGACCACGGCGGCGAAACACTTGGCGGCCTTGGCATAGACCTCGCGTCCCGGCGGGGGGCCGGAAACCGGAGGGGGCGGCGGTGGCGAGCACGACGCCACGCAGGCTCCGACGATTGCGGCCGCGATCCATCCCTTCCTCAAGCTCATCGGGCTGGAACATACTCAGAGCGGGCATCCTCGCTCACTAGAATTTTCCGCGAATCGCAGTTCACCCGCTGGAAGGCGGTTTCACCCGCATTCCAACAGCTGGCCGAGCGCCTTGCGATCCGTAGGCGGCAGCACCAGCCCGTCGATCTCGTCCAGCCGCTTCCACGCCTCGCCCGCCGCAGCCCGCATCGGCGCCGGCGGGTCGTGCACCACCATGGTCACGCGGTAGCGGGTGATGCCGTATTTCCACCGGCCGAGCTCCGGCCAGTCCGCGGCGGCCTCCCTTTCCGGCAGCCGCCACATGCCGGCGCGGCGGCCTTCGTCGATCTTCCGCAGCAGCACCCGGCCACCTCGGCGGGCGAAGACGAGGTGCTCGGTCACCTCGGTCATGGCGACCTTCTTCGCCTTCACCGGCAGCCGCTCGGGCTCGCGGGTGGCGCACCATTTCCCCACCGGGCAGGCGAGGCAATCGGGCACGCCGGGCCGGCAGCAGGTCTGGCCCAGCTCCATCAGGCCGGAGTTGAAAAGCCGCGGGTGCCGGGGATCGACCAGCTCCCCGGCCCATGCCCACACGGACTTGAGCCCGGGGCCATCGATCGGCTCGTGGAAATCCATCAGGCGCGAGAGCACGCGGGCCACGTTGCCATCGACGATCGCCGCCGGCTGGTCGAAGGCGAAGGAAAGCACCGCCCCCGCCGTGTAGCGCCCGACTCCCGGCAGGGCCCGGATTTCCTCCGGATCCTCGGGAAAACGGCCGCCGTGGCGCCCGACGACCGCCCGCGCCGCCTCACGCAGGAAGCGCGCCCGGCGGTAGTATCCCAGGCCCTCCCACGCCTTGAGCAGCTCGTCATCGCCCGCCGCGGCCAGCGTTTCCACGTCGGGAAACCGCTCCATGAAACGCGCGTAGAAGCCCCGCCCGAGCACGGTGGCGATCTGCGTCTGCTGCAGCATCACCTCGCTCACCAGCACCGCGTAGGGGTCGCGCGTCCGCCGCCACGGGTAGTCGCGGCCATTCTTTTGAAACCACGCCACCAGCGCCTGCCGGAACCCGACCGGATCTTCCAGCACCCCCATTTCGCACCGCGGCTTCAGCACCCGGCCACCGTGCCTTGAAACTTGAAACTGAAAACTTGAATCTTCCCCCGTGCCCGTCACCTCCCACACCGCGCCGCTGACCGTTGAGCAGGCCGAGAAGCTCCGTCCGCTGCTCGCCGACCGCGGCTTCGAGTTCGTGGAAAAACCCTACACCCTCTACGCGGCGAAGAAGGGCAAGCTGAACGTCGCGGTCTATGAGAAGGGCCCGAAGATCCTCGTCCAGGGCAAGGAGACCGAGGACTTCGTCCGTTTCCTGCTGGAGCCGGAGATCCTCGGCGAGGCCCGGCTCGGCTACGATGAAGTCCTCCATCCCGACCGCTTCGAGCCGCATTTCGGCATCGATGAGAGCGGCAAGGGCGACTATTTCGGTCCCTTGGTCATCGCCGGCGTCTACACCGATGCCGCCATCGCCCGCGAGCTGGCCGCGGCCGGCATCATGGACTCCAAGCGCATCACCAGCGCCGCCCGCATCCGCCAGTTGGCGGCCTTGATCCGGGAAATCCCGGGCATCGAGAGCGCGATCGTCTCGATCGGCCCCGAGAAATACAACGAGCTCCACACCAAGTTCGGCAGCATCAACCGCCTGCTTGCCTGGGGCCACGCGCGGACCATTTCCCTGCTCCACGAGAAGCGGCCGGACTGCCCGCGGGCGCTGTCCGACCAGTTCGCCCGCCCGGAGGTCCTCCAGCGGGCGCTCAAGGGGCAGAAGATCGCCATTTCCCTCGATCAGCGGACCAAGGCGGAGTCCGACCCCGCCGTGGCCGCCGCGTCCATCCTGGCCAGGGAACGTTTCATCGACTGGATAAGTAAAACCTCGGAGGCCGGGGGAATTCCCCTACCTCTTGGTGCATCTTCGGCCGTCATCGATGCCGGAAAGCAGCTCGTTGAGCGTCATGGAGCTGCGGCTCTGGGGCGGGTGGCCAAGTTACATTTTCGCACCACAGGGGCCGTGATGGGAAGAAATGGCGATTCTGGCACGGAATCCGCATGAAAATCGCGGTTTTTTCGCGGGACAAACCAATGAACCTGTGATGTCCATCACGGCGCACCGCAACCCGTTACATCTCAAAAGGATCCATGGCCACCGTCACCAAGCGCGAGCTCGTAATCAAGATCAGCAACGAAACCGGCCTCACCCAGCAGCAGGTTTTCGATGTCATTCAGAAGACCCTCGACTCGATCACCGATGCCCTCGCGCACGGAGACTCGGTCGTGATGCGGAACTTCGGTGCCTTTCAGGTCAAGGAGACCAAGGCCAAGATCGGCCGCAATCCGAAGGATCCCACCAAGGACGTGCCGATCCCGGCCCGCGCCATCGTCAAGTTCAAGCCCGGCAAGGAGATGAAGGAGCAGGTCGCCGCGACCCTCCCGATGATCCGCGAGCGCGAGGGCGGCTGAGCCCCCTGCCAGATCCGGATTTCCACGACCCGGCGCCGAGAGGCTCCGGGTTTTTTCGTGCATGGAGGATTATGAAATCGGCTTTTTCGGGTTTCTTAACTAGTTTCCCGCCCATGCGCTGGCTCGTCCTCATCCTGATCGGAGCGCTCCTCGCCTCCTGCGCGCAGCCTCACGGGAACTACCATGGCTACATGACCCGCTCGTACACGGTCCGGGGCCGGACCTATCACCCGATGGGTGTCGACCAAGCGCTCGGCTACGGCGAGGTCGGCACCGCCTCGTGGTATGACGAGTCGTCCTTCTTCGGTCTGAAGCGCGGCACCACCTCGCTCGGTGAAAAAGTCATGCCCTGGCATAACATCGCCGCTCACAAGACCCTGCCGCTGCCGTGCGTGGTGAAGGTGACCAACATGGAGAACGGCAAGTCGGTGAAATGCCGCGTCAACGACCGCGGCCCCTTCATCGGCGACCGCATCATCGACCTCTCCCCGCGCGCCGCGAAAAAGATCGGCTTCCGCGACCAGGGCCTCGCCACCGTGCAGGTCGAGGTGCTGTCCGTCGGCGACGGGAAATACAAGCGCACCCCGCGCCGGAAGTGGTTCTTCGGGATCTTCTGAGCAGCCGGCCTCAGTTCGTCTCGTAAAGCGCGCGCACCAGGTCGGGCGTCGCCAAGTCCAGCAGCACCACGCCGTAGCGGCCCTTCGGATGTTCACCCAGATACTCGCGCAGCGCCCGGTGCACCGGCTTGGAGACCGCGGGGATGTCATGCAGTCCGAAGGCGCGGGTGCGGTAGCCGCTGGTGAAATTCACGAACCAGGTGGCGGGCGGTCCTTTCCGCGCCTCGTCGAGCAGGGAAACGACCTGCCTGCCCTTTTCCGCGGCCTTGCCGACTTGGTAGACGTCCTGCACGCGGAGGTTTCCGCTCTGGAAAACCGCGTTGTCCGGCCACACGGAGGCGTCGATGCCCTTCGGCGTCCGCTCCGCCCGGAATCGCCGGAACAGGACGATTTTTCCGCGGGCTTCCCGCAGCTTCGGGACCCGTGGAGCCAGCCACCAACGGTCGGGGTGCTGTCCCACATAAGCCTCGAAGGTCTCCTCGAAGCCGCGTGTGTTCTTCGCCGGCTTGTGCTCGGGCTTGATGCTCATGACGACCGTTTCGCCCGGATGCCCGTCGAGGAAGCCAAGCGTGGTGGCCAGCACCTCCTCGAAGGTCAGCTTCTGGTCGACCGAGCCATGATAGATCCGGAAGCCGTCCCGCATATGTCGGCAGCGGATATCCAGGAAACGCACGCCCGCCGCGAGCTGCTCGCCGAGGGTCAGCGTCTGGCATTGGATCGTGCCCGGCAGGGGTTCGAAGCGGGCGCCGGCATCGTGCGTGCCGGGCAGGGTCAGCGTCGCCAGCGAGCGCCCGCCGTCGAGCCGGCTCATCCAGTCCTCGCCCGCGCCTTCCGCGGCGACCGCCAGCGCCACCAGCAGGGCCGCGATTTTCCCGAATCTCATGACCACTGCTTAGGAGAGCCCCGTCCGCCCGGCAAGCCGCGCGTTACGCGATCACTGCATAGGCATCCGCGCCGCGGAAAGGCATAACTCCTCCAGCTTTCCCTCACCTTTCCCGAAACTTATGGCCGAGTGGCAGAAACGATTCTGGAGCACGACCGCCAGCGGCTACATCGCGCTGGCGACACGCATGCTGACCGGGCTGGTGATGTTCCGGCTGATGTTCCAGAACTTCAGCGAGGCGCAGTTCGGCTTCTGGGCGCTGCTCTGGTCGCTGTTCGGCTACGGCATCCTGCTCGACTTCGGCTTCGGCTTCACCGCGCAGAAGGCGGTGGCGGAAAAGACGGCCACCGGCGACCACGCGGGACTCAGCCGGCTGCTCTCGACCATTTTCTGGACCTTCGTCGGCATGGCCACGCTGCTGCTCGTCGTGTTCCTCACCATCCGCGGCCCCTTCCTCGCGCGAATGGGCGTCGATGCCGCCCACCATCCGGAGTTCGCGCGGGCCTACACCGTGTTCTTCGTCGGCCTCGCCTTCATGTTTCCGCTCGGTCTTTTTCCGGAAATCCTGCGCGGCCTGCAGCGGATCGACATCGCCAACTGGATGGGCACGCTGTCCACGCTGCTCAACTTCGGCTTCCTCTGGTGGGGCCTCACCGCCCACTGGTCGCTGCCGGTGCTGATGGGCGTCAGCGTCGCCAGCAGCGCGCTGCCGAACTTGATCGCCGCCATCTTCGCGCTGCGCAAGCTGCCGAAGGTCTCGTTCTCGCCGCGCGGCTTCGAGTGGCGCTCGGTGCGCGCGCAGATGGGCTTTTCGGTGGCCGCCTACCTGATCACCTTTTCCAACATGCTGATGGGCAAGAGCGACCAGCTCGTGCTCTCGCTGACCATCGGCGTGACCTATGTCGCCGTCTATCAGGCCGGCTTCAAGATGAGCGAAATGCTCGGCCTGTTCAGCTCCCAGCTCCAGCAGGTGCTTTCGCCCGCCGCGGCCTCGCTGCACGCGCTGGGCGACAAGGCCGGCCTGCGCCGCCTGCTGCTCTCCAGCTCGCGGCTGGTCTTCCTGCTCGTCACCCCCTGCTATCTCCTGGCCGCGGCGTACTTGGAGCCGCTGATCCGCCTGCTCACCGGGCTGGAGGACGTCCCGCGGGAAACCTGGCTCGTCGGCCAGGCCCTCCTTTTCGCCACCTACAGCTCGCAGCTCACCAGCGGCTCCTCGAAGCGCGTCCTGATGATGTGCGGCCTCGAGCGCAAGCTGCTCGCCATCTCGCTGGTCGATGCCGGCGCCAACCTCGGGCTCAGCATCGTCCTCGCCTTCAAGCTGGGCGTGCTCGGCGTCGCCCTCGGGACCATGATCCCGACCACGATCATCGGCTGGTGCTGGATCGTGCCGCTGACCGTCCGCCAGCTGGAGATCGATTGGAAAACGTATCTCTCCCACCACCTCCAGGGCACGCTGGTGCCGCTCGGGGCCTTCGCCGTGGTGCTCGCGGCGGTGATCGGCTGGATCCCCGCGCCGAGCGAGAGCGGCCTGTTCGACCTCGGCTGGCGCGGCGTGCTCTGCCTTTCGCCGCTGCTTCTCCTCGGCCGCGGCGTGATCGGTCAGATGGCCCGCGCGTAGGTCGCCGCCACCTTTTCCGCGGCGATCGCCCAGTCGAAACGCTTCGCATTGGCCAGGCCCCGCTCGCGCAGCGATGCCGCCATTTCCGGAGTCGTGACAAGATCGGTCAACGCCTGCGCCATGTCGGCGACGTCTTCGGGATCGATGCACAGGGCGGCATCGGCCACCACCTCCTCCAGCGCGCCGCGGCTGCTGCTGATGACCGGCGTACCGCAGGCCATGGCCTCGACCGGCGGCAGCCCGAAGCCCTCGAACAGGCTCGGATACACCATCCCGCGCGCGGCGCGGTAGATCGCCGGCAGGTCGGCATCCGGCACGAAGCCGAGGAAGCGGATGTCTCCCGAAAAGGGCGAGGCTTTCGCGGCCGCGTGAATGAACTCGGCGCCATGCCAATCGCCGCCGCCGAGCGCCAGCTGCCAGTCGGAGCCGGTCTGCTGCTTGAACTGGTTGAAGGCCTCGATCAGCCGCACGTGGTTCTTCGCCGGGTGCTCGAGACGGGAGATGTAGAGGAAAAACGGAGCCTCGATGCCGTGCTTTTCCGCTATCCAGGCGCGATCGGCATCGGCGTCGCCGGGCTGGAAGCGGTCGTGATCGATGCCATTGTGCACGACCTCGATCTCCGCCTGCGGGATGCCGAAGAAGCGTTCGATGTCGCGGGCGGTGCAGTGGCTCACGGCGATCAGCTCCTTTTGCCGGCGGGCGAGTTGTTTCACCACCACCCGGCCGTAGAACATACGGGCCACGTCGTACTTCCCGCGCACGTGGAAGGGCGCGAGGTCGTGGATCGTGCCGACCGTCGGGCACGGCGCGTGGTGGACCAGCCGGCGGTAGCTCGGCACGTGGAGGACATCGAGCTTCATGCGCCGCGCGAGCTTCGGCAGCTCGAGCTGGTGCCACAGGATGTTCTTCACCGGAGGTGCGGCAGCTCGCGGCACCGGCACGATTTCACATGCGTCCTTCGCGAAGTCGAACAGAGGCAGCTCGTCCTCCAGCGCGAACAGCTTCAGCTCCAGATCGCGCCGCTGGATCAGCTCGCGGACCAGGGAAAAGACATACTGGGCGACGCCGGAGCGGCCGCCCTGGATCATCGTCGCGGTCAGGCCGGCCTTCATGCGGACTTCGCCAGGGCGAAGGCTTCCTCGAGGGTGGCGACCTCGGTGAACATCGTGCGCAGGCGCATCATTTGAAGCGTGCCGAGCATCGTTTCGCTGGCGCCGGCCAGGATGCAGCGCCCGCCGCGTTCGCGGGCCGTGCGGGCAAAGCGGACCAGCTTGCCGGTGCCGGTGCTGTCGAGGAAGTTCGTGCGCGTGGCGTCGAGCACCAGCGTCGGATGCTCGCCCTCCGGCCACAGCGAGGCATCGCGGGCGGCGATCACGTCGAGCCGCTCGGGCAGCACCACCACCTTGGGAGCGTCGGCCTCCATGTCGCGGATCGCCGGGGCGGCCAGCACGGCCTCGTGGGCGTCGGCATCGGACCGCATGCGCAGCCATTGTTTCAAAAGCCCGGGGAGCACCACGCGGATGTCCGTCCAGTAGCGGCCGGCGAGACGTTTGGGCTCCTGCAGCACGCGGAAAAGCCACTCGAGCCCGCATTTCCGCATCCACACCGGCGCGCGCTTCACGGTGCCAGCGAGGAAATCGATGGTCGCGCCGACCCCGATGGCCAGCGGCACGCCGGCGCGGCGGTAGTTCAGGGCCAGCCACTTTTCCTGCTTCGGGCAGCCGAAGGAAACGAACAGCATGTCGGCCCCCGACTCGCGGACCCGGCGGCAGATGTCCTCGTGGTCCATCCGGTCGAGCGGCGCGAAGGGCGGCGAGTACATGCCGGCGATCTTCAGCTTCGGCCAGCGCTCGAGGATCTTTTCCCCGGCCACCGCCACGACCTCATCGCGGCCGCCCAGGAAAAAAACGCGGAAACCCTTGTCTTGGGCCAGATCGAGCAGCAGCGGAACCATATCACTACCCGCAAGTCGTTCAGGCAAAGGATCTCCCAAGAGCTTGGACATCCACACCAGGGGAGTCCCATCGCAGAAGATAAGATCCGCATCGACGAGGATCTGCTGCAATGCCTCATCTTCCTGGACTTGGGCGAGGAAGTCGACGTTGGCCGTGGCGAGCAGGTGCGGCCGGCCGCTGGCGATCATTTCCTCCGCAATCTCCAATGCCTGGGGCGTGGTCAGCTGGTCGAAGGGCACGCCCATCATCACGATCGGCGGCGGCAAGCGGTGGGACCACGGCCGCGCGCCTACCTCGGGGGGGGCCGGCGGCGACATTACGTGAAATGTTGTAACGGACATTCGACAGGGGTGGTTTGTTTTTATAAATGATCCGCAAGTTCCAAGCTCTAGCTTGCCTTGAAAAACATGGATCCTGAAAAGCATATCCAAGACCCGCCCGACAAGCCACGTCTTCACGTGGCGGTGATCGAGGATGACAAGGTGATCCGCTCGTTGATCAGCAAGCGCATCGGCGTCCGCGGGGACATGGAGCTGGCGGCCGCCTGGACCGATGCCGAAGGCGCGCTGGCCGAGGCGAGGGACCTGCGGCCGGATGTGATCGTGGTGGATCTGGAGCTGCCGGGCATGTCCGGGGCCGAACTGATCCGCACCCTTTCCGAGGCGCTGCCGTGCACGGCCTTTCTCGTGCTCACGGTGCACGACGATCCGGAGCGGGTGTTCGAGGCGATCCGTGCGGGAGCCAACGGCTACCTGCTCAAGGAATCGGCGCTCGCCTCGCTGGCCGACAGCATCGTGACGGCGCACCTCGGCGGCTCGCCCTTGAGCCCGGAGATTGCCGGCCTGGTGATCCGCGCGTTTCAAAAGACCGACCCGCCGAAACCGTCGATGCCGCTGCCCTCGCTGGCGCCGCGCGAGCGCGAGGTGCTGGAGCTGCTGGCCACCGGCATGGCGCCCAAGGAGGCCGCGGCCGACCTCGGCATCAGCTACGAGACGGTGCGCGACTACCTGAAGCACATTTACCAGAAACTCCACGTCCGCAGCCGCACCGAAGCCGTGCTGCGTTTCCTCGAAGCGACCTCGTGAACTTCACCCCCACCCATCAGCCATGTACGGACTCGTGAACAAAGCGATCCGCGACCGCCTCATCGAGCGGCACGGAGAAGAAGCCTGGTACCGCATCCGGGACCGCGCCGGCATCGAACAGGACGTGTTCCTTTTCAATGAAGGCTACCCGGATGAAATCACCTACGCCCTGGTCGCCGCCACCTCGGCCGAGCTCGACCTGCCGGCCGACGAGGTGCTGCGCGATTTCGGTGAGTTCTGGGCGCTCGACATCGCCCACGGGCCGTTCGGCGCGCTGGTCACGGCCTGCGGCAGCACGCTCGGCGATTTCCTGCGCCACCTGCCGGCGATGCACACGCGCACGGCGATGATTTTCCCGGACCTCGATCCGCCGCGCTTCGAGTGCGATGTGCTGGCCGAGGGCAGCGCGCGGCTGCACTACCACACGCCGCGCACCGGGCTCACCCACTTCATCATCGGCTTGGTCCACGGCATGGCGAAGTATTTCCAGACGGCCTGCGAGGTCACGGTGGTGGAGCGCAAGGACGCGGGCGCCGACCATGATGTGTTCGAAGTTTCCTGGGCCCCGAGCGCGTGATGACCGCCACCGCCACGCCGCCGCCACCTGCGCTTCCGGCCGAGCTGTTGCCGGAGGTGTTTCCGTTTTTCCTGCAGTGGGATGGGGAAATGAAGCTCGTGTCCGCCGGTCCCAGCATCATCAAAGCCTGCGCCGGCGCCCGGCGCGGGGTCCGCATGGCCGAGGTCTTCCGCATCCTGCGCCCCGCCGGCGAGTGGACCGCCGGGCACTTCAGCGATGGCACCGCCACGCTGCACCTGCTGGAATCCATCGACACGGGCCTGAAGGTCCGCGGCCAGGTCGCGCGCGTGGAGGGCGGTCATTTCCTGATGCTCGCCACGCCGTGGATCTCCGAGCCGGAGGAGGTCCAGCAGCTCGGCCTGTCGATGTCCGACTTCCCGCCGCACGACCAGACGATGGACCTGCTGCAGGTGGTGATGTCCTACCGGCTGTCGATTGATGACCTGAAAAAGCTGACCCACACCCTGACCGAGCAGCGGGCGAAGCTGCGTGAGCAACGGGCGGAGGCGCGGAAGCTGGCGCTGGTCGCCGCGCGGACACACAACTCGGTGGTCATCACGGACACCTCGGGCTGCGTCGAGTGGGTCAACGAAGGCTTCACCCGCATGAACGGCTGGACGCTGGAGGAGGTCGTCGGCAAGCGGCCGGGCTCGTTTCTCCAAGGCCCGGAAACGGATCGCGCGACGACCGAATTCATCCGCCGGAAGCTCGCCAACAGCGAGCCGATGACCGTCGAGATCCTCAACTACACCAAAAGCGGCCAGAAATACTGGGTGGGCATGGAGATCCAGCCGGTCCACGACGAGGACGGCAGGCTGGTCAACTTCATGGCGATCCAGAGCGATATCACCGCCCGTCGCGAGGCCGACCGTCAGCTTCGCGAGACGGCCGCGCTGCAGCACGCGATGATCCACGCCGCGGGCTATGCCATCATCGCCGCCGACACGGAGGGCACCATCGAGCTCTTCAACCCGGCCGCCGAGCGCATGCTGGGCTACGCCGCCTCGGAGCTGGTCGGAAAATCCACGCCCGGGGTTTTTCACGATCCGGTGGAAGTCTCGGCCCGCGCGCGGGAGCTGACCATCGAACTCGGCCAAAAGGTCGAGCCCGGCTTCCAGACCTTCATCGCCAAGGCCCGCCTCGGCCGCCCCGACCAGCGCGAGTGGACGTACATCCGCAAGGACGGCAAGCGCCTGCCGGTGCTGCTCTCGGTTTCCGCGCTGACGGATGGGGAGCGCATCCTCGGCTACCTCGGCATGGCCAGCGACCTCTCCGAGCAGAAGTCCTACGAGGAAAAGCTGTGCTCGGCGCTGTCCGAGCTGGAGCGCATGAACCGCGTGATGATGAACCGCGAGGAGCGCGTGCTCGAACTCAAGCGCGAGATCAACTCGATCTGCCAGGCTTCCGGCGTCGATCCCCGCTACCCATCGGCGGTCGACTGACGCCGCCACCCGCTTTTTTCCCCGAATTCGCCATGGAGACCCTCACCTGCCACTGGACCCCGGAATCCGGCTGGGACCTGCCGTCCCAGGCCGCGGACCGGCCGGACCTGGTCCTGTATTTTTCCTGTCCGGAAACGATGACCGGTGAGGACTCGCCGGTGCTCGATCTGGTGCGCCGCTTCCCCGACGTTCCGGTCTGCGGCTGCAGCACGGCGGGTGAAATCTCGGGCAGCCGCGTGAACGACCGGTCGGTGGTCGCGGCGCTGGTCAACTTTTCCTCGTCCACCGCCCGGGCGGTGGCGGAGGCGCTCCACGATGCGGGCGACAGCCACCAGGCGGGCCGCCGGGCCGGCGCCCGCCTGGCCTCGCCGGGCCTGCGGCACGTGATGATCCTGTCCGGCGGCCTGGCCGTGAACGGCACCGCCCTGGTCGAGGGCTTCCGCGCGGTTCTCCCGGCGGGGGTGGCGGTCACCGGAGGCTTGGCCGGCGATGGGGACCGTTTTGGGAAAACCCTGGTCGGCCTCGGCGCGGACATCCGCCCGGACCAGCTCGTGGCGATCGGTTTCTATGGTGAAAAGATCAGCGTCGGCTACGCCTCGCGCGGGGGTTGGGAAGCCTTCGGGCCGAAGCGCCGGATCACCCGGGCGCAGGGCAACACGCTCTTTGAACTCGATGGCCAGCCCGCGCTCCAGCTCTACAAGCGCTACCTCGGCGAGCGCGCCGAGGGCCTGCCGGCCACCGGGCTGCTCTTTCCGCTCGGCCTCAGCCGGCCGGCGGATCCCGACCACCTGCTGGTCCGCACGATCCTGGCGATCGACGAGGAAAACCAATCGCTCACCTTCGCCGGCGACATGCCGGAGGGCGCCGACGTCCGGCTGATGAAGGCGACCTCCGTGCAGCTGGTCGAGGGAGCCTCGTCGGCGGCCGCGCTGGCCTTGCCGCCGGATCGTTCCTCCTGCTCGTTGGCCGTGCTGGTCAGCTGCGTGGGCCGCCGCCTGGTGCTCGGCCAGCGGACCGATGAAGAGCTGGAGGCGGTGACCGACCATTTGCCCGAGGGCTGCCCGGCGATCGGCTTTTACTCGTATGGCGAAGCCTGTCCCTGCGACCGCTCCGGCTCCAGCGAGCTGCACAACCAAACCATGACCGTGACCCTCCTCGGAGAGACCGCCTGACATGAATCCCCTGCTCCACCGCCAGCTCCGGAAGATCGATGGCACGGCCGCCGCCGAGGACCCCGCCCTGCGGGAATTTCTCGACCTCGTCGGCGAGACCTACGATGAGTTCGATGCGCACCAGCGGCTGCTCTCGCACACGCTGGAGATCACCTCCGAGGAGCTCACCGAGGCCAACGAGCGGCTGCGCCACGAATCCGAGTCCCGCCTGCGCAGCATCTCCCGGCTGTTCGAGGAAACGCTGAACCAGCAGCCGAACATCATTTTCCGCACCCGCAAGGAAGAGGGGCGCTTCGTGGTCAGTCTGGCCCGCGGGCGCCTGCTCGCCCGCCTCGGCTGGGACCACAGCGCGCTGGAAAAGGACACCATCGGCCTGCTGATCGACGACCCCCGGCACGCCGTGCACTTCCACCAAGCCTGGGGCGGAGAGGAACAGAACTTCGAGGTCGATTTCTGGCACGTGGGCATCGTCTGCGAAGTCCTGCTGCATCCGATTTGGGAAAACGGCGAGGTCACCGAGATCGTCGGCATCGTGACCGACATCAGCCGCCAGAAGGCCGCCGAGGACCGCCTGCGCCATGCCACCGAGGACACCGCCCGCCGCGCGGCGGAGCTGGAAAGCAACCGCCGCGTGATGCTGAGCATGATCGAGGACCTCGACCAGTCGCACCACAAGATCAGCCGCGAGCGCGACCGCGCCAACGCGCTGGCCGAGGAGGCCGCCAGCGCCAACCGGGCGAAGAGCGACTTCCTGGCGACCATGAGCCACGAGATCCGAACTCCGATGAACGGCGTACTTGGCTTCGCCCAGCTGCTCCAGCAGACGCCCTTGTCCGAGCAGCAGGAGGACTTCGTGACCGCCATTCGCACCAGCGCCGAGGCCTTGCTGCGGGTCATCAACGACGTGCTCGACTTTTCCAAGATCGAGTCCGGCCACATGGAGATCGAGGAGCATCCCTTCAGCCTGCAGACCTGCGTGGACGAGGCGCTGGGCACCGTTTCCACCGCCGCCGCGGAAAAGGGGATCGACCTCGCCGCGCGGCTCGATGCGGGCGTGCCGCCGTCCATTTCCGGCGACTCCCACCGACTGCGGCAGGTGCTGGTGAACCTGCTGGGCAACGCCGTCAAGTTCACCCCGGAAGGAGAGGTCCGCCTCGAGGTCGAGGCCGGGCCGACCGACGACGCCGGCCGGGTCGAGCTGCGCTTCCGGGTGTCCGACACCGGCGTGGGCATCGATCCCGGCCAAATCGAGCGCCTGTTCCATCCTTTCCACCAGCAGGACAGCTCCACCTCGCGGCGCTTCGGCGGCACGGGGCTCGGGCTCGCGATCTGCCGGCGGCTGGTCGAGCTGATGGGCGGCGGGATTTCGGTGGAAAGCCGGCATGGCAGCGGATCGACCTTCACCTTCACCCTCCCGGTCACCGTTTCCGAAAACCCGCCGCCGCTGGTACGGCCGATGCCGTACCCGGACTTCGACGGCCGCCGGGTGCTGGTGGTGGATGGCCACCGCTGGTCGCTGCGCGTCATCACCGAGCTGCTCGAGCGCTGGGGCATGGACGTCCGCCCTGCGGCCTCCACCGAAGAGGCGCGGGCCGAGCTCGATGGCTGGGTGCCACAGACGGCGCTGATCGACCAGGCCGAGGCCACCACGCCGGCGGGTGAGCAGTTCGTGCACGACCTGGCCGCCGCGGGTGCGGCCCCGCTGCTGCTCTGCGGCCCCGGCGACCTGCTCACCCCGCGCGACCATTTCCGCGATGCGATCGGCGGCACCCTCTCGAAGCCGCTGAAGGTCTCCCCGCTTTTCAACATGCTGCTGAAGCAAGCCGCCCGCTTCCGCGATCCGGCGGTCGCCCGGCCCGCCCAGGCTCCCGAGCCGGCCGCGGAGCAGTGCTCGCTACGGCTGCTCCTGGCCGAGGACAACGCCATCAACCGCAAGCTCGCCCTGGCCGCGCTGGCGCAGCTCGGCTGCACCCCGGACATCGCCGTGGATGGCGGCGAGGCCATCGCCGCGGCCACCACCCGGCGCTACGATGTGATCCTGATGGACGTGCAGATGCCCGGCATGGACGGCCTGGAGGCCACCCGCCACATCCGCGCTTGGGAAAGCGAGCACGCGCTCCCGGCCACGCGGATCATCGCCCTGACCGCCAACGCGCTGTCCGGGGACCGCGACCTGTGCCTGAAGGCGGGCATGGATGACTACCTGCCGAAGCCGATCCGCCTCCACTCGCTGAGGGAAATGCTGAGGCCGGCCGCGACCGCCGACGAACCGGCCCCCATCGAGCGCCCGGAGGCGCCCGCCACCCGCGCGCTGCGCCAGTTGGCGGTCGAGCTGACGGCCGCCGACGCGGTGTCGCTGGCGACCGAGTTCATCGACGACCTTCCCGGGCAGCTCGATGAAGTCCGCGAGGCGGTCCGCCTCAACAACGACGCCGACGCGCGCCGCCACGCCCATTCGTTGAAGGGCTCGGCCTCGATCTTCTCGCTCGAGGTCCTGCGGCACGCCGCGGCGGCGGTCGAGGAGTCCTGCGCCGCGCGCCGGCTGGAGGAGGCCGGGCGGCGGCTGGAGACCCTCGAGCAGGCCGCCCGTACGGCGACCGAGGACCTGCACGACGCGCTGCATGCGCTGGGTGTCAATACCGTTATTTCTCCCATGTCATGAGATAGCGAATTTGGTTCACTATCATGATTCCGCTGCTTTTCCCATATCTCGAAACATGATCGTCCACGATCCCATCGCCGAGCTTTCCGCCCGCCGCCTGCTGGCCAGCGCGGGCCCGTTCGGCCGCCTGCGGGCGCGCTGCTACATGGCATGGAAACGCGCGGCCTGGCGCTTTACCGTCGGGTGCACCCGTTTCCTCAAGCGCGCCATCGACGTGCTCGCCGCCTCGATCCTGCTGCTGGTGCTCTCGCCGCTGATGCTGGTGGTGGCCCACCTCGTCCGCCGCGATGGCGGGCCGGTTTTTTTCAAGCAGAAGCGCGTGGGCTACCGCGGCGGGGAGTTCGGGATGCTGAAGTTCCGCAGCATGTGCGTCGATGCCGAGGCCAAGCTGGCCGAGCTGCTGAAGCACAACGAGAAGGCGGATGGCATCACCTTCAAGATGAAGGACGATCCGCGGATCACGCCGGTGGGCCGCTTCATCCGCAAGATGTCGATCGACGAGCTGCCGCAGATGATCAACGTGCTGCGCGGCGAGATGTCGCTGGTGGGTCCGCGCCCGCCGCTGCCGCGCGAGGTGGCGCTCTACTCGCCGGACGACCGCCGCCGGCTGCTCACCGTGCCGGGGATCACCTGCCTGTGGCAGATCGGCGAGCGCGAAGGCCGCCTGCTCGAGGTCGGCGACCGCAACGCGATCGAATTTCCCGAACAGGTGGACCTGGACGTCCGCTACATCGAGAGCCAGTCGGTGCTGAAAGACGTGCTGATCCTGATCAAAACCGTGCCGGCCGTGCTGCTGGGGAAAGGAGCCGCATGAAGCGCGCGATCGTCATCTGCCCGGACAAGCGGGCGATCCTCGATGACCTCGCCGGCGACGTGCCGTTGGTGCTGGCAGTCTATCTCGGCAAGCCCTTCGTCGACCATGCGCTTCACGGCCTGGCGGTCGAGGGTTTCACGGAAGTCATCCTTTTCGCCAGCGATCGGCCCGCCGAGCTGCGGGAGTACGTGGGAACCGGCTCGACTTGGGGCATGCAGGTGGAAGTCATCGCCACCCCGCGCGAACTGACGCCGGAGGAAGGTGCCGCGCGTGCGGAAGTGCTGCCCGGCGACCAGCTGATGGTGCTCGACCGGCTGCCCCAGGCACCGCATGTGGCGATCCTCGACGGGCCGGCTGCCTGGCATGAATCCCGCGCGCAACTGCTTCATCTCCTCGCCCCCGGCCAGGTCGGCGTGCGCGAGCGAGCGCCCGGCGTGTGGGTGGGCATGAAGACACGCATCGCGGGCGATGCGGTGCTGGAGGCGCCGTGCTGGATCGGCCACCAGGCCACCATTTCCGCGGGAGCGCACATCGGACCGCGCTCGTATGTGGAAAACGACTCGCTGGTCGAGGTGCGGGCGGAGATCGGCGATTCGACCGTCGGGGCGCGCACTTATCTCGGCAGCATGACTCATCTGGCGCGCTCGATCGCCGCCGGGCCGGTGCTGGCCAATTGGAGCAATGGCTCGGTGACCCGGCTGACCGATGCGTTCCTGCTTTCCCGCCTGGATCCGGTGCGGGAGGCGGCCGCGTCGCCGTTCGGGCGGCTGCTGGCATTGGGCGCGATGCTGCTCACCTTCTGGGTGCCGCTGCTGGCGCTGCTGCTGGCACCGATCCGCCGCCGGCCGTGGCGGGAGTTTCGACAAGCCACGCTGAAGGCCGGACCCGGCGAGCCGCTGCGCCCGCTGTGGTATGCCGAGTTTCCCGCCCTGCCCGGCGGGTGGAAACGATGGCCCCGCCTGTGCCGGGTGGTCACCGGACACTTCAGCTGGACCGGGAATCCCCCCATCGAGGCGATCCAGGCGGCGCAGCTCGTGACCGAGTTCGAGCGCCTGTGGCTGCAGGTGCCGCCGGCCGTTTTCACCGCCCCGGAGGCCGAGGGCTGCGCCGAGCCGTGGGACGATGAAGCCCGCGCCCACGCCGCCCTTTTCGCCAGCCGGCCGACCTTCGCCTGGCGTTGGCGCATCCTCCGCCACGGGTTGACATCGCTTTTTCTCATCCACAGCCCACACACGACATGCACACCGAATCCCGCGCCGACACGCTCCACGTGACCGGCGTCACCGAACTGACCGCCGGCTCCGCCCGGGAGGTCAAGGACCAGGTCCGGCTCCGCCTGACCGATGGTCTCGACAACATCGACTTCGACGCCTCCGTGCTCGAGTTCCTCGATTCCAGCGGCCTCGGTGCGCTGATCTCGATGCAAAAGCTCGCCCAGGAACGCGGCGGCAAGTTGCGCCTTCTTTCGCCGACCCCTCCGGCGACCCAGGTGCTGGAACTCACGCGGCTCCACCGCGTGTTTGAAATCGTTTCCTGAGGGGGGACGCTTGAGCACGCACGACTCATCCGGCACCGCCACCGGCCGTTCTTGGCAGTGGGCTGGACCCTACACGCTCGAAGCGGTCCGCGAGGCATCGATCGGTGCCCGCGCGTTTCTTCAATCCTGCGGCCTGCCGGAGGATCACTTGTCCGGCTGGGAGCTGGTCCTCGCCGAGGCGGGGAACAACTGCGTCCTTCATCCCGGCGATCGGCCGCCACCCGGCCTGCTCGAGATTTCCCTGCTCGTCGCCGCCGGGCAGGTCACCGCGCGGCTGCTCGATCGCACGCCGGGCTTCGACTGGCCCGACGATCCGGGCCTGCCCGATGACGACTCCGAGTCCGGCCGCGGGCTGTTCCTGATCGAGGCGCTCACCGATTCCCGCATCTACGCGCGCGGAAAACACGGCAACTTTCTGGAGCTGCGGCGGTCGTTTCCCGATCCCGGCCCGCCCGAGGATCTGGAGGCCACGCTGGAGGCGATGACCGAAGAGCTTTCGACCTGCTACGAGAGCCTTTCGGCCATCTTCCGTTTCACCGCCGAGGCGCGCGATGCCGACTCGCCGCGCGACTTCGCCGGGCATGTCCTCGAGCACCTCATCACGCTCACTTCCGCGGAAATCGGGATCCTGCGGGTGGCCGACCACGGTCGGCTGGTCTGTCTCGCTCTTCACGGTGTGGAGGAGGGCGATCCGCTGCCGATGGAAACCCGGGCTCTCGAGTCGCGCAGGGACCAGTGGTTCGAGGGCCCGGAATCCGCGTCGTTGCCGGATACCGTCCGCACCGGCCTGGTGCATCCGTTTTTCCACGACGACGAACCGCTCGGCGTGCTGACGCTGGCCCGCACCTCGTCGGACGAGCCCTTCAATGCCGGCGAGCTGAACCTCGTCCACACCTTCGCCGAGTTCCTGAGCCAGCATTTCCTCAGCCTGCGCCATGAGGAGGAGGCCATTCGCTCGCGGCTCGCGCGGCACGAGTTCGACCTGGCCGCCGCCATCCAGCAATCGCTGCTGCCGCCGGTGCAGGACCCGGTCGAGGGCATCCACGCCATCGGCCACTGCGAGAGCGCGCTCTCGATCGGCGGGGACTTCTACGACCTGATCCCGATGGAAGGCACCGGCTACTTTTTCGTCATCGCCGATGTCATGGGAAAAGGCGTGGCCGCCAGCATGATGGCTGCCGTCACCCGCTCGATCATCCGCTCGCTCGGTGAGGATTTCGACCACCCCGCGACCGTGCTGGAAAAGGTCGGCAGCCAGATGTTCGAGGATCTCGACCGGCTGGAGATGTTCGTCACGCTGGCCGTCGGCGTGGTCGATGTGCCTGCCGGCCTGATCCGCGTCGCCAACGCCGGCCACTGCCCGGTCGTCATCTCCGGAAACGAACTCGCCGAGGCCATGCCCGAGGCGCCGCCGATCGGGATCGAGCGCTCGCCCAGCTTCCAAGAAGACGTAATTCCGCTCCACCCCGGAACCCGTATCCTCGCTTACACCGATGGGTTCATCGACCCGCGCAACGAGCGGCCGGTTTTCGAAACGCAGGACGAAGTCGCCGCCTGGTTCCACCAGAGCGCGGGCACCGTGGATCCCGTTATCCTAAAGCAACAACTGCTCCAGCGGCTCGGCCAGACCGGGTCCGCCGAGTCGCTCGCCGACGACCAGACCTTCCTCATCCTGACTTTCTGAAATCATGGCCACCCTCGTTCTTGCCGAAGACGCCCCGCACATGCTGCGGCTCCTCGAAATGACCCTGCGGAAAAAGGGCCACCAGTGGACCGCCGTCGGCACCGGCGATGCCGCCCTTTCGGAAATCCGCGCCCGCAAGCCGGATGCCGCCATCCTCGATGTCATCATGCCCGGCATGGACGGACTCGAAGTCCTCCAGGCGCTCAAGGCCGACCCCGAAACCGCGGAGATTCCCGTCATCATCCTCACCGCCCGCGGCCATACCTTCACCCGCGAGCAGGCCGAGCAATCCGGCGCCGCCGCCTTCCTCACCAAGCCCTTCAGCCCGACCGAACTGCTGGCCGTCGTCGACCGCCACACCACCGCCGCCCAGCCATGAAAGACCGCCTTTCCCTTTTCATCATGATCGACGCCTGCGGGTGGGAGATCGTGAAAGACCTGCCCTTCCTCGAAAAGGTCGCCCCGCACCGCCGCAAGCTCGAGAGCGTCTTCGGCTACAGCTGCGCCTGCGTTCCCTCGATCCTCTCCGGTCGCTGGCCCGACGAACACCGCAACTGGTGCTACTTCGTCCACGATCCCGAGCACTCGCCCTTCCGCCCGCTTGGCTGGCTGCGCTTTCTGCCCACCGCCCTCACCGGCCGCCGCATCGTCCGCCGCTACCTCACCAAGTTCGTGAAGAAGAGCCTCGGCTTCCGCGGCTACTTCGACCTCTACAACATCCCCTTCCAGTTCATCCACCTCTTCGATTTCACCGAAAAGAAAAGCCCGCTGAAGCCCGGCGGCATGAACGTCGGCCCGAACATCTTCGACCTGCTCGAACAACGGCAAGTGCCGTACTACGTCACCGACCCGTCGCTGCCGGAGGAAAAGCACCTCGAACTCCTGCTCGCCGACATCGAAAGCCAGCGCATCGACTTCGCCTTCCAGTACTGGGCCGGCCTCGACGGACTCCTCCACATGGTCGGCAACAACTCGCCCGAGATCCCGAAGAAGCTCGACCACTACGAGCGCTGGATCACGCAGGTCATGGAGGTCGCGAAAAAGCACTACCGCCACGTCGACCTCCATGTCTTCAGCGACCACGGCATGGCCAACTGCGATGAGCACCTCGACCTGCGCTCGAAGATCGACACCCTCGGCCTCAAGTTCGGCGAAGACTACGCCGTGGCCTACGACTCGACCATGGCCCGCTTCTGGTTCCTCAAGCCCGGTGCCCGGGAAAAAATCGAGGCCCTCCTCGCCACCGTCCCCGAGGGTCGCGTGATGCCCGACGACGAGCTGAAGCACTACCGCACCCACTTCGACGACCACGCCTTCGGCGAGCTCGTCTGGCTGGCGAAAGAAGGCGTCCTCATCGTTCCCAGCCACATGGGCGAACGGCCGATCCGTGCCATGCACGGCTACCACCCGACCGATCCCCAGAGCTACGCCACCCTCTTCAGCAACACCGCCGACGTCCCCGCCGACCTCACCCACATCCCGCACATCCACAGCCTCATGGAGCAGGCCGTTGAACACCACGCCGCCGCCCGCGCGCCGAAGAAAAACGTCGCCTGAAACCTCGGAGCGCTGGCTTCAGCCGGCGCGAACACCATGAGTGCCATCATCCACATCCCGCGCCGCTTCGTCGCCCATGAATGGGGTGGCACGGAGACCGTCATCCTCGAAACCTCCAAGGCCCAGAAGGCCGCCGGATTTCACCCGAAGATCGTCACCTCGATGGCCCTCGCCGATTCCCGCCGCGAGGACATCGCCGGCATCCCGGTCGAGCGCCACGCGCACCTCTATCCTTTCCTCGGCCTCAGCGAAACCGAGCGCGCCGCCATGGACAAGAAGGGCGGCAACCTGCTCTCGCTGCCGCTCTTCGGCGCGCTGATGCGCGAGCCGGACGTCCGCATCTTCCACGCCCACGCCCTCAAGCGCCTCGGCGGCACCGTCCGCACCGTGGCCAAACTACGGCGCAAGCCGTACGTCGTCTCGCTCCACGGCGGCATCTTCGACGTCCCCGCCGCCGAGCTCGACGACCTCACCAAGCCGATCCAGGGCAAGTTCGAGTGGGGCAAGCCCTTCGGCGCCCTGCTCGGCGCCCGCCGCGTGCTCGAAGACGCCGACCATGTCATCTGCGTCGGCCAGAGCGAGGCGGAGAAGGCCCGCGCCGAACTCTCCCACGACCGCGTCAGCTACCTGCCGAATGGCGTCGACTCACAGCGTTTCGCCACCGGCGATGGCGCCGCCTTCCGTCAGCGCTTCGGCATCCCGGACAGCGCGTTCCTTATCGTCAACGTCGGCCGCATCGACTCGCAGAAAAACCACCTCTGCCTGCTGCAAGCCTTCGCCCGCTTCCGCGCCACCGCGCCGGAGGCCCGGCTGGTGCTGATCGGCCCCGTCACCCAGCCCGCCTACGCGGAAAAACTCCACGCCTTCATCGCCGCCGAGTCGCTCGGCGATGCGGTCCAGATCATCCCCGGCCTCGGCAATGACTCCGGCTCGCTGGTCGATGCCTACCATGCCGCCGACACCTTCGTGCTCGCCTCGCGCCACGAGCCCTTCGGCATCGTCGTCCTCGAAGCCTGGTGCGCCGCCCGCCCCGTCATTGCCTCGCGCGTCGGCGGCCTGCAGGCGCTGGTCCGCGATGACGAAACCGGCCTCTTCTTCGACCCCGAGTCGCCCGAGCAACTCACCGACCGACTCGTCCGCCTCCATGCCGACCCCGCGCTGCGCCAGCGCCTCGGTGCCGCGGGAAAAGCCGAGGCCCTCGCGAACTACGACTGGTCCCGTATTTCCGACCGCCTCGAAGGCATCTACCGGCAGGCCGAAAGCCACGCCGCCGGCCACCGAAAGGAGGCCTCATGAGCACCTTCCGCTTCACTCGCGATGGCGACGACGCCCTCGAAGCCCTGCTTGAAACCACCTGCCGCGAGATCGGCGCGGAGGTCGCGAAAATCGTCCCCGCCGACAAGCTCCAGGCGCTCGCCCTCGGCGGCGGATACGGTCGTGGCGAAGGCGGCGTGCTCAAGACCGCCAGCGGCGACGCGCCCTACAACGACCTCGAGTTCTTCCTCCTCATCGACGGCCCGCCGCGCCTCAATGAGCAACGTTTCGGCCACGCCATCCACGACTACTGCCACCGCATGACGGAGCAGCTCGGCATCGAGGTGGAAATCAAGATCACCTCGCTCGACGCGATCGCGAACGGCCCGACCTCGATGTTCTACTACGACCTCGTCGAGGGTCACCGCATCTTCGCCGGGCCCGATGACGCGCTCGCGAGCTGCCGCCATCACGCCGATGCCTCGCGCATCCCGCCGCACGAGGCCACCCGGCTGTTGATGAACCGCTGCAGCGGCCTCCTCTACGCCAAGCAGCGGCTCGCGAAAAAGGACTTCACCCGCGAGGACGCCGACTTCGTCGCCCGCAACATCGCCAAGGCCCAGCTCGCCATGGGCGACGCCCTGCTCGCCGCCCACGGCCGCTATCACTGGTCCTGTCTCGAACGCCACCAGCGTCTCCAACGGACCGACGCCACTCCCGAGCTGCTCGCCTTTCACCGCGATGGCGTCGAGTTCAAGCTCCACCCCGTTTCCACCACCGCCGCCCGCGACGAGCTCGCCGCGCTGCACGCCAAGGTCACCGCCGCCGCCTGGTCGGTCTGGCGCCAGGTCGAGGAAAAGCGGCTCGCGAAACCTTTCCGCACGCCCGCCGACTACGCGCACGACGGCAACAAGTGCCCCGAGACGAACGCGCTCAAGAACGCGCTCATCCGCCTCCGCACCTTCGGCCCGAAAGGCCTGCTCGCCCGCCCGTTCCGCTACCCGCGCGAGGCGCTGCTCAACTCACTGCCCGTCCTGCTCTGGGACAGCGCCGACGCGGACCCGCGCTGGCTTTCCCGCCAGCTCGTCGCGTCCGTCGCCACCCCCGCCGACGCCATCCCCGCCTACCAACGCCTCTGGGAACGCTACAACTGACCCGCCATGAAGCTGCTCGTCATCTATCCCTACGCCCCGTGGCCACTCGACCGCGGCACCTACCAGCGCACCTTCCATTTGCTGAAAAGCCTCGCCGCTCATCACGAGGTCGATCTCATCGCGCTGGTCGAAAAGGACGAGGACACCACGGAGAAACACGCCATCTTTTCCGGGTTCTGCCGCAGTGTCGAGTTCGTGCCTTTCGAGCACCCCACATGGCAGAAGCTCATCCCGACCCGCCTCCTCAATCCGCTCCCCGCCAACGTCCAGCACTGGCAGCAGCCGGAGATCAAGGAAGCCGTCGACCGCCACCTCCAGCCCGGCCGCTACGACCTGGTCCACATCTGCGACCTGGTGATGATGCCCTACGTCCTGCCGCACCGGCACCACACGCCCTTCGTCGTCGATCGCTCGCGCGTCGACCTCCAGTTCCAGCTCATGGAGCAGGGCACGCTGAACCTGCCGCCCCGCGAAAAACTCCTCCGCTGGGAGGCCCTCGCGAAGCTGTGGTTTTACGAAAGGAAGCTCGCCCGCGAGGCGAAGCTTGAGGTTGTCTGCGGCCCGGACGATGAGACCTTCCTGCACGCCCGCGTCAGCAAGAAGGCACCGGTCATGGTCGTCGCCAACGGCGTCGATCTCGACTACTTCCAGCCCGCCGCCGCGCCCGATCCACGCGATGCCGAGCCGACTGTCATCTTCTGCGGCGCCATGGATTACAGCCCGAATGTCGATGCCCTGCGCTGGTTCTTCGGCGGCGGCATCCACGATCGCCTGCTGAAAAAACTGCCCGGCGTGAAGACGCTCATCGTCGGCAAGAACCCCATCGATGAAGTGAAGGCCTACGGCTCGCGCCCCGGCGTCATCGTCACCGGAGGCGTGCCCGACGTCCGCCCCTACTACCGTCGCTCGTGGATCCAGATGGTCCCGCTGCGCATCGGCGGCGGCACGCGGCTGAAGATCGTCGAGTCGCTCGCCATCGGCACGCCCGTCGTTTCCACCTCCATCGGTGCCCAGGGCCTGGAGCTTCAGCACGGTCACGACGTCCTGCTCGCCGACACCGAGGAGGCCTTCGCCAGCGGGATCGCCCGCGCGCTCACCGACGGTGACCTTCGTACTTCGCTCGAGGAAAACGGCATCGCCACCGCCAACCAGCGCTTCGGCTGGCCGGCCATCGGCACCCGCCTCGCGCGGCGCTACGAGTCGCTGCTTTCCGCCGAACCCACCACCTCAGCCGTCGCCCATGGATCGCTTGCCTGATGCCGTCACCGTCGTGATGCGGTGCTACAACGAAGGATGGGCCATCGGAGAAACCATCCGCGAGCTCTTCGCCCAGGACTTCGATGGCGGGATCGAGCTGATCCTCATCGACTCCGGCTCGACCGACGACTCCGTGGCCATTGCGAAAAAGGACGGCCGCGCCCGCATCATCGAGATCCCGCCCGGCACCTACGTCCCCGGCCCGGTGCTCAATCTGGGCGCCCGCGAGGCCAGCCACGACTGGGTCGTTTACCTCAATGCCGACGCCAAGCCGGTCGGCCGCGACTGGCTCGTCAACCTGCTCAAGCCCTGCGTCGCCGACCCCAAGTTCGGCGCCGCCTTTTCCCGCCAGGTTCCGCGACCCGACTGCCAGGCGGTCTTCGCGCACGACTACGACCGCTGCTTCGGTCCCGAGCGCGAGTCGGTGAACTGGGAGCACTTCTTCAGCATGGTCAGCTGCGTCACCCACAAGTCGGTGCTCGCCGAGGTCCCGATCCGCGAGGACCTGCAATATGCCGAGGACGACGAATGGACGCGCCGCCTCATCGAGAACGGCTACCACGTGCTCTACGCGATCGATTCGGTCGCCATGCATTCGCACAACTACACGCTCAAGCAGAGCTACAAGCGCTCGTTCGGCGATGCCAAGGCCGGTGCCGCCACCGGCACGACGCACCCGCGGAACATGAACCTCCACCACTACGTCTGCCTGGGTTGGCTGAGGGACACGCTGCGCGACGCGAAGTGGTGCCTGAGAAACGGCCAGCTTTTCGGCGTCCCGCACGCCGCCGCCGTCCGCTTCGCCATGCGCCTCGGTCGTCGCGATGGCTACCACGCCGGTTGGAAACACTATCAGCGCGAAGGATGAGGATCCTCGTCATCTCCAACCTCTATCCTCCTCACGAAATCGGCGGCTACGAGATCCGCTGCCGCGACGTCGTCGAGCGCCTCCGCGCCCGCGGCCACGAGATCCGCGTGCTTACCTCCGACCACCACGTCGACGGCCGCGCCGAGGAAAACCCGCCGCACGTTTCCCGCCGCCTGCGCGTCCACGGCATGTACGGCCACCCTTGGCTCTCGATCTGGAAACTCCGCGCGCTCGAGCAGCACAACCACCGCGCGCTGCTCGACGAGATCGACTCGTTCAAGCCCGAGCTGATCCACGTCTGGAACATGGGCGGCATCTCGAAGTCGCTGCTGCTCCGCCTCGAAGCCTCCGGCATCCCGCTGGTTTACGACGTCTCCGACCACTGGATCGCCCGCAGCCTCCGCGCCGACGTCTGGCTCTCGTGGTGGAACGAACCGAAGTCCGCCCCCGTCACCTTCCTCCGCCAGGTCCTCACCGCCATCGGTTACCGAAAAAACATCACCGACGAAACCCCGACCGGCTCCTGGGACTTCCTCCGTTTCCCGCGCATCTATTTCTGCAGCGCCTTCATGCGCGACCACACCGTTTCCCGCGGCTGGCCGGTCGCGCACGCGCAGGTCATCCACTGCGGGATCGAAACGACGGCATTCGCCGTAAAAACCGAGCACGCAGATTTTTCGAGGCTCCTCTGGGTCGGCCGTCTCGCCGAAGACAAGGACCCGCTCACCGCCGTCCGCGCCCTCGCCGCCTGCGAAAACCCCGACCTCACCCTCGACCTCTACGGCCACGGCGATGCCGGCTACGTCGCCGCGCTCGACGCGGAAATCGCCCGACTCGGCCTTGTCGGACGCGTCACCCGCAAGTCCGCGCCCGCCGCCGAGATGAAACAACTCTACTCGCAGCACGACGCCCTGCTCTTCACCTCGAACTGGGGCGAGCCCTTCGCCCTGACCCCGCTCGAGGCCATGGCCTCCGGCCTCCCCGTCATCACCTCTCTCGATGGCGGCCAGGCCGAACTCGCCCGCCACGGCGAGAACTGCCTCGTCGCCGAAGCCGCCAACCCGGCCCTCTACGCCACCCGCATCGCGGAAATGGCCGCCTCGCCGGAACTTCGCGCCTCCATCGCCAACACCGCCCTCGAGGAAGCCCGCCGCCATTTCGACATCGAAGTCATCACCACCAAGATCGAGGACTACCTCGAAGCTTCAACCGCCGATCAACGCCGATGAACGCAGATCAGAACTCAAGCATCTGCGTCCATCCGCGTTCATCTACGGTTTCCCTCATCGTCATCGCCGGCGGCAGCGGATCGGGAAAATCCCGCCTCGCCCGACTCCTCCACGAGGCCCTTCCCGCATCGGCGGTCCTCACGCTCGACCACTTTTACCGCGACCTCTCCCACCTCACCCCCGGGCAACGCGAGCGGGTGAACTTCGACGACCCCGCCACCATCGACTGGGCTTCGGTCGAGACCGCGCTCTTCAAGCTGTCCTCCGGCCACCCCGCGGAAATCCCGCGATATGATTTCCACACCCACACCCGCGCCGCCGCGACCGAAACCCTCCAGCCCACCGACTTCCTCATCCTCGAAGGCCTGTGGCCGCTGACCCGCCCCGCCATCCGGGATATGGCGGCGCTGACAATCTTTGTCGACTGCCCCGCCGGGCTCCGCCTCAGCCGTCGCATCGCCCGCGACACCACCGAGCGCGGCCGCACCGAGGCCTCCGTCCGCCGCCAGTGCGCCGAGCACGTCGAGCCGATGCACGCCCGCCACGTCCAGCCGCAGATCGACCTCGCCGGGCGCGTTCTCACCTCGCCGATCTCCGACGCTGACGTGCAGCAACTTCTCCAAGCCGCCACCGCATGAGCCTCCTCTTCTACGACGACAGCCCGGTCTTCGGCGGCCACGAAGTCATGGCCCTCGCCGGCCTCGAGGCGGTCCTCCGTGCTACGGCGGATCCCGTAATTTTCCTCGCCTCCGAGGCCAATGCCAAGCTGCGCGAAAAGCTCGCCGCCCTCGCGGAAACGCACCCCCACCTTCACGTCGAGACCCTGCCCTGGCAGTCGTCCAAGCTCGAAGCCTTGCGCAACCGCCTCAAGCCCTCGCGCATCGACGACCTCGCCGCCCGTTTCCGCGACATCGCGCCGGATCTGGTCATCGCCATTCAGGGAAACATCGAGCACTCCTCGCTCGCCCTCCACGCCGCCCGCAAGGCCGGCATCCCGAGCACCAGCTACATCCCGGTGCCGCACTCGAACCACCAGATGGGCGCCAAGCTCGGCCGGCTCCGCGACCTCTTCTGCGGCCCTCTTTTCCAGCTCCCCGACAGCTTCGTGACCATCACCGACGAGATGGCCCGCATGCTCGAACGCCGCGGCGCCACCGCCCCGGTCCACATCGTTTACAACGGCATCGACACCGCCCGCTTCCAGGCCGGCGACCCGCAAGCCGCCCGCCGCGAGCTCGACCTGCCCGCCGACAAAACCCTGCTCGGCGTCGTCGGCCGCACCGAGTTCATGCAAAAGCAGCAGCACCTGCTCGTCGAGGCCGTCGCCGCCGAGCCTGCTCTCAAGCAAAGCTGCCACCTCGTCTTCGCCGGTGAAGGCCCCGACACACCCGCCCTGCGCGAGCTGCTGAAAAGCCGCGCCGTCGCCGGCACCGTCCTTCCTTGGTGCGATCCCGCCCCGCTCTACCGCGCGCTCGACGCCCTCGTCATTCCCTCGCGCTACGAGGGCCTGCCGCTGGTCATGCTCGAGGCCCTGGCCACCGGCACCTCGGTCTTCGGCAGCGACCGCGACGGCATGAAGGACCTCCTCCCCGCCGCCCGCCGCTTCGATCCCGCCTCGCCGACCGCGCTGGCCAAGGTCCTCGCCGACTGGCTGCGCGAGGGAAAGCCCGGGCCCGGGCAAGGGCTGACCGACCGCGTCCGCCACGAGATGTCGCTGCCCTCCTTCGCGGCCGCCTTTTCCTCCACTCTCCTCGACCTTGCCGGGAAGGCGCGAAAGTCGGGCAAAAGCGACACTTCCAATGTTAATTTTTCCGTAATAACTTCCGCGGAAAGCTGATCATGTCGTCACCGGGGAGTTCCACCACACCAGCCACCGAGCCCGATCCGACCGCCGTGTCGGGAGGGAAACGATTCGGCTATCCCGTGGCCATCGATCCCGTCCGGCTGCTCGCCGGCATCCTCGCGCGCTGGCCGTGGATCCTCGTTGGCGTGCTGGTTTTCGGCGGGCTCGGCTTCATCGCCGGCAAGCTGATCACTCACCAGACCTTCTCGCTTTCCGTGGCCCTGATCAAACGCCGCGTGCCGCAGACGGTGCAGACCTCGGAGATCGGGCAGTCCTTCCGCCCGGCCGACCTCAACGACGCCACCCTGCTCGCCACGCTCCTGGCCAGCGAGCCGCTCGACCTCGCGCTGAAGGAGGCCAACAACGGCATCAGCTCCGGCCACGTGTCGACCTTCGTGGAGGCCAGTCAGCAGGAAAACACGGACATCTTCTATATCACCTACCACTCGCCCGTCAGCGCCGAGGATGCCGTCCGTTTCACCGGCATCTGGGCCGAGCAGATCCGCGAATACACCAAGCGCCTGCAGCAGGCCGAGGCCCGCGGGGTGCTCGAGCTGCTGGCCAAGGAGGTGGCCGAGCTGGAGCAGCAGATCGAGGACACCAACCGCCAGATTCTCGAATTCTCGAAGGAAAAGGACTTCATCGGCGGCGACTCGCAGGTGGCCGCGGTGCTGTCGAAGCTGTCGCAGATCGAGCTGCAGCTGGAAGAGGCGCGGACCAACAAGGTGTCGCTCCGGCAACAGCTCTCGACCCTCGACGAGCAGATCCGCCACCAGAGCCCGCTGGAGCTGAGCATCCGCACCGCCAAGGACGAGCTGGCCAGCCTCCGCTCGACCTATACCGACGAGAACCCGCTGGTGCAGGCGAAGCTGGAGAACATCGAGTACCTCCAGCGGCAGATCGACGCCCTCGGCGATGGCCAGGACGTCGGGCTCGACGCCTACACCGGCACGCCGCTCGGCAACCAGCTCTACCTCGACATCGTCGACGTCGAGAACCGTCTCAGCGAGGCGACCAGCCGCATCGTGTCGCTGGAGGCGCTGCAGAAATCCACCTCCGCCCGCTTGGCCGAGTTTCCGGAGATCATCAGTAAGTACGATGCCCTCCGTAAGAAGCGCGACTCGTTCATCGAGGGCCTGACGCTGATGAGCAACCGCCTCAAGGAGGCGCAGATCTTCGCCACCGGATCGCCGGGCTATTGGCAGATCTTCCAGCCGCCGGACCCGCGCGCCGTGGTGCCGTCCTCGATGTTGAAAAAGCCGCTCCTGCTCGGCGGGGCGGGATCGCTGGCCGGCGCGGGCATCGCCATGATTTTCACCCTGCTGCTGACCCAGCGCAGCACCCGCCGCTCGGTGCTCGAATGCTGCGCGACGACGCGGGCTCCCTTGGTCGCCCGGCTGCCGGAAACCGCCGGCCCGGAAGAGTTCCGCGACTTGTGGATCTCCATCCTTTCCCCCGAGCTGGCGGAGCGCGGACCGGTCCTGTTCTGGACTTCCGCGCTCGATGCCGCGACGGAGCGCGAGTTCTGGCGATCGGTCGCCGTGGCGGTCTCGGCCGATGCCGGCAAGCCGCTGGATGTGCTCGATCTCACGCCGGATGACTTGTGGGAAACGCCGGCCGGGCCCGAGCTGGCGTGGACCGACCAAGGCGCCCCGTCATCCCACCATTTCCTTCGCGCCGCCGGACTGCCCAGGCAGGACCGGCGCCCGAGCCTGGCCGAGGCGGGAAGCTGGTTCGCGGTGATCGAGGGCGAAAAGGAATCGCTGTCCGCCTACGCCGAGGCACGCCACCTCACCGAGGTCTACCTCGGGCCCTGCGCCGGCACCATCGCCCTCATCGAGGCTCCGGCCGGGCTGATCCGCCGGGCGGCCGACGAACTTTCGCTCTTCCTCACGCAACGCTTTTCCTGATGCTCCGCGCCTTCGCCATCGCCGCGCTGTTTTTCCTCCTGCCGCTCGCCGCACAGGAGTCGAAGCCGGTGCCCGGCAACCGCGCCGAGTCGTCCGCGCTGTCGTGGCGCGACCGCTACGAGCTCGGACCCGGCGACGTGATCAACTTCTCGCTTTTCGGCCGCCCGGAGCTCGACCGGCCCGGCTTCCGCATCGCGCCCGATGGCACCATCAGCTACCTGCAGGCGCAGAACGTGAACGTCGCCGGCCTCACGCTCGACGAAGCCCGCATCGAGATCGAAAAGGCGCTGCAGGGGCACTTCAAGGCGCCGCGGGTGATCATCACGCCCGAGGAGATCGGCTCGAAGCGGTTCACCATCCTGGGAAAAGTCGTCCGCAAGGGAGTGGTCACGCTCGAGCGGCCGATCACGCTGGTCGAGGCGATCGCCAACGCCGGAGGCATCGAAACGGGCCTGTTCGAGCGCCGGACGGTCGAGCTGGCCGATTACGACCGGTCCTTCCTTTCGCGCCGCGGCGAGCAGCTGCCGATCAACTTCCGCAAGCTCTTCCAGGACGGCGACATGTCGCAGAACCTCGAGATCGAGCCGAACGACTTCATCTACATCGCCTCCACGATTTCGAACGATTACTACGTCCTCGGTGCCGTGACGACGCCGGGCGTGCAGGGCATGACGCCGGATGCCTCGGTGGTGTCCGCCATCACCCGCCGCGGCGGCTTCACCGACCGCGCGTGGACCGACCGGGTGCTGGTCGTCCGCGGCAGTTTCTCGGAGCCGGAAACGCACGTCGTTTCCCTGCGCGACATCCTGGCGGCGAAGGAGAGCGACTTCAAACTGCAGCCGAAGGACATCGTCTACATCGCCGACCGGCCGTGGGCGCAGGCCGAGGATATTCTCAAGCTGGCGCTCGCCGCCTTCGCCACCAGCGCGACCTCCACCTGGGTCAACGTCAACGTCGACCCGATCCTCACCAACCCCTGATGCGCCGGCTGTCCAACCTCCTCGCGGCGCTCACCGTCTGCCTGCTGGCGGTTTCCTGCAGCCAGATCATCCCGCGTCCGGACTTCGACGCGCGGACGGCCGACCAGACGGTGAAAAACCTCAACTTCACCAATGTGAAGATCGACCGCAAGCCGTCGGCGAAGCTCCTGCAACCGCCCAAGGATCCCTACATCCTGGGGCCCGGCGATGTGGTGGAAATCGAGATCGCCGAGGTCTCCGGCACCCTCGCCCGGACCTTCGTCATGCCCGATGGCATGGTCTACTACAACCTCGCCGGCGGGGTCCGTGCCGAGGGCCTCACGCAGAAGGAATTCGCCTCGCGGCTGACCGAGGCGCTCAAGCGCGACTACACCAAGCCGCTGGTCAACGTGTCGCTGGTCGAGGTCCGCTCGCGGCGTTACTGGATTCTCGGCCGGGTGTTCAAACCCGGCATCTATCCGCTGCGCCAGCCGACCACCCTGCTCGAGGCCGTCTCGCAGGCGGGTGGTCTTTTCACCTCCGCCTTCTCCGGGGTGACCGAGGAGCTGGCGGACCTGTCGAACTCCGTCGTCATCCGCGATGGCGAGATCCTGCCGGTCAACTTCGAGAAGCTCATCCGCGGCGGCGACGCCTCGCAGAACATTTATCTGCGGCACAATGACTACATTTATCTTCCCTCCGCCACGAGTTCCACCGTGCTGCTGCTCGGCGCGGTGGCCGCGCCGCAGGCGATCGGCTACAAGGATTCGCTGACGCTGGTCGACTGCATCGCCCAGGCCCACGGCCCCGCGCCCGGAGCCTACACCAAGCAGGTGGTGGTGGTTCGCGGCAGCCTCGACAAGCCGCAGGCCGCGGTGGTGAACCTCGACGGCATCCTGACCGGCAAGGAAACCAACGTGCTACTCCAGCCGGGCGACATCGTGTGGGTGCCGAAGCGGCCGCTGGGGCTTCTCGAATCGACCGTGAAGGTGATTTTCCAGGATGCCGCCCGCACCATCGCCTCGGGTGAAGGCTCGCGCGTGGCCGGTGGAAACCAGGATCCGGTCCTCAGCATCCCGCTCAGCTCGCCGACCTCGGAGTGATCCCGGGATTTGCGCCGGAGGGCCGGGGACATCGATTCAGCCGGCGGCATCGTCGTCGGAGGGCACCAGGATGCTTTCGGCCATCGTCCGCCAGTCGATCGCGTCGAGGCTAGCCACGCTTCGGGTTGACGGGTCGGCGACGGCAATCCCGCCCCGGGGTTCCCTCGCCACATGGATTACCCTCATCCCGGCGGCCCGGGCGGCCTTCACGCCCGCGGCCGAGTCTTCCACCGCCACGCAATGCTCGGGCGGGTAGCCGAGGCGGCGTGCCGCGAGCTTGAAGATGGCGGGATCCGGCTTGCTGCGCGGGACCTCATCGCCGCCGGTGATGGATTCGAAGCGCGCGGCCAATCCGGCGCTGCGCAGCAGGTGGCCGATGTCCGCGAGGTCGCTGGAGCTGGCCAGCGCCAGCGGCACTCCGAGCGCGGCCAGCTCGTCGAGGGCGCGCAGCACATCGGCGAAGGGTTGCAAGCCCTCCTCCTCGATCAGGCGGTTGAACTCGTCCCGCCACGCGCGCGAGAAGTGGGTGCGGTTGAAATCCCGGCCGGCACCCCGTTCGAGTTCCCGCTCGATGTGGGCATTGGTGGTTCCCGCGAAGCGGCGGAAGTAATCCTCGCGGCTCAGGCTTTCCCCCTGCTCCCGGTAGGCGTGCGCGAAGGCCCGGAAGAAGAACGACTCGCTGTCGAACAAGGTGCCATCCATGTCGAACACCACCGCGAATCCCTTCGGACCCGTGCGGCGGTTGCCCCGCGCCTGGCGGAATTCGGACGGCCTCAGCCCGGTCGCGGATTTGAAAAAACGGCTCAATTCGTGGGCGGAGGCGAATCCCATTTGGGTGGCGATGCCGGCCAGCGTGGAGCCCGGGCGGGAAAGCAGCCGCTCCAGGTGCTTCAGCCGCACCTGCTGGATTTCCTGCTTCGGCGGATGGCCGATCGAGCGGGCGAAGCGCTCCTTGAGCGTGGTGGAGGAAAGGCCCGCCCGCTCGCAGAGTTCGGACACCCGGATCGGATCATGCACGGCCTTCAAGCGGATCCATGCGACCAGATCGCTGACGATCCGGTCATCGATCGCCAGCACCCGGCTCGACTCCCGCTCCACCGTCTCCCCCGGCGGGACCGTTTGCGTGCCGCTGACCTGCTCGCCCTCCATTTGCCGCCACAGCAGTTCCGCCGCCAGCCGCCCCACCTCCCGCGCCGGGTGCACCATGCTGCTCAGCGCGGGCATGCTCGCGTAGCAATAAACCTGATCGTCCCCGTAACCGATCACCGCCAGCTCATCGGGCACGCGCCGGCCGAGCGTATCCGCGGCGCACAAGGCCACGGCCGCCAGCGAGTCATCGACCACGAACAGCCCGCACGGCTTGGGCAGGGTGGCAAGGAAGGCACACACCTCGGTTTGGACTTCGCGCCAGGTGCGGGCCTCCCACAATGGCCTGCCGCGGAGGTAGTGGATCGTCGGCTCGATGCTGCGCTCCGCCAGCTCCGCCCGGAACCCGCGCAGCCGTTCGCGGGCATAAACCCGGAAGCCGGGAGCGAAGTGGGCCTCGCGGTAGAAAGTCTCGCCTCGGGCGAGGAAGGCGTAGGAATCAAGCCCGCAGCCGAGCAGGTGGCGGGCCGCCTCACGGCCGATGGCCGGGTTGTCCGGCACCACCCGCGGAAAGCCCAGATCCGGACCCTCCGTGCTGGTCAGAACCACCGGAATCCCACGTTTCCGGAAGGTGGCCAGTTCCGCTTCCGTGGAACGAAAAAGAATCAGCCCGCTGCCCCGCCAATCGCCGGTGATGCGGATCGCCTCCATTTCCCCGTAAGAGTCGTTTTCCGTCACCAGCCGCCACATCTGGTGGTGATCGCGCATGAAATCGACCACCCCACCCAGCGTCCCCGGGCCAAAAGAGGACCACTGGGGATACCGGATGCCGACGACTCTTCGCTGGAATGCGGACATGGCGGGCGGGGAACGAGCAAAAGGGAACCGAGCCGCCGGGAGAATCACATTCAATTCTCCAGTCCGTCGAAAATGCCGGGTCATCCGTCGCTTTCGCCCATCGACGACTGCGGCGTGGAGCCAGCACGCTCGTCATGGTCGGCGAGGCCCCCATCTCCAGCCGGCAAGCCACCACCAGAACTTCTCCGTATGAAACTCCCATCCCTCAAGCTCACCGCCATGGGCGGCGCCACGCTGGCCCTCGCCCCCACCCTCCACGCCGCCACGATTCTTTCGGGAACCGGCCTGGAGAAAAACCTGCCCGTCCCCAGCGACCACGGCTCGAACCTCGCCGGCACGCCCGACATCGCCGTTCTCTGGAGCCCGGCCGGAGCAGGCGGCTGGGAAACCTACACCGATGACGAGTGGACCCATCCCAGCGCTGCGGCCGATACCGGCAGCGGGGTCTACCAGATGGACGCTGCTATCACCGGCGCCACCTACACCATCCAGCTGAGCCCCGGCAGCGGCTATGATGTCGTGCTCACCTCGATCGACTTCAACGTCTACAACGGCGGCGGCGATTTCAACATCGGCTGGACCGTCACCGGCAGCACCAGTGGCACGCTCGGCAGCGGCAGTTTCCTGGCCGTGACCGACCAGAACTCCACCCTGTCCTTCGGCGCGCTCAGCGGCACCGGTGGCGAGTCCGTCTCGCTCGATCTGGTCATCGGAGCGGGCTCCGGCACCGGTTCCTATCTGGCTGCGGACAATCTTGCCTTCGATCAGGTGGCCGTGCCCGAGCCGGGCGGCATCGTGCTCGGGGCGCTCGGCCTCGGCGCGCTGGCGATGCGCCGCCGCCGCTAGGCCCGGCCGCGGCGGAGCGCCGAAATCCCATCGTCCCGGGCATGCTGGAACAGGCACGACAGGCCATCCGGGCCGGGCAGATCCAGCGCGCGCTTGCGCTCTGGGAGCAGGTTTCCTCGGCGGCGGAGGGCGCGCAGCTCCTGCTCGAGCATCTGGGAGTGCTCATCTCCCTTCATCGCTATGGCGAAAGCGGGGCGCTGCGCGAAAAGCTGCTCACCCATCCCGACACCACGCCGGCGCCGCTGCTATCTGCGGCCAGGATCCTGTTTCAATACGGCCGGATCCGCGACGCCGCTTGCTTCACCGCGCGCGCGCTCGAACTCGATCCCGCCAATCCGGACACCGCGGCCATGCACGCCGCCGCCCTCGAGCGCTCCGGCAGGCGGGAGGCCGCCAGGGAGTTGTTGCTCGAACTGCTGCGCGGGCAGCCGACGCACCTCCGCGCCGTGCGCCTGCTCGCCCACATCGAACGCCTCGATGGCGCCTTCGACGCGGCCCGCCAGCGGCTGGAGGCACATCTTTCCCGACATCCCTCGGTGGAGGACTGGCGCCTCCGCTACGAGCTGGCCGCCGTTCTCGATCGACTTGGCGACTATGAGGCCGCCATGCGCCAGCTGGCTCTGGCCAAGCACCAGATCCGCAGCGGAAGCCAGGCCCACCACGATGCCTGGCGCGCCCTCGCCACCCGCCAGTGGGAACTCACCCGGGCGCTGGATGCCGACCGGCTGCAGCGCTGGAGCGTCACGACCGGCGGCCGGCCGCCGATGCCCCGAATCTGCCTCCTGGCCGGCTTTCCACGCTCCGGCACCACCCTTCTCGAGCAGATTCTGTGCGCCCACCCCGGCTGCCTCGGCACGGATGAAACGGGGATCCTGGCCACCCAGTTCCGGAACCCCCTGGCGCTGGCCCCGGCATCGGCCGCAGCAGCGATGGACGGGCTTGATGCCCTGGATGCGGAGCAGCTCGCTGCCGGGCGGGCCGAATACCTGCGCGCCACCGAGGACCGCGTGGGCGAAGCCCTGGACGATCGGCTGCTGATCGAAAAAGAGCCGCTGCTCACCGGTGACCTGGCCGTTCCGCTGCGGTTGTTTCCTGAAGCAAAGATCCTGATGCCGCTGCGCGATCCGCGGGACGTCGTCGTCAGCTTCTTCTTCACCATCGTGCCCCTCGCCCCGCACAGCGTGGCGGCGGCCGGTTTGCCCGAGACCTGCCGCTACTACGCGGAGGTGCTGCGCCATTGGCTGTGGCTGCGGGACAGGATCGATCCGCAACGCTGGATGGAATCCCGCTACGAGGACCTGCTTTCCCGGCCCGGCGTGCAGACCCGCCGGCTGTGTTCGTTTCTCGGTCTCGAATGGTCCCCCGGCATGCTCGCCCACCACCGCGCCGCCCCGGGCAAGGATATCGGCACGCCGACCTATGATGATGTTTCCCGCCCTCTCTACACCCGCGCCCGGGGGCGGTGGGAAAACTACCGTCGCTGGCTGGAGCCCCACCTCGACCTGCTGGAGCCATATCTCGATGCCTTCGGATACCGGTGATGCCGGATGTGGCGCAGGGCCGGCGTTTTTGCCCTCCCGGACGCCTCTTTTGCCCGTCGTCCGCCGGCGGGTCCGGACGCTAACTTCCCCGGCGGCCCCACAGGCGGCCCCGCCTGCCGGCAGTGCCCGCAAAACCCACTCCCGCCATGAAACCCCGCTCATTTCGACACCACCGCCTGGCTGCCATCGGTGCCGCCGGTTGCGCCCTTGCCAACGCGCTGCATGCGGCCTCGCTCCTCACCGGCACCGGCCTGGCAAACAACCAGGACGTGCCGGCCACCTACGGTTCCTATCTCACCGGAACCCCGAACATCGGAATCGACTGGAGCCCGGTGGGCAATGGCGGATGGCAGACCTACTCCGAGGCTGGCTGGACCCATCCCAGCGCGCTCAACGAGACCGGCACCGGCGTCTATCAGATGGACGAGGCGGACCCAGGAAAAGCCTATCAGATCGTCTTTTCCCCCGACGAGGGCTTCAACGTCCTGCTGTCATCGGTCGATTTCAACGTTTACACCGGCGGCGGGGATTTCCACATCGACTGGACCGTCACCGGCTCATCGAGCGGCGCGTTGGCAAGCGGCGTTCATGACGCCCCGACCGACGGTGCCTCCACGCTTTCCTTCGGCAACCTCACCGGATCGGTAGCCGAAGAGCTGACGCTGGTGCTGAAAATCGGCTCCGGCTCCGGGACCAATTCCTACCTCGCGATCGACAACCTCGCCTTCGACCAGGTGGCCGATACCGAGCCCGGCCTCACGCACTTCGCCAGCGACAGTGCTTATGCCGGCCGGCCGTTGACCCTGTCCTGGACCATCGCCAACCCGAATCCCGCCGTGAAGGTGACCTTGAGCGATGGTGTTTCCGTCACCGATGTCACCGCCAACACCAACCTCACCACGGGAGACGGCTCCCTTCAGGTCAGCCCGCTGGAAAGCACGACCTACACTTTGTCGCTCGACGGTGCCAACAGCATGCAGTTGACGGTGCTCATCGGGGAAGCCCTCGGCCTCACCTCCTCCACCCAGCTCGCCACCGCCCCGGACTACCAAACCCTCCTCAGCTGGGAGGTTCGGCCGGTGGATGCAGGGCTCGTCACCATCTCCGACGGGTCCCAGCTCATCGACGTCACCGCCGACACCGACCCCCTCACCGGGCTGGGCTCGCGGCTGTTCTCCGTGCCCGGGCCAGCCACCACCTTCACCCTCGACGCGAATGAGAGCGGCCACACCGCGCAGGTCCAGGTGCTGCGTGAACAGGCGAACTCCGGTGCCTTCTCGATCAGCAGCTCCAGCATCACCACCGAGGAAACCCTAACCGTATCCTGGACGGGCGCCGCGGCCGGCCCGACCGACTGGGTCGGGATCTATCGCCGGACCGACCTTCCCGGCCTCGTGCCCTCGGCCCAATGGAACTATCTGAACGGCACGCAGACCGCCGGCGCGGCCGCGGCGGACGGCAGCCTGACCTTCAGCGGCCTTCCCGCCGGAGATTACTACGCGGCGCTGCTGGTCGATGATGGATACGAAATCGCCCAAGGGCCGATTCTCTTCACCGTGACCGAGCCGCAGGATCCGGCTATCCGCGTCGTTTCGACGAGCATGACCGGAAGCGACTTCACCCTCACCTGGGAATCAAAGGAGGGATTCGACTATGACATCTATGCCTCCGCGGGTCTGGAGGGAGATCCGCAGGTCGATCCGTCCTGGCAGCGCCTTGAGTTCGCCTGGCCTTCCGCTGGCGCCACCACCAGCTACACCGAGCACCTCGGCTCCAGCCCACCCGCCCGGCGCTTCTACCGGGTTTACGAATTCCCATCCTTCTGACCGAAGCGAGCCTTCATGAACCGTTCCCGATTCCTTCGTCTTCTCACCGCCTCCGGCGCCAGCGCCTTCGCATTCCGGCCCTTCCGGGCCCTGGGGGCGATCGACTATGACTTCTCCGGCACTCCGGCCGGCCTCCGCCCCTACCTCCATGCCCCGCGTCCCGACTCGATGCGGGTGTCTTGGTGGACCGATGCCGACAGCCAGACCTTCATCGATTATGGAACCGACATGGCGGCTCTTGAGCACACCGTTTCGGGGACCCGGAACGTGCTGGGAAGCAACTACCACTATCACACCGTCCAGCTCACCGGGCTGCAGCCGGACACCTACTATCACTACCGGGTTCGCACGGAAAACCTCACCTCGGCGATGTTCCGTTTCCGCACCCCGAAGCCGCTCGGGACTGCCACAGGGAAGTTCCGCGTCCTGGTGCTTGGTGACAACCAGATCATCGATCCCGCCCAGCGACGTTTCGAACGCCTCGTGGAGCGCGCCAAGAAAAAGGTGGAGGACCTCTACGGGGTGCCGATCGAGGAAAGCATCGATTTTGTCCTGATGCCCGGCGACCAGGTCGATGTCGGCACACTGCAGCACTACCGCCACCTGCACTTCGAGTTCAATGGCTGGATTTCCCCCTACCTGCCGATCATGACGACGATCGGCAACCACGAGACCTACAGCGATCCGGGATTGGCGAATTACAAGGCGGTCTTCCACTACGATGACCTCGACTGCCTCGGCGTCAGCAGCCCCGATCCCGAGGTCTATTACGCCTATCAGCTCGCCAACATCGCCTTCGTCCACACCTCCAGCGAACATACCGGCGCAGCCCAGACCGGCTGGGTGCAGGACCTGGTCAGCGCCGCCGAAACGAACCCGCAGGTCGAGTGGATGATCAGCCTCTGCCACCGCCCGTACAACGCGGAACAGTACATCGGGGATATCTCCAACTGGATGCGGAACACCGCCATGCCCATCTTTGCCCGGACGGAAAAGCATGTCCTCAACATCGGCGCACACCACCATCTCTACGCCCGCGGACAGACACGGGAGTGGCCGGTTTATCATATCATTTCCGGTGGCAGCGCGTGGGACCAGTACTGGGGGCAGTCGAATGAGGCGGACTACGATGACGTTCAGAAAACCATCGCCAACTGGGCGTGGCAACTGATCGAGTTCGATCTCGATGCCCGCACGATGGACGTCCGCTGCTTCGCCGAAGCCAACGTGCGTTTCCCCGAAGCGAACCGCTGGTCGTACCACAGCAGGCTGATCGATCACTTCCAGCGCAAGCTCGACCTCCCGGCACCGGACGCCCCCACTCTTGCCGCGCCGCCGGCGGAGCCGCTGGAGCTGCCCCTCACCCTGGAAAGCTCGGCCTACGTCTCGGCCACCGGTGAGAACCTGAACAGCACTTGGTTTCAGATCGCGACCGACACGGATTTCAAGGATCTCAAGGTCGATCGCATCCGGGACGTCGAAAACATCTTCGGAGATACCGGAGCGCCCGACTTCGAGCCGGTCGATATCCATGCGGACCTCGACATCATCCAGTATCTCCTCCCGGCCAACGCCCTCGCCAATGGCAGCTACCACGCCCGCGTGCGCCACCGCGACACCAACGCGCGGTGGTCACCTTGGTCCGCTGCCGTCGCATTCGAAGTCACGGGCAGCAGCGCGGCCGATGACCCGGCGATCACGCTGCAAAAGCATGTCTACGCTTTGGATGAACGAATCCGCATTGATTACGATGGCGGCCCTGGGATCGCCACCGACTGGATCGGCATTTATCGCAAGGGAGATACTCCCGGCCCGGTCGCCTCGACGCTCTGGAGCTATGTCACGGGCAGCAGCGGATTCCGGGAATTCGATGCCAAGCTGACCGAGGGCGAATGGTTCGCCGCCTTTTTCACCAACGACGGCTACACGGAAATCGCTCCGCGGGTGCCCTTCTACGTCGGGCATCCGCCGACGCTGGCCACGGGCAAGTCCGGCTATGACGAAGGCGAGGCGGTCGCCATCGATTTCACCGGCGGCCCCGCCGGCGTGACGGATTGGATCGGGATCTACCGCATCGGTGAGGCCGCCGGTGAAGCCAATCCCGCGCAGGACTGGGACTACCTCAATGGCACGCGCACCCCGCCGGCCAGCGGTGTGGCGTCCGGCTCGCTCGCCTTCGACGGCCTGCCCAAGGGCTACTACTACGCCGACTATTTCGTGAACGACGGCTATTTCGGCATCGCCGAACCGATTCACTTTTCGGTCGGCACCGAGATCTCCGTGGTGCTCATCGACTCGCCCGTGGTGAATCCCGGCGATGGCTTCACGGTCCGTTTTTCCGGCGGTCCCGGCACCCCGAAGGACTGGATGGGCATCTTCCGCAAGGGCGATACGCCAGGCCCCGATCCCCTCACCGCCTATCTCTATGTCGATGGGAACACCACCGGCAGCGTCACCTTCCAGCTCCCCGATCTGCCGCCGGGCGATTACTGGGTGGCCTTGTTCATCAATGATTCCTACACCGAAGTCTCCAACCGTTTTGAATTCAGCGTGCCCGGAAATGAGGAACTGAAGATCGAGGAATCCGCGCTCGATGGATCATCCATCATCCTGGCATGGCCAAGCCGCGTGGGCACGGACTATGACATCGAGGGCAGTGATGACCTGGAGACATGGGAAACGGTCCGCTCCGTTCGGGGCACGGGCGGCCGCATCGAGGAGACCGTGGACGCCGGCTCCACCGAGCCGCGACAGCGTTTTTTCCGGATCAAGACCCGCTAGTTCGTCCGTCCGCGGTGAGGACCGGGTATTCCCGGCCCCGTTTTTCTCCCTGCTCTCCTGTTTTCATGTCCACCCGCCGCAGCTTCCTCAAGCAAGCCAGCCTCCTGTCCGGAGGGCTCGGGCTGCTCCCCCCATCGCTCCTCCGCGCGATGAACATCGAGCCGACCGGAGGCTCCACCTTCCTCGATGCCGAGCATGTCGTGATCCTGATGCAGGAAAACCGGTCCTTCGACCATACCTTCGGCACCCTGCGCGGAGTGCGGGGATTCGATGACCCGCGAATCATCTCCCTTCCCGGCGGCCACCCGGTGTGGCTGCAGAGCGATGCCGAGGGCCGCCCCCACGCCCCCTCGCGGCTCAACATCCGGGACACCAACAGCACCTGGCTGAGCTGCCTGCCCCACGACCGCCATTCGCAGGTGGCCGCATCCAACGACGGCCGGCATGACCAGTGGCTGCGCGTCAAGCAATCCGGCCACAGGGAACTCGCCGCCCTGCCCCTCACCCTCGGCTATTACCAGCGCGAGGACCTCTCCTTCTACTATCAGTTCGCCGACGCCTTCACCGTCTGCGACCACTACTTCTGCTCCGCCAGCACCTGCACCTCCCCCAACCGGCTCTACCACTGGACCGGCACCGCCCGTGACCCGCGTGACCCCGCCTCCCCTCCGCGCCTCGACAACAGCCAGATCGACTATGATTCCCCCCTCGACTGGCCGACCTTTCCCGAGCGTCTCGAGGACCTCGGCGTTTCCTGGCGCGTCTATCAGAACGAGGTGTGGATCGAAACCGGCCTCGATGGCGATGACCTCGCCTGGCTCGGCAACTTCGGCGACAACCCGCTGGAATACTTTTCCCAATACCAGCTCCGCTTCCACCCACGGCGCATGCAGTGGGTGCGCGAGCGCATCGTCGCGCTGGAAAAGCTCGCCGCGGATGACGCCGCGTCCGCTGGCGACGGCTTCTCCGCCGGGCTCGCCCAGGAGCTTGCCGATCTCATCGCCGAGCGCGAGCGGTTCACGCCCGAGGCGTTCGCGGCCCTTCCCGACCGCCAACGGGCTCTCTTTGAGAAGGCCTTCACCCGCAACACCGGCGATCCCCACCATCGCGAAACCGTGACCCTCCGCTACCACGACGGCAGCGCCGAAAGGCAGGTCAAGGTTCCAGCCGGAGACGTGCTTCACCAGTTTCGCCAGGACGCACGGAACGGGCAACTGCCCACCGTCTCGTGGCTCGCCGCGCCGGAGAACTTCTCCGACCACCCTTCCGCGCCCTGGTACGGATCATGGTATGTCTCCGAGGTTCTCGATATCCTCACCCAGGATCCGGAGCTATGGAAAAAAACCATCCTCATCCTCAACTACGATGAGAACGACGGCTACTTCGATCACATGCCCCCCTTCGTGCCGCCGCATACCGGGCAGCCCGGCACCGGTGCGGCGTCCGCCGGCCTGGACACCACCGCCGAGTTCGATGAGCACGGCCATCCCATCGGCCTCGGCTACCGCGTCCCCATGGTCATCGCCTCGCCTTGGACCCGCGGCGGGAAAGTCTGCTCCCAGGTCTTCGACCACACCTCCGTCCTCCGTTTCCTCGAGGTGTTTCTTTCCCACAAAACCGGTGCTCCGGTCCGCGAAGAGCACATCAGCGACTGGCGGCGGACGATCTGTGGTGACCTGACCTCCGCCTTCGCCTCCGGGCCATCCTCCCCCCTCGACCCGCCGCAGCCCTTGCAGCGGGATGCCGTCGTGGAAAGCATCCACCGCGCCCGCTTCATGGACCTGCCCGGGAACTTCCGCACCTTCACGGACCAGCAGCTTGCCGAGGTGCTGAAGCATCCCACCACCTCACCCCTGCTGGCCCGCCAGGAAAATGGCAGCCGGCTTTCCTGCGCGCTACCCTATGAACTGGAGGCCGGGTTCCAGCACGATGCCGCCGGAGGAACCCTCGACCTCACCCTCACGGTGGGGAATCGCCTCTACGGCACGCAGGCCGCCGGCGCCCCCTTCCACGTCTACGCCCCCGGCTACTACCGGACATCCGAAGTCGATGCCGCCGGCCCGCTGCCCTACGAGCAGATGCGGCGCTGGTCCTTCGCCGTCAAAGCGGGAGACCGTTTGAAATACACGTGGCCGCTGTCGTCCTTCGACCGCCACCACTATCACCTCCAGCTCTACGGTCCGAATGGCTTCCACCGCGAATGTCGTGGCACCGCGGGCGATCCATCCATCGTCGTCCGCCTCCTCGCCCAAGCCGATCCGCAGCCGGATGGGAACGCCCTGCTTGAAGCCGTCAACACCGGCCCGGCAGCCGCCCGGCTCATCATCGAGGATCGCTCCTACGGCGCCCCCGCCATCCGCCGGACCCTCGCCCCGGGAGCCACGCTCCGCCTCCCCCTCCTCCTCCACGCCAGCCACCGGTGGTATGACTTCGCCGTCACCCTCGAGGGAAACGAGGTCTTCCTTCGCCGCTTTGCCGGCCGCATCGAGACGGGTGAAATCGGCCCCCAGGATCCCGCCATCGGCCGCGCCTCCACCTAGTCTTTCCCGGCGCTCCGCTCCGACGCCGGACCCTGCCGCAGGAAATAGATCATCGCCAGGGCCATCAACGGCAAGCCCCCCAGCGACATCCCGTAAGTCAGGCAGCGGAAATACTCGAGCCGCTCGGTATTCTCCGCGAACAAGTCCTTGTAGAGCTGGACGCCGACCGAGCCCGTGTAACCGAGCGAATCGGCGACATAAATGGCAAACACCGCCGTCCCGCCGAACCGCGTGAGGGCGATCATGCGGTCGAACATCACCGTGCCAAACGGCACATACGCCAGATAAGCCCCCAGGCCGTTCCCGATCATCCACATCTCGCCATCGATCATCCCGTGGTCCCACGCCCAGGTGGCCCCACCCATCAGCGCGAGGCCCCCGAGCACGATGCCATAGGTGGCCATCAGTCCGGCACGGTTGTTCCGGATCAGGAAAATCAAGGCCAGCACCACCATCACCGACAAGGCGATCGGCCGCTCCGTCCGTGAAAATGCCGCGGGATCGGCGATCCCCATTTCATGGAACAAATCCGACTGATAGTTGTCCCGGAAATCCCGGAATGCCGTGAGGAAGAAATAGGCGATGAACAGAGGCAACAAGCCCGGAAAAAAGCGCCTGAGAAACGCCCGACGGTCCTCGCGTCCCATGGTCGACCGCTTCGAGCGCAGCGCTTCGTCCGCGGCATCGGGCTTCGGGATGAGCGACAGCAACCCCACCGAAACCACGAACGGCGCCAGATACACCGCCCCGGTCACGAAGGGCATCCAGTACTCCGGCACCCCCCGCTCCATCAGTGACAGCCCGAACCGCTTCACCTCACCACTCGCCAGAATGAAGGAGCAGGACACCGCCGCGAGCAGCAACTCGGAAATCCTCCGCCCCTCGAGATAACGCACCATCAATCCCCAGACGAAACCGAGGGGAAGCCCGTTGAGGAAAATCGCGACGACCTTCAGCCCAGGCGGCACCACCGCGAACGCCAACAGCGCAGCCAGTGCGCAGCCAATGGCCACAAGCAGCGCCGGGCCGAGGTGCTCCCGCCGCACCTCCGAGCAAAGTTTCGCCCCGAGATACTTCGACGTGCAATAACCCAGTATCTGGGAAATCACGAAGACCGTCTTCGCTTCCAGAGGCCGTCCCGCGATCTCGATGACCAATTGATGTTCCCCATAACCTGCCGCGGAAAAAGGTTTGCGGAACGCATACATGCAGAAATACGCCGAAAACGCGGACACCGACGTGAACACCGCCAAGGCAAACGGATGGCGGCCGAGAGCAGCGGAGAAGCGGGCCTTCCTGCTCGATAAATCCACCCGGCAAGGCTATCGCCACCGCTTGGCCGGCAACGAGTACGGATTCGGGAATCCCGAGGAAAAAACCTCCCCATCCCCTCCGAAGCGCTCCATCCCTAAGCCATCCGTCCCGCCGTGGGTGTCTACGTTGCCGATGACGACAAAGGCTGCAATGGCCCATCAGAGCCATCGAAAATGAATCGCCGCAACGCATCTGTGAAATTTGAGCAGAGAAATGTGAAATTTGACCGTCGGGCCGGTCCAGGCGGCAGCGCTGCATCCATCATGCAGCGGCCCGGCAACACCGTTGCTCACCCCACCTCAACGGTCTCCAACCTCGCGACCCACCGTATATTCGTCGCTGCCTCCCCGGTGACGGTGATCGCCAAGGCGCCGTTCGTCGTGTCGGCCGTGATGGCAACATCCCAAGCGCTCGCTGACGCGTCGGCATCCCCGGCCGTCACGACCGGCATCCCGACCAGCGAGGTCGCGGCGGCGTTCGCTCCTCGCTTGGCCGTAGCCGCGATCTCCCAGACCTTGACGTCTCCCGTGGATCCGTTGCGCGCGATCACCTCTCCCTTCATCCGCACCGCGCTGTTGTTGGTCAGCACCACCTGATTGGTCGTGCCGCCAACTGACGATGCATTGGCAGTGAGGGTGCCCGGTGATCCGTCGGTCGTGATCCGCCGCATGACGTACTCCGCAATCTGGGCGTCGCCTGCCGTGCTGAAGGACCCGGCCGCGTGGGCCCGTTTGCCCTGGACGGCAGCCTGCGCGTTTCCCCCGCTGACGAACGCGTAATCCACCGACGCCGTGCAGCCCGACCCAGTGGCGTAACTGTAGTTCCCTGAAGCGGTGCAGAGGCTCCCTCCGGCGATCGTCGCTCCGGTCCCGCTGGCGGTATTGCTATAGCCCCCGGAGACAGTGGAGTAGGTGCCGTTGGTGGTATTCTGCTTCCCGCCTCCTACAAAGGAGTCGGTCGCGGCTGCCGTGTTTGATTCGCCACCTCCTACTGCCGAATAGTCGCCAGAGGCGGTGTTGGTGTTCCCACCGGCAACGGTCGAGCTGGTTCCCGATGCTTTGTTCCTGATACCGCCTCCGATGGCGGAATTGCTACCACTTGCGACTTGGGTGGCGTTGTTACGTTCTCGCTGCCAATCGGTGGCATTCAAACCTCGCTTGCTTCCGCCGGTCGTCGTGTTGTCGGGGACCTGTGCCAGCAGCGACCCAGTGCCTTTCGGCGTGATCGCGAGGTCAACATTGCTGCTGGCATCGGACGGCGTCAGTTGGGCGACGTGGATGGTGTTGTTTGGGCTGCTGGTCGAGGAACTCTCGGTCCAGTAGGTGAGCCCTCCACCGCCTCCGGACGGCTCGTCCACGAATTCTAGCCCATCTTCGGCGGCGTTCACCGCCACAAACTTGCCCCCATGCCCGGAGTAGCTGGAAGGCGCGTCGCCCAAGGCCGTGAAGTCCTCGGCGCCCCCGCCACCCCCTATCGGCGGATCAATGAATTCCAGTCCGTCCTCGGCCTCGTTCACCGCCGGGATTTTACCGGACTGGCCAGTGTAGTCCGACGGCGCGTCGGAAAGCTCGGTAAATGCCGAAGCCCCCGATACTGCCGGATCGACGAACTCGACTCCGTCTTCCTCCTCGGTAACCGCGAGCAGCTTCCCGCCAGCGCCTGCCAGCGTCGGCAGCTCCGGGGAAGCGGGAGCATCGTCCGCGCTGCGAAAACGCAGGGCCCGAGCCTTCTCGGCTGCCTTCAGAGCCTCGCGGAGCGGCCCCACGGTTGTTTCGTCCGCGCCATTGATTTCGATCGCCATGGTCAGTTGTAGGTCAGGATTTCAGCATCGTAGGTGATCGGGCTGCCATTGAATCCAATGACCCCCGCTGGAAGTGGAGTGTAGGCGATGGGCTCACCGCTGAAGACGATCCCGGTGCCGTCGAAGGTCAGCTCGAACTCTCCGGCCACGGGAATTTCGAGTTCCGGATCCGGCGGCGGGTTCTCGCCTGGGTCGCCGCTCACGCTCTCCACCAGCCACACCAGGTTGTCCGCACCGCTCGCCCTGAACCGATTGACCAGGTCGCGGTAGGCCAGGCGGTCGGGCGCGCCAATCGTCAGGGTCACCTCGCCGGTTGCCAAAGCCACCGAGTGGCCGGTGATCATCGCCCGCATGTTCGCCGTCTCCGGCCGCCAGCCCGCGATATTGAGCGCGCTGCCGAGGTAGTGACCGGCGGGAATCTCCTCTTGCACGAAGGAGATGCTCCCCTCGTAGGGCAGCCAGTTCTGGGTCGCCAGCAGGTTCGCCGCCAGCCCCGCCGGCGGGTGGACAAAGGCGTAGTCCTCCGGCCTCACGAGCGTCGTCTCCGCGGCCCACGAGGTCTTCACCGCCACAGCACGGCCGGACACCAGCTTCCAGTCGTAGCGGTAGTAGTCGCCCCCGTAGGGCGTGGCATACGAGTCAGCGCCGAGCAGCTCCGCCCACTCAGGCTGGCTGGGGGGATCGTCGGGATTGATCGTCCGCTGGAAGGCGACTGCCGAAACGACAACCTCCTTGTATTCGATCCCCGCTTGAGCCCACCAATCGCGAGGTTCCCCCAGCGTGAGGAAATGAGTGTAGCCCGCCGGCAACGCATTCCCGTCCGTGTCCACCACCCGCACCGAGTGCGCATACTGGTTCTGGTTCGGATTGCCCGGGGCCTGCCCGACGTAGCCGATGCCCGGAATGTTGACATGGATCGCTCCCAACTGCTCGTAGAACTGCCCGATCGATGGGGTCCCGGCCCCCGTCGCATCGAAAATCGGCTCGATCAGCTTGAGCAGCACCCCACCGTTGCCGGCGAAAGGCAGCGACTTCACCACCACCGAGTCGGTGAAATCCTGTGGAAGATAGGTGTCGATTTCCGGACCGGTCACCAGGGCGATCTGGCGCGACGGCACTGCCGCGGCCGAGGCGTCGCCGGCCGTCTCCGAGGCCCACACCGTGACTCGCTTGTTCGCGACCGTCTCGCGAGTGGCTGACTGAACCACCACCTCCTGAACCTCCAGGTCGATCCGCGGTGCCACGTCGATGATTGGCCACGTTTCTTGGCCCGGAGTGATCGTCACCGTCGCCGCCGCTGGCCGCCGCTGCATGGAAATGGCCGGAGCGCCCTCGACCGTGTAGTCGATGTAGGCCACGCCGTCGGCCACCCAGCGCATGATTTCGGCCGCCGACTCGGAGAGCGGCATATCCCGAAGCGTCAGCCTCGGCACCGGAAAGACCGACGCGATCGAGCCCGTCGAGACCGGTACTCCCAGCGCCGTCGATCGCGCTGCCAGCGCCATCAGGTGCGTCCGCGGGCTACCCGTCGCGAAGACGAACTGCGGCCGCTCCGACGCATCGCCCGCCTGGTCCGCCGTGTCGCTGGAGAGCGGCACCTGGCTCATCCACCACCAAGGGCCGGAAACCGTGATCTGTGCCCGCGGCGAACGTGCATCCCCGATGATCCGCCGCCCCGTCACCCGCCCCTCGAAATAGCGTTCGCCGTCGCGGTTCAGCGTGAGCTTCTGGCCCAGGTCCGGGAGAAGGGCGGTGGCACCCGTCGCGTCCACGAATGGCACCTGCCAGCTCATCGTGTCCGCCGCGAGGCTGCGGAAATCCACCACTGCTCCGGACGCGCCAAGCTCCGCGAGGCTGTGCCCGCTGTCATCGACCGTCTTCCCGGCCTCTCCCACGATGGACCACGTCACTGCCACGGCTTAGTAATTCTTGTTCCCTTGTTGGCTCTGGAGCTTGCGAAACTCCGTTTCCAGCGTGCCCAAGCGCTCGGTCAGGCCCCGCGCGTGCTCCAGCATCGTCGCGCCGAGGCTGCCGATTTGACGGTCGTAGGTGCGAAACTCGCCACCTAGTTTGTCGAGTTCCTCAACCGTCAGCTTCTTATCCGAAAGCGCCGCCCGGATCGATTCCGCCAGCGGTGCCGTTGCGTCGTTCTTCGCCAGTTCGTCTGCCAGCGCACCAAGATCGCCAAGCGTCTCCTGAATTCTCCGCTCCTGATCAGCTCGGTCCTTCTGCTGAACTCGCCCATCCTCGTTCACCGCTGCGATTTGTTCGTCGCGGGATCGCTCGATCTGCTGGGTCGCTTTCAGCTGATTCGACGACGCGAGCGCTCGTTTTAGCTCTTCTGCCGCCGCCCGCTGGTCCTCTGCCAGTCCTGCGAAGATCTCTTCCGCCTTCGCCAGCTCTCCTTCGCTGATCGCCTTCGACTTCTCTCCTGCGATGATCTCCCGCTCCGACGGACGTTGGGCAATCTCCGACTGCTTCCGCACACTGGACAGCTCGCCCCTCAGACCCAGGTATTCCTCGTAATCACCGACGGCAGACGCCCCACCCGTCAGGATCGCCCGTTTCTCCAGCTCCGCCAGTTTTGCCACAAGTCGGTTTTCATGCTCGCCGAGGGACTGAAGTCTCTTGATCCGCTCCTGTTGGAGGCGCGCCACTTCCTCATCTGCCTCCTGAAGCCGGCTCCGAACCGCCGTCACCTCCAGCTCCGCCTTCTGCGTTGCTCCATCCACCGCCGTCAGCTTTTCCTTGGCCTCGACCGCTTTTCGATTGGCCGCCTCCAGAGCCTGCTTCCGAAGTTCCTCCGTGGTGTTGCGCTCAATCTCCAGAATCTGCCGGAGCCGCTCTTCCCGCTTCTCTTCTAGTCGAAGTCGCTCCTCTGCGCTTGCCTTCGCAATCTGCGCTTCCAGCTTGGCAACCTCCAGCCGCGCCTTTGCCGTGGAAACCTCTGCCTCAGATCGCAGTCGAAGAGCTTCCAGTTCGTCCTTACTGTCTGCACCTTTCGAGCCTTCCACGATCGCCTTCAGCGTCGCCTCCAAGCCCTCCGCACGGCTCAATGCAGACTTTTCGATCGCCTCGGTGTTATCTGCGGAGATCGCCTTCTCCATCTCGCCAAGCGAATCCCGCAATCCATCCACATCCTTCTGCGCATCCTTCGCATTTTGGCCGATCATCCCCAGCTTTGGCGCGAAGATCGTAGCCGCCACTGCACCCAGACCGAGCACACCCGCCAGACCTGGCCCGCCTCCTAGCATTGCGATCAGTCCCGGCAGGTTGTTGGAGGCTCCTCGAAGCCCGGCATAGGTGAAGTCTTCAAATGCTCGCTGGAACTCGAGGAGAGCCATGCCCGCGTTTCCCCCGCGCCTCGTCGTAGCACCCAGCTTCCGGGCCGATCGCTCCGCATCGTCGAGAGCGGTCTGCGCCACCTTCACCCTGCCCGCCAGAGCCGTGAACTCCGCGGAGCCGACAGGCAGCGTGCGCAGCTCGCGCATGAGCTGCCGCACCTCCTCCTCCAGCGCATCGAGCGAGCGGATCGCTTGTGGCGTCGCGTCGGGAATGTCCCGGATCGCTTGCGCCTCCTTCCGGTGCGCATTCGCGAGGCGTTCCACCTCGGCCACCTCGCGCTCTGCCGCGGTCAGGAACTGCGCTCGATGCGCCGCCCGCTCGGCCTCGGTCTTCTCGACGATGCCCAGGGACTCGTTGAGCCGCTTCACCGCCGCGCTCGCTTCGTCGGATTGGCTGGAGACCTGGTCAAAGCCGCCGACCGCCATTTGCTCCAGAGAGTCTTCCGCGTCGTCGGCGGCACGGGCCAGTTCCTCGACTGCCTCCTCGGCCTGGCGAGCATCGACGGCGACCTCGTCCAAGGGTGACGCTCCGGACGTACTCAAGGCATCGTCGATTTCCTCCGCGGCTGCCGCTGTGGCAGCGAGCGCGGCCTCCGCCTCCTTCGCCCCCGACGTATCCGCCTTGGTGCTGATCCCGATTTTGAAGTCCTTGTCCGCCATATCAGTCTGGGTTCGAGATTTCCGGGAGACCGGCGAGCACCTCCCACTGGATTTGCACCCGGCTGTCCCCGCCGAGCGGCAGCGCAGGCCGGCAGGTCACGATCACGGCCGGGTCGTAGAGTGCAGTCTGGCCCGCCGTCTCGATCCGGAGCGCCCCGGTCACATGCAGCAGCTCTGCAGCGGCCGTGCGCTCGGCGTTCAGCCACGCTGCCTGCGCCTCACCGTGGGGCATCGCTGCTCCCGCCGCCGACCATCCGAGGCGGACGCTCACTCCACCGAGGGGGCGAAAATAGGCCTCGCCCTCGAGCACCCCGTCGCGGAGATACATCGCCTGGTCAGCGTCCCGACGGATCGGCTGATAGAGATCATCCCCCACCGCCACCAGATCGATCGCAGAGCCGCCTGTCGGCGTGAAGACGATGCGGGAAGGAGATGCGGAAATCATGGGTCCGGAATCTCGATGGAGTTGGAGTCGGTCGTGACGGTGGCACCGCCGCGTGTCGCCACCGTACGGTGGATAACGTTGCCGCGCTTCTGATAGGTATCGCCGACGTGATACCCGGCACCCGATCCCGAATAGCCCCGGTCGGTGATCCAGTAGTTCGTCACTGAGTCGGGCAAACCATCGATCTGTGCCACCACAGTCACCTCGAGCTGGGAAGGCGCGGTGCGGACGGCAATCACCGGGACTCGAACTACCCCAAACGCCCCAATGGTGATCGAGTTGCTGTCGGCTGTCTCCGTTGCCCCTCCCGGGAAATAGGCGGTCTCCCGATAGATCCACACATCGCCCGGCCCCGCCCCCGAGGGCCCGGCCATATTCACCGTGGCACTGGTGGAGCCGGTCGCCGCCCCGTTGCGATACCACTCGCCGGAAACGAACAAGGGCGAGCCCGACCAGGTTCCGGCGATGCGCGAGGCGAAGTTGTAGGCGTCATCCACCCGTTCGATCGACGGTGCCGTGACCAGGTTCGATCCGCCCGCCACCGTCAGCACATTGCTGTCTGCGGTGAGATCCGGACTGCCGCTCTTCATGGCGGTCTCACGGTAAAGGATTTCATCTCCGATCTCCGCGGTCTCGGGAATCGTGTAGGTCGCGCCCGTTTCGCCGGTGGCCGCGCCATCGAGATACCACTCGCCGGTCACGCTGTCCTCGCTCTGCCAAGTGCCGGCCGTGCGGGTGAGCGTCTCCCCGACTTGCGGCGTGCCGCTGATCGAAGGCGGCGTGAGGTTCTCAAACGGGGGCTCTTCGACGGTGATCGTATTCGAATTGGCGAGCGTGGTGCCCACCTCGTTGGTCGCCGCCTCGCGGAAGACGATCACCTCTCCGATCTCCGCGGGTTCTGGGATGAAATACGTCGCCCCGTACCCATCCGGCGCACCATTGCGCAGCCACACCCCGGCGATGCTGGAGGCTCCGGTCCACGTGCCGGCCACCCTCAAAAGGATTTCCCCTGGGTAGGGGTCTCCTGAAATCGTCGGGGCAGAGACCAGCACCGGCGCGGTCGGAGGACCGGGCGCATCGGTCGCAGTCACCGGCACCCCGCCGCTGCCCCCGGCCGGGAGCCCGGTGCCCCCGGTGGAATACCATCCCTCGTCACCCCCCGGGCCGCTGATCTCCACCGTGGATCCCGGCGGCAGGCTCACGCCGTCCGGCAGCTCGGGGAAAACGTAGGTCTCCGGATCGTTGTAGTAGCCGCCCGTGACTACCAGGCCACCGGGGAGCACCACCGCCGTCACCGGCGAGACGCGGAACTGGAAGGCATGCGAACTTCGCGGAACCGGCGAGCCTGGCACCGGAGCATGCGAACTGCCGGAGAGCGCCGCACGGTAGAACCGCGCCACCCCGTCCCGCGGCCGCACGGAAAGCAGCTGCTTCGCGCCCCACGGAGCCGCCAGCAGCTCGGCGTCGCAAGCGTCGCTGGCATCGGCCGCCGTGTCATGCTCGTCCAGCCGCGTGAACTCCAAGCTGCGCTGGGCATTACCGCGCCCGGCTGCAATGCCCGAGAGCGCCCCATCCGGGCGAATGAGCGCGGTCGCCTGGCTGCCCTGACGCCCGATCTCGTCGGGCATCAGGTCGCCAAGATCCAGCATCACGACGGGAGACTCCCCGCCGTGATCCCAGGTCACCCGCCAGTCGCTCTCACGCATCTACGATGCCTCCCGTGGTTCAGGCGCGGGCGCTCGCGCCGGGCGGATAGAAGAGAATGGTTTCGAGTCCGCCGCCATCGTCGCCGACATACTCGAACTCCCACACGGGAGAGGCCGTTTCGTTCTTGATCGCCGGGGTCGAGGGCAGACGGAGCGTCGCCCGGATCTCCATGTCCAGGAACGGACCGCCTTCTTCCTTGTTTTGCTCGGTGCGCATCCACCCGGTGATCTCGCGGAAGGTCTCCTCGAATGGAGTTTGCTCGGTGCCCGGCGTGGGATCTTCTGAGAGGCCGTAGGCCAGCCGGTGGTGGAGTTGATTGAATTCCAGCGTCGTCACCTGAGCCATGTCGCGGGTCACCCACTGGCGCTTCTTGACCCGGAATCCGCCCTGAAGACCCTTTGAGCATTCGCGATCCTCCGACTTCGTTTCCGTCTGGGGTTCGACCTGATTAAGGCAGCCAAATTTCCAGCCGGTGAAATCCACCGGCTTGGTGTCGAGGCCGATCGTGTCGCCAGAGACGCCGCCGGCGAGTGTCGCCGCGCCGAACACGTTGCCCGCGCCAGTGAAGGTCTCCGTGGTGGCGATCGCATTGCCGGCGGTGCCGGCGGTGGTGGCCGTCACCGTCATTGTGTCGCCCGCACCGGCCGCGGCCGTCACCTGGGTGTGGGGGACCGTGTTCGCTCCGTAGGTGCCGCCAGCGCCCGCGGTGCCATTGATGGCGGCAATGAGGTTGTCGAGCGTCGCCGCAGCGTCGGCGCCGATCGTCACCTCGTCGGCCGTCGCTCCGACCGCCGCCTTGAAGGTGTAGGTCTTGGCTCCGATGGTCACCGTATCATCGGCGGTGACGTTTTCGGTGAGAGTGAGGGTGCCGCTGGCTTTCGTGCCGCCGGCGATTTCCCCATCGGGGACGAAATAGACCTCCGCGTTGAGGAGGTGCTCGCGAGACATCGTGATCATGGAATGAGTCGGTTCAGGTTCAGGAGGTGTGAGCATGGATCACACGCCGTCGATGCGGACACGCGGCGGGTTGAGGCTGGCGAGGGCATTCGCCTGGCTCAGCGGCAGGCGGATCTTCGCGTCCCGCGCTTTGAGGACTTCGCGGATGCGCGTCTTGGCGATCAGCACGGTGCAGGCAACCTCCGGATCGGAGGGTGGCGGGGATGCCGGCGCTTTCACGGCCGGTGCGGATTTCGGTTTGTCGTCGTTCATGGTTGGTCGGGGTTGAAAAATGGGAGCACAGGCGTCTCGCCTGTGAATCAAGGGCTATCCGGGTTCAGAATCACTCGCGTCCGGAACAGGGTTTGGCGGATCACATACTTGTCGTCCGGCACCTCATCGAAGCCGTCGAAGGCGAAGTCGTGCTGGCAGCCTGTCCCCACGCGCCCGAGGTCGTTGCCCTGGAGCGCCATCACCGTTGCTTCCCACAGTTCGTCTTCCTCCTCGCCCTCCGGGTCCACCTGGGGCAGCTCGATCAGGGTGACCGGCACCGTCACATCCATAATGGTCAGCCGGCTCTTCGGCTTCCGGCTGCGGTCGGGATCGCCCTTTGCCACCCCGACCACCAGGCAGGACCGGTGGCGGGAGTTCTCCACCGCGATCGCCACATCATTCCAGATCTTCGTCCGGCGGCGTATGATCACCGCCGCCTCTTCCCACAAAGGATTCGCGCCCGTCGTCAGCACCGTCCTGATCGCCTTCCGCAGGTCCAGCAGCTTGCTCATGCCAAGCCCCCTTTCCGCCGTTGCTGCCGCGAGAACCACGCGTTCGCCCGCTTCTCCAGCGCGGCGGCGAGGTCGGCTTCTTTCGGGATCGCGTCCAAGTCCTTGTCAATCGTCGCTCTCTTGCGCAGGAGATAGACCGGCCGGAGCGGCGTGCGCTCCTTCAGCGCGATGGCGTTCTTCCGGCCTTTCACCCGTGCCTCACGATCGCCGAGCGTGGAACGGTCCGCGCCTTTCGCATTGCGCTCGAAGAGGAAGCCTCCGCTCTCCCGCACCACCGCGAAGAGTTTTCGACCGGTTTCCCTCTCATAACTCCGTGCCGCCAGACCGTGAGCCTCGGCCACCAGCGGAATCGTGAGAAACTTTGCGACCTTCGGTTTGATCGTACCACCGAATAGGTGAATGCGGATGTTCTGCCCGGAGTCTCCGCCGACTTTTACGGTCGCCCCTTCATCGGTGACTTCGTCAATCGTGGTGTTCCCGGCCGCCGTCGCCCAGAAGTTCGTGCGCTTCCCACCGAGCTTGTTGGGCGTCGCGTTCTTCGCCTTCCAGTGCTTCTTGAGTTCGTTGGCGAGCTGTTGGGCCAGCACCTTGTTCAGCGCGTGCCGGTTCACCAGGTCTTCACCCAAATCTACCAGGAACGCGCGGCCACCCGCATCGTCGATGGAAGCCTTCACCCGAATCATGCCCCGCCTCCCTTCCTTTCGATGATCCGATAATCGTAGCCAGGCCCGAGGCCATCGGTCAGATCCCGGAGGCGTGCTTCCGCGTAGATGCGAGCTGCCCGCAGCGGCGCGTGAAAGCCGGAGACCGTGTTGCCCTCACCATCGACCAGGAGCACCAGGACGTGCTCTTCACCAAGTGCTGCCGGGCTCTCCATGCCATACCCGAGCAGCATGCCATTGCGGGCCACCGGGTTCTCGCCGGACAGTTCCGCAAGTTCTTCCAGAGACAGGCGGTCCAAATCCGGACGCCACGCCAGCAGGTGACCGTCTTTCCACTCCACCCTGGCGGAGGGCATCGCCTCACGGGCGGCCTCGATCAGCGGCCATGCCGCCTCTTCGGTGATTTGCTCGTGGAAGAGGCCCTTGCGGCCGTTCTCTACCGCCGCGAGTTGCGCGAGGTAGGTGCGGCGGACTCCATCCGCTTCTTCACTGCCGTAAAGCGCCTCGGCTGCATCGTCTTCTCGTCGAAGCCTCTCAAGAGCTGCTTCGCCTCGCTCGACTGCGGATCGAGCACGCGCCCTGAGTTCTTCGCGGATGGTTTTTGCTCGGTGCTCATTGGCCTCGGTCGTGTCACGTTGGTGGAAGATTCGGTCGCCGTCAATCCGGCAGGTATCGCCGAACTCGCTGCGCAGGCGCTCGCGGGATGGCTCGGGCAGCCCCTTGATGCTTTGGGAAAAGCCGGAGTTGAAGGGCGTGGCCAGTGGCCCCTGAACCGTGTCTTCCAGCACCACACCCAGCTCCTCCGCCTCATCACGGTCGATGTCCGTCAGGCCCATGCCGCTTCCCCATCGAAACGGCGGCCAGGGCGTGCCGAACTGGCTGATCGCCGCCCAGATCGGGTCCGTCTTCATCGCCATCATGCGCCCCGGCGCACTCGGATAGTCGGGTCCAGGTTCGCCGAAGAACTCGCCGCCGGCGGCCGCCCAGATCGCGGGCCAGTCCCGCACCTCCACACGGCCGAGTTCCCGCGTCAGCTCCCATGCGGGAAACTCGTCCAGGAGATCCTCATCCTGCTCGGCTTTCCATTTGGCGTAGCCCGCAGCCATCTTGAGATTCATGTCCCAGATGAGCCCCAGCCTCCGCGCGCTGGAGACGTCTTGCAGGGTGCCCCGTTTATTCGGATCAGGCTGGTAGCCCAGCTCCTTCAGCACGTCCTGCATCTCGGCGATGAAGCGGGTGCGATTCATCACCCTTCCGCCTTCTTCGGCAGCGTCACGTTGTTGGGAAATCACCTGCTTAAGCCGACGCTGCGCTTCTGCCAGGATCCGTTCGCATTCGACGGTCGAGATCCAAAACGAACGATCTCGGATCTCGGCAGGAGCCGCCTCCCACTCGCGGGAGGTCATCGTCGATCCCACCGGCGTCCGCCGGTCCATCGCCTCCACCGCCGCTTGCAGCGGGCTGTCCGTCGTCAGATCGATCACGCCGCACCTCCCTTCCGTTGCAGGCACCTTGCGGCCGCCCTGCGGAATTCGTGCGGCTTCATCGGCTCAACCTCCCCGTCTCGAGCTTCTGAAAGTCGCCCATGCTCAGACGATCGAGGATCTCCGGCATTTCATGAAAGAAGGGTGGCCGCACCTCGTCCCGCTCCAGCGGGGCAGGAATCGCCGGTCCCGTGTTCACCGACACGCGCACCCGCACCCGCCGGTCCCCCGGCAAGTCGATCCAGCATGTCAGTTCTTCAATCACCTAACTTATTGTAAAAATCCCGGCGCCGCTTTTTGAAAAATCTGTCTCCCTCGGAAGTTTCCTGAAGCTAGAGCCCATTCATTCGGTTGCGGCCCGTCCGACTGCCGGGCGCGCTCCACTCCACCCCCGCCGGCACCTCATTCGGCGTCGTGTTCGCCCGTGCGTCCTCCGCCGGCTCCGGCCGGATCTTCCCGTCAGCGACGCGTTTGAAGAACGACTCCGCCGCCTCGGTCGCCTTCCGCCGATCTTCGCCCTGGTCGTAGCCGGGGATGGTCGCCAGCACCCGAGCCCGCGCCAGATCCAGCGCCCGCGCCCGGAAGCTCTGCGGGATCTTCGTCGAGTCAGCGCTGACCGTGTTCTGGCTCCATGTGGTGATGTAGCCACGGATCTCCGCGACCAGGTCCGCCAGGATCGGCGTCACCCGGTCCGGCACCTCCACGTCCGTCGAGACCGTGGCGAAATCCTCACGCTCGCGCTTCGTCATCGCGCCAAGCACGTCGTTCGCCGTTACCGTCACCCAAGGGTCAGCCATCTTCTTTCAGCGGTTCAGATTTGAGCGTTTCAGCGGTTCGCTTCCGATCGATGCGGCGGGCGGGAAAAACCCGGAATCCCTCCCGCCGCACGGGATCGAAACCGATCCGGAGCTAGATCATCAGGCCGCCGCCGGGGTCAGCTTCTCGATGCCGGCCGTCTGCGGAGCGAAGATCTTCGTTTGATGGAAGACCGTGATGTCGGTCCACGCCGCTCCCTCCTGGATGAACACTGCCCAACGGCCGCCGCTCAGAGTCGGGGACCAAGTTCGTTTGATGTTCGAGGGGTCGTTGATCGACGGCTCGGCAAGTGCGGAGTAGCTATAAACGGCGAGGCCGAGTTGATCGATCTTGGCGGCACCCTTCTTCGTCTGGATCAGCCCGGTTTCAACGTAGCCACGCCCCGCACTGGCATAGGCAGCGAGCTGCTCCATGGTCCACTCCGAGTGGCGGGCCATCGCGTGGTTCGCGCGGGCCGCATCTTCGTAGCTGTCTTGCCGGAGCATCTGCGCCGCAGATCCCACCACCAGGTGCGTCGGAAGCCGGCCTGTCTTGGTCCGGGTGCGTTGCACCATCGCCCGGATGTCCGCATCCGGATTCCCGGCCGCGTCCCAGACGACGTTATTGTTGTTCGCCGCTCCGTCGATCACGCCCAGGGCGCGGTACTTGTCCGCACGGGTCAGCCGGTTCATGAGACCGCGTGCCGTTCGATTCTCCCAGCCGGCGACGCGTTGTCCGTTCACCACCGGAATGGTCCGGTGGTCGACGCGTTCGGTCAGCCCCTTTTGATCGGTGCCCAGCGTGACCTTGGTGCCACGGTGCTCGATCCGCTTGAAGGATCCGCCGATCGCGCGGATGTCCGAGCCGTCGATCTCGGTGAGGAAAGCCTCGTCAGCCGCCTTCGGGAAGTTGAAGAAGTCGCCGGTCATCAGCAAAGGGGCGAGTAGGTTCAGCGACTCCTCCTCGTCGGGCGAGGGAAGTCCTGCGAGATAGCCGACCACCTCCGTCGCCAAGCTGGCGGCGAAGTTCTGTTGGTCGTTGCTGACGATGATATCGCCCAAGCTGGGCGTCTTGGCCATTGAGGTCGCGCCGGTCAGCGCGAAGTAGAGAGATGCGTTCTTCATGATGTCGTTGCGTTCGTGTTCTTGAGATTCGCTCGGATTTTCGCCGCTCCGTTACGCTTCCACGGTCACCTTGACCGGATAGATCGGCGTCACGATCAGCTCGTCGCCATCGGCAGCGGCCTCATTGATCGCCCGCCCGACTTTCCAATAGTCGCCTGCATCCGCGGGCAGGTCGGAGACCTTCCCGTTCGCCGCGGCATACACCTCGGTGTCCACGGCGATCGCCTCGCTGGCGATCATCTCGGTCGGCTTGCCCAGCGTCAGCGGGATAATTCCGACCATGGTGTCGATCTCGGCCGCGTCGGCGAACTTCCCGATCGGGAAATCCGCCACGCCGCAGATGTCAGCCTCGTTGGCGGCGGTGCCTTGGGTAGCGAGCAGGTGAGGCGTCGGAACGGCCGCCTCCGCGGACCGGGTGTAGCCTCCTTCGTAGGAGCCGCCGATGTTGCACACGTCGAAGCCAGGACGGCCGATCGTGCGCAGCGAATGAACCAGACCGATCAGGATCGGCAGGAACGACAGGAGGGCGAGGACGCCCAGAACGAGTTCGAATTTCATGTTAGGTTCTCGGTTGGAGATGTGTGGTGGTGGCGAGGTGGGATCAGGACTTCTTCACGCCGAAGAGTTCAGGCTTCTCGGCCTTCGCTCCTTCCCACGCGCGCGACCAGCCGGCCTCGTTGTTGATGTCGATGTGATTGCGCCCGGCGTAATCGCGAGCGGCGGCCTGCATCGCTTCGATGCCGGGGGCGGCGGGTGCTCCCTCGCCCTGCCGTCTGCCAAGGTCCGCCACGTGGTTCGTGGTGTTCAGCGCCGTCGCCGTCTTGGCATCGAGCGCACTCTTGCCGGCATCGAAGTCAGCCTTGAGAATCTTCTCCCAGGTCGGCTTCTCCGCCTCGGTGATCCGCTTGTTGGTCACCGCGTCGTTCAGGGCGGTCACCACGCGGTCGTTAAGATCCTCTGCCGCCTTGGTTTCCAGCTTCTGGATCCGCTCATTGGCGGCCGTCAGATTGGAGGCGGAGGTGGTGAGTTCGTTGCGGGCGGTGTCGCGCTCGTTCAGAGCGGTCGCCACCTTGGCATCGATCTCGGCTTGAGTGGCACCCGGCTTGAGCCCGAGGCGCTTCAACAGTTCTTCGTTCATCGTTGGTTCGTTGGTTTCGTTGGTTCCCTCGTGGCCATTGGCCGGAGATTCATTCAGCGCGATCGCCGCGCCCGGGATGTTCGGGTCGTTGGTCAGCGCGTCGGAGAGCAGCAGGAAGGGGCGGTAGTGATTCGGGCGACCGGGAATGGGTCGCATCCGCCACCGCGGCGAGTGGCCGCTGTATTCGGGAGCTTCGCCCGACAGCATGGCGGCTCCCTTCGAATTAAAGACCGTGCGGGTCTCGATGCCTGCCGTTCCCGCGATCACTTCCTTGATCCTGCCGACGGCCGCCGGCTTGTATCCCGGATTGACTGCCCGCCACGCCGGATCGTCCGCGTGTCCTTCAAAGACGCCGATGCCCTTGAAGAAGGTGGCCACCTGGGTGCGCAGGCCCGCAAAGTTCGTCGCCATCTCATTCGCAGCCTCGCGGTCAACCACTTGGACGATGCGCTTCGGCCGGCCGTTCTCGATGATCGTGGCGGGATACTCGCCATAGCGCATGAACTCGCCCCGCCACTCTTGTTCGCCTTCCTTGAGCGTCAGCTCAGCGAAGGCCCCCGCAGCGATATTCAGCCCGTCGACATACGCGCCTGCCACCGTGTTGCACACCGTCAGCAGCGCCCCTGCAAAAGTTGTTCTCTTCGTCTTCATTTCAGCTTTCAGCTTTCCCAGTTTCAGCTTTTCCCACGGCCGCCCTCACTCCCTTCACCACCTCCACCGCCATCCCTCGCTCGAAGGCCGTCGCCAGCGCACTGGCGTCCACGTCCGCGAAAAACTCCGGCATCTCCTCGACCGCCTCTTCGAGAAACGCCAGCCAGTCGGCATCCGTCCGTTCGTCGTCGGCTTCCAGTCGCGCGATCGCATCGCTGATCGGTTCCAGCATCTCGCCTGGCACACCGAGCACCTCGCCCAGCACTGCCTGCATCCGCTCGTTGTTCGCGGTTGCCTCTTCCTCCTGATCGTCCGGCTCTTCGTCCGTCGGCCCGGCCTTCTTCGGGTCCGCATTCCGCGTTCCGCGTTCCGCACTCCCCAGCTCTTCCTCATCCTCATCCGCCTCCTGGAGGCCGAACTTCCCGAGAGCCCAGCTCTTCGAGATACGCACGCCAATCCGCTGGAAAGCTTCCAGGACCTTGAGGTCTTGTTCGACGTTGTCTCGCGTCTTAGTCCGCAGCCGCAGTTCGGCCAGTTGCGGCGCCTCCGGGCCGAAGTGCCAGTCGAGCACCGTCCGGCTCAGTTGCCGGTCGATCGTCTCCGCCACCCACGACGCATTGTCCGCGTCCAGGTCGTCAGTCTCTTCCTGTTGCGGATTCGCACCGACACCGTCTCTGCGGGAAATGGTCGAGAGGTCGCCGCCGCGCCAAAGCATCACACAGGCCCGATCCATCCGGTCGATGAGCTTCTCGTAGGGGAGGTCTCCCTTCGTGGTGAGGTCCAGCACCTCAATCGCATCGCCTTGATTGACCACCGCGCCGAACTCGCTGCCGATGCTCGTCACCGCCGTGAAAAGATCGTTCCAAGGCTGGGTTCCCCGTGCGGCCGTCGTCTTCCCAAGGAACGCCGGCATCCCGTGGCGATCACAGTAGGTCAGCCAGTCCTGCAGCGGGATCCTTTTAAACATCGAGGCGATCGCGCACGCCAGCATCACGCCGCGTCCGCGACTTACGAGCCACGCCGTAGGTCCGCCCAAGTCGTTGCGATCAATGCCACGCAGCGCCGAGTGATGAGGCAGGAAGCGCAGCCGTCCTTCGGTCGCTTCCCAGAACCATAGCGGGACGAACTGCAGCTCCGCACGGAGGCCTGCCGGGGTCGGCCGCCACACCGCGTGGTGGGTGCTCCAGCCTTTGCCGTAGCCATCCATGACCTGGTTGGCCAGCAGGCGGAATCCGCCCTGCATGTCGCCGTCCACCGCGTGGCCGACCTCGATTGAATCGTAGAACGCCTGAAGGACTCCACGCTGGTCTTCTGCCTGCTGCTTGGCCTCCGGATCGATTTCCGGCCGGATCACCACGTCGAAGCCCTCACGGGACACTGCCGCCTTCGCCTTGGGCGCGACCGTCGAGATGATGTCGTCGTGGTCTTCGAGCCACTGCATTACCCAGGCGAGGTCCTTGATCTCGCCGCGCGCGAACGCCGCCAGCTGCCGCGTGAGTACATCCGGCTGCCAATTGACGAGCGGGTTAAAGCGCGTCTGCTTTTCCAGCTTCACTCGCTCGCTCGAAACCGGCCGGCCATCCGGGCCGAGAATCCCCGGGCTCTTGATCGTCGTCATCACAGCCCACCTCCCATCCGTCGGAATTGCGGCCGCATGGATTCGACCGGCTGATAGGCAAACGGGCCGTCCGGACCTTTCGCCGCATGAATCGCCAAGGCCACCGCCCAGAAGCGGTCGGCGTGGCCATCCTCGTCGCCGTCCGCCACGAAACGGATGTTCCCGGCCGCGGTCGTTTCCTTCCGCACCTTGCGCAGGTCGGCCTCCAACAAATCATCCCCGAACGGGATCCGGATCGCCCGGTCCTCGAACGCGCTACGCAGCGGATAGGCGAGGGCCTCCTTCACCGGGCCGCTGAAGGTCACCGGCTCGATCTTGTAGTCGCCGAACCGCTCCTGGCTGCGCTCCGCGAACTGCATGCCCAACCCGGTATTGTCGATGCACACCCGGGTGCAGCGCTCGAACCACGGCCACAGGATCGCCTCCTGTTCGCTAAAGGGGAGCTTCTGCAGGTCGATCCGCTTCCGCGTGAAATACTGCCCCGCGATCTTCTCGATCACGGTCATGGAAGTGAGGTCCCGCTTCCGCCCCACGTCCACCCCGGCATACAGCGGGTTCGTGCCCGCGGTCATGTCCTCCAGGGAAAACTCCCAACGCTCGCCGGCCGGATACTTGCAGGCGTCGATCAACGCGAACTCGATGAACGCTGAGGCATCGTCGGCCGGCACACACATGTACTCCTGGGCGAAGATCTCCTCGGTAGCCGCGCGGCTCCGCTGGTAGTCGAAATACTCGGCCTCATCCATCTCAAGGCGTGGGTCGCCTTCCGGCAACTTCGTCTGGAGTTTCCAGAGGAAGAACTGGTCGAGCGCGTCCTGCAGCGTGACCCGGTGGAGCGAGAAGCCCTTTGGGTTTCCCTTCTCGTGGATTTCGCGGATGAGGATGTTGAAGAAATTGCCGCTCCCGCGATGGGTGGAGATAATCGCCAGTCGGCCGCCCCAGTCGATCGAGGGCGAGCTGATCGAATAGACCATTCGCGGATCATTCCGCAGGGCGAACTCGTCGAGGGTCACGTTGCCGCCCTTGCCGGCGAAAGCATCCGGGTTGCTCGACACCGAGTTGATGTCCGTCGTGTTGGCGAAGCGCAGCACGTAGGCCGAGTTCCCGGCGTCATCCAGCACCCGTTCTCCCAAGTCGGCCGCCGCGATCTTCAGGGACTTTGCAAAGGTCTTGCAGTCCATCAGGAACAGCTTCGCGGACGCATCGTCACGGCTGCTCACCCACGAGTCGTTGCGGTTCGCTGCCCGGCTGTGTTGGCGCACCAGGTCATAGGCGGTGCCGTAGGAGATGCCGACCCGGCGGCTCTTCTCCATCAGCTTCATCAAGCTCCGGTCCTCGATCCAGCGCGCCTGATAGGGCAGCATGAACGTCTCCCGCTCCGGGATGTTCCGGGCCTTGCCCCGGAAGTGCTTCGCATGGTCTGGACGCCGCTTCGCCATCAGAGCATTCCCAGGGTTCGTTCGATGAGTTCCAGCGCCTCGTCGCTCAGGCCGCCCGCGGCCTTCCGCTCTTCCAGCGATTTCTTCGCGGCCTCCTTCTTCTCCACCTCGCGCTTCATCTCCTCGAAGCGCTCGCGGTCCAGATCCAACCGGCCCTGCGCCGTCTCCTGGGCCTCGCGTTTCAAGTCCAGGGTCGAGAGCTTCACGAACAGGTCTCCATCGTCCTGCTTCATCGCCCGGTGAGTGAAGAGGAGCTGGGCGGCCCGCTTCGCCTTGGCCGGATCCACGGCCGGGTCCTTGATCAACCGTTCCACCAGCTGATCCGCCTCCTCGATCGCTTCCTCCCATTCCAGCTCCAAGGCAAACCACTGCTCCCAGCGCCACAGCGTATTGACCGAGGCGGTGAAGCCGCAGATGCGCGGGACCTCCAACTGCAGCTCCTCGAGCGACAGCGGCTTCGTCTCCGGATCCAGCGGATTGCGCAGACGCCACAGCTCCAGCTGTTGGTCCCGTGGGGCGCGCTTGAGCTTCGCGTCGATTCTGGACTTCCCGGCCATTCACTTCAGCGTCTCGTTTCGCTTCGCCTGGCCCCGCTCGGTCAGGAACCACAGGTCCTCCTCGAGGTCCTCGTTGTAGCGGTAGGTGATGAACCCGCGGTGCTGGTTCCATTCGATCCACTCGCGCACCGTCGCGATCTTCGCCCGGTCCGGCCGCGCCAACTCGTTGACCTTGTCGGTGATCGCCTTCTCGGAAATGCCATACCCGCGCGCCAGGGCGATGACCTCGCGCACCAGACGCTTTCCCTTCGCTTCTGAAATGGTCGGTTCTCCACTCATGACTCTTTCGCCGCGACACACCGCGCCGCGTTCTCGCGCACCAGGTCGCTGATGCCGTTGATCCGTTCCTTCTGCTCGGCCAGCCCGCGCTCGGCGCTGCTCAGCCGCTGGCCTTGTCCGTTGACCTCCCGATGGATCTCCTTCCGCGCCCGGTAGGACCGCTCGGCGTACTCATCGACCTTGTCGACCGCGCCGCGGATCATCTCCTTGATCTCCTTGAAGTCGCCCTTCAGCTCCGACCGCAGGTGCCGGAGGTCGCCGTCGAGTCGCTCCAGCTCGGAGCGCCGCGCAAACTCCTCCTGCAACTGCACCAGCACCGGATCGTCGAGCTTCACCGGCGGCTTCTTCACCGCCATGTCCTTGAGCATCTTGAGACCGCCCAGAACCGCGATCGCGATCAGCACCCACTTGCCGAGTTCCTCGGAAGTATAGTGGGAGGCTCCCTCCACCTGCGCCATCACCGGGGCGTACATCCACAGCCAGATCACTCCCCACCTCCCCGTTCGAGTTCCGCCTGGCGGTCCACCCGCCAGCGCCGCGCCTGGTCGGCGGTCACTTGGGCCTTGATCACGCCCGGCACACCCGTGTCCGGCAGACTTGTCAGCGCACCGTCGAGTTGTTCCAATTCCGCGTCGCTCAGCTCGGCGACCGCCGCGGCCGGATTGGCCGCACAGCACACCTCGGAGAAGATCGCTTGGCCGCCCTTCATGCCGGGTGTCCCTCCCGGTTGGTGGTGACGATCCGAAATGGGGCCATGCAACGCATGCAACGGGTCATGCAACGCCCACCCGGAACGCCACGCCCAACGTTGGGGCTCACAGCCGCCCCCCTCTTAGAATCGATTTCCGGGCTCTCTCTCATGCGTCGGCCAGGTGGGCGATTTGCAGAAGCTGATCGGCCACGCCACGGATGCGGTCGGCCATCACCAGGGCGGGGCATGATTGAGGCTCCTCCGGATCGGCTTCCTTGCCCGGGCGCTCGATCGAAGCCGGCATGCCGAGGAAGTCACGGATGCCGGCAGCCAGGGCAGCGGCGCAGCGGGCCTGCACCTTCGGGTCGCGGAGATGGTCCTCACCGCAAATGACGTGAATGAACTCCAGCTCCACGAGGGCGGCCGCCATCTCGGTTAGCCTGAGGACCGCGAAGTTGGCTCGCTTGATTCCCCGGTCCGTGTGCGACGGAAACTCCGCCGTCGTCGCCTCCTGCAGCTCCTCAGCCAAGGGGAAGGAAACCGCGGTCCGTTTGGCGATCCACGTTTCAATCCCCATCGCCGGCTTTTCAGCGGAGTTGCAGTGGATGGACAGGAACAGCGTCGCCTCGGCACGGTTCGCGATCGCCGCGCGTTCGCTGAGTTCGATGAAGACATCGTCCTTCCGCGTCAGCATCACGTCGACGCCACCGCCCGTGATAAGCGCCGCCTGGGTGAGCAGCGCCACCGATAGGACCACGTCCTTTTCGCGCAGGCCCGTTGGGCCGACAGCACCGGGATCTTTTCCCCCGTGCCCTGGATCGAGACAGATAAGCGGCTTCTTCATTTCAGCGTTTCAGATTTCAGCCTTTCAGCTTTTGGAGAGTGGTGCCCGGTCAGGCAGCCAGGCGGAGATCCTGACCGGGGCTTGGAGGTGCAATGAGCGCCTGGCTCTTTGGGTGGTCGCGGCCCGCTGCTCGGCTCAGCGGGGATCGCGTCTCTGTCGTCCCGGAGCAGCGCCGAGGCCCCGGTTTCGCGGTATGGAGTACGGGTGAAGGAAGGAGAGTCAGGGCAGCCGGATTGGGTCCGTATCGCGGTCTTCCACGTGCCTCGTCTCCCTCCTAAAATTTCAGCCTTTCAGCTTTTCAGCTTTTCAGCGTTTCAGAGTTTCCCGCAGGGCTACTTGCCAGAGTCGGTAAAAACCTCGCGCGCCATCGCCGCGGCCCTCCCGGCGTCGTAGAGGCCGTTCACTGGTGCGGGCTCATCGTTCTCCGTCGCTTGCTCCGCTTCCCGTTCCGCCCGCGCCAGGTCATCCGCCACGATCAGGATCGGATGCGCATCCGGATCGCCGGCCCGTTGCACCGACTCCGCGGGGATCGGAGCACCGGTGAGAGCCGAGGCCGCGACGGAGCACGACGGCAGCAGGGTCAAACCAGCCATGGAAAGCCCTGCCGCCGCCGCCAGGAACAGCACCGACAGATTCCCCCCGGAACTGCCGGCATTCGCGCCGTCCTGTTTCTCCTCTTGGGAAAGATTACCCTTCAGCAAGGGCGCGAGTCCCGGGGCCCACTTCTCGACGGACCACATCACCGCCCGGGTGATCATGAGCACCAAGAGCCCGATCAGCGCCGCGAAGATCTTCATGAGGAGGCCATTCACCTCAGCGCCGTCTTCCGGCTTCATGAAGGGCAGGGCGACGAGGAAACCTGTGAGGCCAGGCACAAACGTCAGCACGTGGCGGAACTGGGATTGGAGGAAGGATTTCATGGCAGTGTCGGTGTCGTCGGATGGCGCATCTCGCGCTGAGGTCCACACCTTGCCACGGGATCCCTAGTAGCTTGATCACACCTGCCGCATCTGCCGCACCTTTCGCCCCGTCCTGCTGGCTGGCGATCCCGCTCCAGCCTACCACGGGCGCATGTCTCACCCTTCCAAACCAAATCCTCTCACCGAGGAGGACCGCAACCGCCAGCGATCGCGGGCTTCCCGCTTCAGATACAAGAAGCAGTTTGCCCTGACAATCCTCTGCGACGACGAGCCCGACCAGGAACGTCTCTTCAAGCGCCTCACCAAACAGCACCCCAAGCGCAACATCCGAGTCGTCGTTTCCTGATGAAGGTCACCCTCAACCACTCCTCACGGGACTTCTGCAGCTACCGTGCACAACGTGTGAAAAGCCTCTTCAACTGCGAGGACGGCCACCGCTTCACCGCCAACTTCGAGCTACCCATCGACGGCAGCGATTGGTCCATCGGCCTCGTCGTCGGACCCTCCGGCTCCGGCAAGTCCTCCCTCGGCCGCCACCTCGGCGAACTCTTTACGCCCGATTGGCCCCACGATGCGCCGTTGATCGATACGATCGCACCCGGTGCGGATTTCGACCAGGTCACCGCAGCCCTGACAGCCGTCGGCCTCGGGTCTGTTCCCACCTGGCTCCGGCCCTACCGCGTCCTCTCGAACGGTGAACAGTTCCGCGCCAACCTCGCCCGCCTGGTCGCCGATCCGCCGGACCATGACGAGCCCGTCGTGATCGATGAGTTCACCTCGGTGGTCGATCGTCAGATTGCCCGCATCGGAGCGGCCGCATTCGCCAAGGCATGGCGTCGCACTGGTCGCCGCGTGGTCCTCCTCACCTGCCACTACGACGTTGCCGAGTGGCTATGCCCCGACTGGATCCTGGACACCGCGACAGGGCAATTCAGCGGGGACTGTCTTCGGCGACGCTCCCGCCGTCCCTCGATCGATCTCGAAATCCGCCGTGTGCCAGGAGCCCTATGGCGGCATTTTGAGCCGCATCACTACCTGAAGCTTCCGAACATGGTCGCGGCTCAACACTACGCCGGCTTTGTCGGGCAGGAACCTGTCGCGCATCTCGCGTTCTCTCCGCAGTTCAATCTCGGTCCCTTCATCCGCGCCTGCCGCCTCGTCGTCATGCCGGAGTGGCAGGGGGCCGGCGTCGGCCTCGCCTTCCTGGAGGAATGCTGCCGCGCCATGCTCCATGGGAAGAACAAGTGGGGCCGCCCGTGCTTCACCAACTTCCACACCAGTCACCCAGGCCTCGTCGCCGCCCTGCGAAAGCGCCCCGCTTGGCTCCACATCTCTGCCGGCCTGTTCGGTGACGACAAGTCCAAGTCCTACGCTTCGATGGCCAAGAGCGGATCCGCGATCCAATCCGGCTTCGGCGGCCACCTCCGCGCAGTCCACGGCTTCAAATACATCGGCACCGAAGCACTATGAACGTCATCGTCGCCGGCCAGAAGCACTTCGCCCACGAAGTCGCCGAAATGATCGCCCGCCGTCCCGGTTGGCAAATCGTCGGTGTCTCCTGTCCGGTCGGTGGGGACCGCCCGGACCGCCTCGCTGAGTTCGCCCAGAACCGTGGCATCCCGGTCATCCCCTCCGGCTCCTTCACCGCGGCCGCCGCCCGCGCGGTCGCCCCTGATCTCGACCTCATCGTCTGCGCCCATTGCCACGACTTCATTGGCGAGCGTCTACGATCGACAGCCCGCCTCGGCGCCCTCGGTTACCACCCCAGCCTTCTCCCCCTCCACCGCGGCCGCAGCGCCATCGAATGGGCCATCCGCATGCGCGAACGCGTGACGGGTGGTACGGTATACTGGATGGACGACGTCGCCGACGGCGGCCCCATCGCCGCCCAACGTCACGTGTTCATCCGCCCCGACGATGACGCCGCCACCCTGTGGCGCCGCGACCTTGCGCCTCTCGGTCTTGAGCTTCTCGGAGAAGTCTTCGACCAGCTCGACGCTGGAACGCTGGCGGCCATCCCTCAATCCGCCGAGTTGGCGACCTGGGAACCATCGGTCGAAATGATTTCGCGGATGAAATGCAGGGAGCTTGCCTCCGCCTTCGGAAGCAAGCAGTCTCCCGGATCATGGGCAGAAGACGGAAACCCTCGTTGAACCGGGTCCTTGGAATCTCATCAGCCAAAAGCAAAATCTCGCGCCAGATTGGCGTCCCGCTGACAAGGTCGGGTCGGAAGCAGAAGCTCAAACGGGAGGTGAGGAAGGCATTCGGATTGCCGGCCACGAAAAGACGAAGCTCTCTCGGCTGCTGTGTTCCTATCGCCGCCCTCTTCAGTGGCGTCTGCTGGCTGGGGTGGAAGACCTTTCTGTCCTGAAGTTATCGCTCCCCTTCAGCTCTTCTCTTCTCCCGGTGCGCGTAAACCGTGCCGAGATCGAAAATCCACTTCGCATTGCTCGCCCGCCCATCGCGACGCTTACCCCCGCCGCGCGGTTGCCACCCCCGGATCTTTCCCTCACGCCGAAGCCGGTGCACCATCGACCGGCTGATCACATCCTTTCCGCCGAGGATCACCCGCACACGATCCACGTCACCCTCCAGCAGCGGCCTCCCGGCCCGCACCACGGCCTCCCCCGGCCCGGCCTTTACGACCTCCGCCTCGAACAACATCGGCTGCCAGTGCGCGCTCACGAACGCAGCATAGCACGGGGACTCAGCGCCGGATTTTCGCCGATCCCCCAAGCTTGGGGATTCGGATCGAATCCGGCCAGATTAGAACCTCGCCGCCGGACCTGACTTTATAAGCACTGTATTTCAGACTGAAGGACCGACAGTTCGCCCACTGGTATATTCTCCGGATCTCCGGGCAATCGTCATAGGTCATCACCCAATGCAAATCTACATTCTCCATCAAGGCCCCGAGCCGCTCGTGGTCCCCAGGGGTGAATGCGTTCATGTAGAGACGTCCTCCTTTTTCAAAGTACGGGGGATCGAGATAAACCAAGGCCGGATCCGTCCCGGCCATGGCGGGAATCCTTTGCAGAAAATCGGCGGCGTCTTCGCACGAAAGGAGAATCCGGTCTCCGTAGTCCGCCAGTCGTTCAATTCTTGCGATCAGATCAAGCTTGTTGAAACGCGCGTCCAACTTCCACTTTCCGGTCTGGGCTTTGCCTCCGATCGGCCCCCCGTTGACCATGATGCCGGACCGGTTGGCCCGATTCAAAAAGAAGGAGGCGAACCCGACCGCCAGATCGGATTTTCCTTCGGGCCGAAGGTAGATCGCCCGCTGCCGCTCCCATTCCTCGATCGTCAGAGGAGTTGCCTCAACTCGGCGAATGAATCGGGTGGTGTTCCGCAAGGCGGACTTCCAGAAGGCGTAGACCCGGCGGTCCGCATCATTGATTGCGATCCGGTCGACATACCCGGCCACCAGCAGCCCTGCAGCAGCCCCGGCACCTCCGGCGAACGGCTCGGCATAGAGCCCGCCTTCCAACCCGTTCACTTCCAGCAACCGCCCGAAAAAATCGGTGAACGATGCTTTTCCTCCCGGATATCGGAGTGGGCTCAATGTAGTCATGCCGTCAGTTTAGCAGGAGGGCTCAGCCTTTGCTCAGGAGCAGTTGCAGCAAAGGAGTGAGTTCCATCGCCCTCCTTTGGACGTCCCCCCCGGTCGCCGGAGCCCACTTGCTATGGACCCAGGCATTGAGTGAATCCAATGCAGCCACTTTCATATTCGAGTCCATCAGAGCGTTGAGCGCCCGGCTGCAATCCCTGTCGAAGGTGATTCCGCTCTTGTCCCGCAACCACTGGATTCTCGTGCTGAGCAAGTCCCTGCCGCCTTTGAGTGAAGCGGTGTAGACCGTCATCAAGCCTCGTTCCTCCAAGGCACCATCCACCGCAAGCTCAAGGACACAACGCAGCCCTACGGCGGACAAATTCTGCTGCCTCTCCACGTTAAGCTTCTCCACTTCACCCAAGAGGTCCTCCAGCTTCGGAGCCTGATACTCGGGCTTCAACTGGATGCGGAACACCTTGGCCAATCGCCGCGCCACCTTGGTCGTCTTCTTCCTTCCGAGTCGTCCTTTCGTTGAGCTATCGTCTTCCTCGTCCTCGTGGGCGTCCAGGGACTCGATATGTTTGGCAAGCGACTCGGTCTTCTTGCCCTTCGGCTTGTAACCGGTCTCGGCCACCCACTCCGCAGCCTGCTCGGTGGTGTTGAACACCCGCGTGGCCCGGCCCTCCGCCATTTTGGAAAGAGTCACGCGGAAAAACTCCGTGAATTCAGACGCGTCGCCTTTGACCTCTAGTCCCGACTTTGTCGCCTTCAACCCGATTAGCGGACCGATGTCTTTCGCAAGGAAGGTACGCTTCACTGCGTCATAAGGAAAGTTCCGCAACGTCTTCGCCTTGATCCCGCTCTTCCCATCACGGGAAAGAATCCCAGCCAACCTGAAAAACTCCACCATCGCCCTGGCGTCACGGATTGTCGCGTCAGTGAGGGGAACCGCCACTGGTTCGCCCCGCTCCATTTCATCAGCGATGCCGCAATCCACCACTGCCTGTTGGATCTTCGCCCAAGGTCTGAAGTGTTTATCGTCGGCGTGCTTCATGTAGGCGTACACCTTCGCCTCCGCAACATCCTGGGGGATGTCGCAGCCGACTTTGCGCGGGATCTCTGACGGTCCCAGTTCGTTGCGGGCCTTCTTCACTGCGGACGCCAGTGATCTTGGTGCTTTCTCCGGATCGAGCAACATCTTGTAAACCGCGAGCCGCCGGTTTCCTTCGATAACAATAGGCTTTTCCTCCTCGTAGATGACCACCAAGCGCTCAATCGGGGCGAGCCCATACTTGGTGATCCGCTTGAGCAGATCCGAAATGTCCTCAAGTTCCGCCAGCGCTTGGATCACCGACTTCTCGCCCTTTCCAACGCCCTCGAGGCGTGGATTTTGCGGATCAAAGCGGAGGCTGTTGACCGCGATTTGCCTGTCACGCGTCCATTGGCTGTATCGGATTTTCATGGCTGGCTTTGGGTTGGTCTATCAGAATCGATTTCCGGCTCAGCGGTCCAGCCCAAACCGCGGCCTAATCTGCTTCATTCAATACCGAGTTCCCCACGGCCGCCAAAGCCTTGTGAGTGTACCAACAATTTTCACCCACCGGCAGAATTCTCAAATCGAAGTGCCTGATCGACCATCGCCGGGTCGAGGTAAACTCGGCTTCAAGCCTCACCACCCCCTTGATGACCTCGTCGCATTCTTCAGCAACGAAATGAAGTTCGAGCTGATCGTGGCAGCTCTGAGGCATCAGCCGAGGATCTAGACTCCATGCCTTCACGAGGCGCGTTACAACCCTGTTGAGAGCGCAGCTTCCAATGATTTCCAAACGATAAACTCCAGAAGGTGCCAATCTTAGGCGCCATCTCCTGATCTCACCGGGGCCACGCTTGAGATAGACAGCACTGTTTCCTTGGTAGGCTTCGAACCCGCTTCCAGAAAATGCCTTTTCTATTCGGCCATGAAAACGGGTTTTTTGGATTTTCGGTGCGCACATTGGCTCGCAATCAAATGTCCTCCCCCCACCGCCAAACCCGGATCGGCAGCCGGTTGTGTTCAATGACGCTCTCCAACCGGATCGCGTCGCCGGCGTCCTTGGCGTTCTTGATGATCACCACGATCCCGGCCTTCTTGTTCGTCTGCATCGCGTACCAAAGCGCCTGGCCGATCGCGTTCTTCCATTTCGAAGCGAACTCCACCTCGATCGCATACTCGTCGGTCACGATGTCCACCCGCCCGTCGGGAACCCGCACCTCCATTTTGCCGCCGAGCTTCTCCGCAGCCTTCTCCTGGTACCAACGCTCCGGGTGCTCCGCCCCGATTGCAGCCGAAAAGGTTACGAGAGGGATGAGCGCGACGATCTGATGAGGAACTTTCATTCGTTTTCCAGTCCTTCGAAGAGATCGATTCCCGGCGGCACCGCACGTAGAAGGTAGGTCTCCTTGAAGTACGTTGCTAAAGCCCCATCGGGAAGCACATTGCACATCGAACGAATGGCGGTCGTTGCTACCAAGAAAGCCCACCTCGCGCACCTCTCCTTCTGAATCACATCGTACCAGTCAAGGATTGGGTCTTGCATTAGATCTTTTTCAACTAGCCCTTCCCTTTTTAAATCTGTCAGAAGCCCCTTAGTTTTCGTGAGAATTCTCGGCTTCTCGCCACCGCTTTCGATAGAATGAGGGCGTAAATGGGCGAGTTGATTTCGGATATCAAAGAGGAGCTTCAGGCGAACGTGGTCATCGCACTCCTCATCGTAGCTCTGACCGAAAAGGAGGTGAATCACCTTGATTCTGGCCAGCAAACTCAAATGCCGTGAATCTAGTTCGCTTAAGATTTCAAATCGGCTCAGCAATTGGCGGTCATGTGTCCCATCGGCAGCGTGCCAAAGTGACATGACCAAATCGTTCACGAAGGACTCTACCGCCATCGTAGACAAAAGGACGGAGGCAAATTGCTGTTCCTCCTTACTGGAGCGGCCCAACCAAAAACGGCGAGCTACTTCGTAGACATGGTCACCTCTCAAATAGGTAGCCCTGCCTCTAGGTTCTTCCATACTCATCGCTTCCAGAGTTGTGCCCAGGATCCCCACACCGGGTAGATCCAGGCAAAGGCTTCACGCGGGTAGCTCCGCGAGTCGTAGCGGGGGTTGAGAGGATGGAGGACGATTTCCTCCCCGGCGAATTCGATCCGGCGGAATAGCACTCCGTCATCCTTGAAGCGGCAAACGACGAAGCAGCCGGAGTAGGCCTCCTCGGAAGGCATCAAGACGAGCAGCTGGCCATCGCGAAATTCAGGGGCCATCGAGTCGCCTTCCAGTGAAACCGCAAACGCCTTCGGATCTCGGCACTCCGTGGGGATCCGATTCTGCCAGTCCCCGGGTAGTTCTTCATAAGCTACCGCTTCGCCCGCATGCGCCCAACCGATCACGGGAATCTGCCTTGAATGTTTTCCGGGGTTATATTCCGAAGGGACTGATGTTGCTTCAGCCTGCGCGGGGAGTTCAGCGCCAGAAAAGAGTGCCTCCATCGGAAGAGAGAGCGACTTTGATAAGGCCCAGAGCTGATCTCCCTTTGGCACGGTCCCTTTTAGCCACTTCGAGACGGCAGCTTGAGTCACCCCAGCGCCTCTCGCAATCTCGACTTGGGTAATATTCCTCGAGAGCATTAGCGCCCGCAATTGCTGCGAAAATATCGCGGCGGTTGTATTTTCTGCTTGCAGAGTATTCGCGTGGTTGTATTTCTCGCGTTGTAACGCGCAACCCCCTGTTACCTGAAACAAATGAGCCCCACCACCAAAAAGCTACCTCCTGAAATACGTGAGGCGCGTCTCCACATGCGGCGCACCGGGTGGACCCAGTCGGCGGCGGCCACCCGCTTCGGTGTGACGCGCGCTCACCTTTCTCTCGTCCTCAACGGCCACCGCCAGTCCCGCCGTCTTATCGGCCTCATCCGCAAGCTCCCCGAGAACCCTTCGCCCGCCTGAACAGCTCTCCCCCGGACCGCCCCGCGTCGGCAGCTCCCCCCACCTCCGACGCGGGGCACATCTCACCACCATGACCATGATCCTCTCCAATCTCCTCCTCCGCCTCTTCCGCCGCCTCCGCCGAAACACCGACCACCGAAACACCGAAAGCCCGGCTCTCCCGGCCTATCTCCGCCGCCACGCCGAGGCCCAGGACCGGGGCGACTTCAACCGCTGATCACCGATCACTGCTCACTTGGCACTCCGATCATGCCCAAGCCGTCCGACCACCCGCTCGCTGATATGCCGGCCACGCTCCGCATCGACGCCACCCTGGCCACTCTCAGTGCCGCCAAACTCACCCCGCCCGGGGGATGGAGCCTGGCCGACTTGGCCGATCTCTGTGGCTGCTCGGAGGCCGCCATCCTCACCCGCCAGCGCCACGCCATCACCGCGGCCAAGCGCAGTGCCGGAGCCCTTGGCATCGACCCCAAAACCATCCGCCGCCTCCCACTGGACCCATGAAAACCAGCCCTGCCTTCGGTCGCCTCTTCGGCTTCCGCACCGCCATTACCCGCCAGGAAGCCGCGACCATCCTCCGCACCGAGCGCCGCTTCCGCCTGTTCGGCATCTCTGCCCTCCGCCGCCTTGAGCCAGGTGAATACCAGATCGGCGGCCAGTTCCACCTCTCCACCCGCCCCCTCTGAACCATGTCCAAGCAAACCGATCCCGTCGCCGAACTCATCCACGAGTTCCGCCTCCGCGCCGGCAACCGCTCCGACAACCTCGGGGCCGAACTCGCTTGGAACACCGCAGCCGACCTCCTCGCCGATGCCCTCCAACAGCAGCGCTACGCCGCCGCACGCCGTCGCCTCAACCGCAAGGCCTCCAAACTCGGCCTCCGCATGTCTCGCTGAAACTGGAGCGCCGGCCTCCAGACCTACTGCCCTGAAAACTGAACACTGAAAACTCGCCCCCTCTTCTCGTTATGAACCTCGACCTCCTCATCCCGCTCATCGGCACCGCCGTCGGCTTCGGCCTTGGATGTGCCGCCTGTCTCTCCGCCCGCTGCCGCTCGGCATTTCGCCGCGGCATCCTTGAGGGCCGCCGTCGCTCCATCGAAGAGCACGAAGCCATCGCCCGGGCTCTCAAACTTCCGTCAGACCCGGATTGCCCGCCCATGCCCGAGGGCCTCCGCCGCGACCTTCAATCGCGCTTCGGCCCGACCAAGCATCAAGAACCCGTCGCCCGCGAACTCGAACACGCCGCCCCCAACCCCTTCTTCGGCGACTTCCACTAATACGTCCCATTCGTCCTATGTCTGAAACCCTTCTCACCTGCTCCGGCTGCGGCACCTCGAACTTCACCGCCCGCGGCCTCAAAGCCCACCGTTGCAAAGGCACTGCCAACCAATCGGCATCCGCCAATCTCCAATCGACCATAAGCTGGGACTCCGCTCGCCTTTACCTCACCGCGGTCCGCGAAACCGGCCGCCGATTTCTTGCCGCCCAAATCTGCCTCGGCTGGGAGCTTTCCGACATCAAGCAGAAGCTTGGCTTCACCGGATCCGGTCGCCGGCCGGAAAGTGGTCACGGTGACCACTTTAAATCGTGGCCCGAGTGGGTCGCCTCCGAACTCGACGTTTCTCGCGAGACCGCCGACCGCTTCATCCGCGTTTACGAAGGCTTCCAGGCCAAGCTCAGCAAGAAGCTCCTCCACGGCGTCCAGGTCGCCTCCGACAACGCCGAGTCTTCGGATCTACCATCTACGATCCACGATCTCCCATCTCTCTTGCAGACCCTCTGCAAGCCCCCGGAAACTCTCTCGACGAAGGACCGCAAAGCCGTCGAGAAGGCCATCGCCACCGCTGCCGATGGCGACACCCAAAAGGCCCTCCTCGAAGAGCTTCGGCTCGTCAAAGTCCACGTCCCCACCAAGGGCGGGAAAGTCGAGAAGAAGAAGGAGACCACCGAAGACGAGAAAGCCGGCCAACTGGCCTTCATCTTTTTCGATCAATGGCACCAGGCACTCAGCCAGCGCCACGTCAACCGGGACTATCAGGCGCTGCTGCATACCCTCCCGCCCATTTCTTCCACCGAGGATGAGTTGAGCCTCACCACCCTCGAACGGGAGCTGGAGGACGCGCTGGAGGACGTTCGCTCTGCCAAGGCCAAGAAGCTCCAACCCGCCATTGAGGCCTAAAGGAGCACAGGCGTCTCGCCTGTGAACCCCGGCAGCCCGCGACACCCCGCGTCCTACGATCCACCCCGTAACTCCCGCCCCCCAGAACGCCAACCCATCGCAAGCCATGAAGAACATCTCCCACCTGTTCACGCCGCAGACCGATCTTTCGGCGCAAGCCATCCTTACCAGCGTCGCCGTCGCCACCGGCCACACGGTTCAGCAGTTCATCGGCCCCCAGCGTCCTCAGCCGCTCGCATGGCACCGGCAGATTGCGATGCAGCTTTGCCGGGAACTACTACATCTCCCGTATTCCGCCATCGGCCACCACTTCGGGGGTCGGGATCACGGGACGGTGATGCACGCCTGTCGCGCCGTCAGCAGACGCATCGCCGCGAATCCCGAAGACCGCGCCCTCTACCTCCGGCTCCGCGCCCGCGCCGAGAACGGCGACCCCATCACCGGCCTCGTCCCCATGCCCATCGCCAATTGAAACCAGCCATGAACTCCACCTCACTCCTCCCATGCCCATTCTGCGGCCAAGATCCTGAAGTCGAAGAGTTCGACGAGGACGAATGCGGGCCTGCTCACGTCATCATCTCCTGCCCGGGAGGTCTCTGCCCATCCACCGCCATTGCCTACGGCGATACCCGCGCCGAAGCCATCGCCGCCTGGAACACCCGCCACGTCCCCAGCATCCCCGTTTACGAAATGGGCGAACCCCTCCGCGCCCCCGCGCCCCCGCGGGAGCCCCCTGAGTCCATCGCCGACGCCATCCACCACCTCGCCGCCGAGGGACTCATCGACATCCTCCCCGCCGAATCCGGCGATCCCGCCGACGCCCGCCTCCAGCTCACCGACAAAGGCCGCGCCCTCGGCCTCTCCATTCCCACTGATCACTGATCGCTGCTCACTCGGCACTCTCATGCACCTCGCAGACTCATCCCTCGGCACCCTCCGTCTCATCGACGACTTCGAAGCCTTCGCCGCGATCCCGGAGACCGCCCAGGCCGATATCCTCCGCAAGCTGCCATGGATCGAGCGACTCATGAAGGCCGGCCACGGCACCAAAGCCCACATCGTCAAGTCTGCTGCCCACGCCCTCGGCGTCAACCCGGGCTCCGTGAATCGCTACTACGCCGCCTTCCGTAGCAAAGGCTGGAAGGGTCTCCTCGATACCCGTGCCGCCGGCCTCACCGGCCGCGGCCTGCCCAGGCGCTTCCGCGAGGCCATCGCCACCGAGTCCATCCGTCACCAGCGCTCCAAGGACGCAGGCACGGAGATCCACCGCTTCTTCGTCGACCGCTGGAACCTCTGGCGCACCACGGGCGATCCCCAGTACCAGATCCCTGGCTACGATTGCCCGCCGCCCGCTGATCCCGCCACCGGCTATCCCTACGGCTGGTCACCCGATAACCTCCGCCGCCACGCCGCCGACTCCCTCGGCAAGGCCCTCGGCAAGCGCGGCCAGAAGCACGCCTCTTCGCTTCTACCCTCCGTCCAGTCCACCCGCGTCGGCTGCAAGTTCCTTCAGGTCGTCTTTTTCGATGACCAGGACTACGACCGCAAAGTCTGGGCCGCCGGCCTCAGCAAGTCCGCCCGGCCTGTCGGCTTCAACTGCCTCGACTACCTCACCGGTGCGTTTCTCGATTACCATCTCCGCCTGCTCTTCACCGACGACGAGGAGGGACGGAAAAAGACCCTCACCTCTCGTGAGTTCACCTGGTTCGCGATCCGCCAGCTCATGGAGGCCGGCTACCGCACCGACGACGTGGGCACCACGCAGGTCTTCGAGCACAAGACCGCGAACGCCTGGAGCAATCAGGAACTGACCACCTTCAGCGGCCACCACTCCTACGCCGAGGCCATCGCCGCCTTGACCGGTGGCAAGGTGATCGTCGCCCGGTCCGGGCGCTTCAACGAGGCCAGCATTTCCGGCATGCTCTTCAAGCCCCAGTCGAGTGGTAACTTCCGGGCCAAGGCCCCGTTGGAAAGCCTCTTCCACCTCGTCCGCACCTATGATCAACGCCTTATCGGCCAGGTCGGCCGGAACTACTCGGAGGCACCGGAAGAACTCCACGGCATCGAGAAGTATGAAGAACAGCTCCTCACCGCGGCTGCTAAGCTCGATCCCTTTCACGCCAACCAGCTCCGCCACGCCATGCTCTCCTTCAGTGAGAGCGCCGGGCTTTACCGCGCCCTCTATCGCGCCATCAACGCCCGCACTCAGCATGCCTTGGAAGGTTGGAAAGCCTGCGGCCACACCCGCCTGATCTGGCGCTGGGATCCGTCCTCCGAGCAGTGGTTCAACCGCGCCGATCTCGACCAGCTACCCGCGCCTGTCCAGCAGCACGCTCTGGCCGTCATGGACTCCGATCCCCGCTGCATCCGCGAAGTACTACTCTCACCGGAGCAAGCCGCCCGTGCCTACCAGCAGGACCCCGCCATCCGCCGCCTGCCCGAGAGCGCCGTTCCCCTCCTTATCCCACGCGAATGGGCACAGCTCCGCCCGGTCGAGAGCCGCACGCTCAAGATCGCCGATCCCCTTCATGGATCCTCGGATCGACCGCTTCAATTTCCCGCCTGGTTCACCAACCGCGCCGGCAACGTCGAACGCATCCCGGAGGGCAAGAAGGTCCTTTGCTACCTCAACCCCTTCGACATCGATCGACTCTACGTCTGCACCGAGGACGGGGCCTTTCTCGGCACCCTTCATCGCCCCGCGCCGGGGATTCCCATGGATGTCGAGAGCGCCGTCGCCGGCCTCGAAATGCGCTCCGTCGCCAAGGCCGATGCCGATGCCGAATTCCGCCACCGCTCCGCGACCATCGTCGAGGAACGTCAGGCGATGCGCCGTCACAATGATTCCGTGATCCAGACCGGCCGCACCGAAGCCGAGAACCGCAGCGAGTCCGCCAAGCAGGCCGCCCGCACCCGCAAGGTCAACGCCGCCGCTGCCTCCCTCGACGGCCTCGACCCCTCGGCCCTGCTGGTCTCCGGAAACGACGATGCAAACGACCTGCAGGACCACTGCACGCCCGCTTCAAGCAGCCCCTTCGATCCCTCCCAGCTCCTCAATCCCGATCTCTGATTTTCCTCACGCCCATGACCATCGCCAACGACAACACCCCGCCCGAAGATGAAAACCGCGACGAACTCGACGCCGGCAACCTCAGCCAGCCCGGCGGCACCGAAGCCGGACGCGACGACGTCGATCGCGCCCTCGAAATCCAGGGTGCTAATGCCCGCGCTTCCTGGAACTTCTCGGCCGATCACGTCCAACAAGGACTCCGCCACTGCACTCCCGAGCGGAAGGAGGTTCTCCTGTGGTGCTTCCAATGGTGCCTCGACCGGGGGATCTACTTCCCCGAGTTCGCCACCCGCGTCGACTACGCACCGAACACCCTCTACAAGATCTTCACCGGGCGACACGTCGATCCCAAGTCCGGCCAACGCTACGATATCACCGACAAGCTCTACCAAGCCTGCCTCGGCTTCCGGCGGGAAGAGAAACTACGCCACTTGCAGGCCGACGCTGACTTCGTCGTCACGCCCACCGTTAAGCGCATCTGGCAAGCCTGCGATCTTGCCCGGGAATCCCACACCCCCGTTTTTCTCTACGGTGCCTCGCATGTCGGCAAGACCTGGGGACTCAACCACTACTCCGTGGAAAACAACCACGGTCGCTCGCCCTACGTCCGCATCCCCGCGGCCTCCGGCCTCGGCGGCATGGTCGATGCGATCGCGCTGCGCGTCGGCGTCAGCCAGAAAGGGAATACGAAGGAGAAGATTGACCGCATCAAGAACTCCCTCTCGCCCAACCAAGTCCTCATTCTCGATGAGGTCCACGAGCTGATCTACACCTACCGTCGGGAGTCCTTCTTCGCCTGCCTGGAGGTCGTCAGGGACATCTATGATCACTCCGGCTGCGGTCTCGTCCTCGTCGTCACCAACGTCTTCCGCCGGGAAATGGAGGGCGCGAAAAAGGCGCACCTCGAACAGATCTTCAAACGCGGCGTCCACCGCGTGCAGCTTGGCAACATCGTCCGCGTCGCCGACCTCCGCGCCATCTTCGATCACCACGCTCTCAAGTGGCCCGCGCGCAAGCAGTCGATCGACATCGGTGGCGTCAAGGACCAGCCCTACGAGATCCTCCGTGCCCTCGCCAAGGACGAGGGCCTCAAGTCTATCACCGAGCGGATCCGCTACGCCAAGCGCCTCGCCGTGAACGCCAAGGAGCGTCTGTCCCTCAAGCACTTCGTCCACGCTCACCTCATCATCGAGCGCAACGCCCAACTCCCCGAGGACGACTGGGAATGAACTGCCCCCTCCACGGCGAGCCTTTCCGCTTCTCCACCCATGAAGGTGGCCGCGACTACTTCTACTGCCCCCACAGTAATTGCTCCATCACCTACTCCCGACCTTCCCCCCGCCATGACCCTCCTGGCCCTCCACTTCCTCTCAATCCTTCCACCCCAACCCAAAGCGAAAATGCCCCAAGAACTCATCCCTGAACTCGAAGTCGCGGAGCTGATCGAGCGCGCCGACGACATCCTCAAAGACAACCACGACCAGCCCGGATCCGAGCGTCTGCACATCGCGATCAGCTTCCTCAGCGAGATGGAGGAGCACTGGCGCAGCGACTACGCGCAGCTCGCCAGCACCGGCAGCGAATGCTCGCCGCTGGGCGACCGGGTTCTCCAGGACATCGATCACACCACCCAGCTCCGCGCCTTCTTCCTCCGCACCCTCGCCGGCCCCGGCGCAGCCGCCCTCTGACCAACTCTGCAGCCCACGAATCCATCATGAAAGCACCGAAAACCGACTCCGGCTTTGCCGACATCGTTGACCAACTCGCCCGGGACTCCAAAGCCCTCGAAGTTCTGGAAGCCGCCGAGAAGCGCGACATCATCCGCCTCCGCGACAAGCGTCGCGAACGGATCGACGAGCTGAAGACCTCGATCAAAGCCGCCACCAAAGGTGCCTCCAGCTACCTACGGAAGTTCAAGGATCGCTTGATTCCGAAGGGAAGAAAAAGCGCTGAAACCCAGCTCGCCGAATACGGGCTGCGGAGTTCCAGCGCGATCGTGGCCCTTTCATCCGATTGGGACGAGCAAGCCTCGATCGAGGCCTGCCTGGAGCACGGCTTCGACGCCTGCGTTGTCACGGTCCATCGCCTCGATAAGGAAGCGCTTGAAAAACTCACCGACGAGGAACTCGCCAAGGTCGGCCGCCGCCGCCGTCCGTCCGAATCGTTCTGGCTGAAGCCCAAGACGGGCGCGGATTCCTCGATCACCTCCTCCGTCTGACCCATCTGCCGGCGGGCGGCCTGACTATCCGCGAGTGCGGACAAGCCGGGACCAGCCTTCACCGCCCGCCGGCTTTTCCTCCTCTCAATTCCCCCATGGCAACTCTTCCTCCAGGCTCGATCCGCTGCATTTCCCTCTGGCAGCCCTGGGCATCGCTCGTCGCCTGCGGAGCGAAGACGATCGAAACACGAGGCAAGCCCGCCCCCTTGACGATCCTCGGTTGCCGGATCGGCATTCACGCTGCCAAAACCAGGCGAGGAATCAGCGCCCTTCCTCAGCACGAAATCACTGCGGCCGAAGAGGCCCTGGGCATTCCTCAAAGCGCCTGGGACGACCGCCTGCCTTTTGGCTCCCTGGTCGCCACTACCCTGGTCGAGGCGAGCATTCCGACCGGCCGCCTCACGCCCGACCTTTTCGGCGACTTCACGCCCGGCCGCTTCGGCTGGTTTCTCTCAGGCACCATCGCTCTCTCGATGCCGATCCCCACCCGCGGTTGCCAAGGCATCTTCTTCACCCCCGACCCGCACTGACATGCCCAAAAGCACCAAGCACATTATCAAGTTCGGCTACCGCTACTATGCCGTTGACTCGATCAGCGCCGCCACCCAGGCGATCGCCCTCCTGGCGAAGCTCAAGCCCTGCGAGTGGCAGCATGAGCCAGAGGGGAAGTCCCACTATCGCCCGATAGAGGATGCTCACGAACGGGACAACGAGATCACCCTCGAAACCAACCAGCGCTGGCACGAGCCCAAGCCCGAGAAGCCCGCCAAAGCGGAGAAGCTTCCTGCCCCCAAGCGTGGATCCATCCTTTGCATTTGCGAGCGTTCCTACGTGGCTCCGCGACAGTCCTGCCCGCACTGCGGTCGACCATTCAGCGAGTCCCACAACCGCACCCACGGAGCCGACCGCACTGGCACAGAAACTCCCAAACTGCTTTGATTCATGTCCTCACCGATCATTGATCGAATCAAAAAGCTCCTCCGCCTCGGCCGCTGCCACGCAGCCACGCCGGCAGAGGCCGCCAACGCGCTCGCCAAAGCCCTCAAGCTTGCCGCCGAGCACGGCATCGATCTCTCGCAGCTCCCCACCGATGACCCCGAGCGGGGCGGGGTGACCCACGTCACTGAGCCCAGCCAGGCCGGCCTCCCGCACCGCCTTGCCTCCCGCCTCGTGAAGCGCCATTTCGGCGTCTCCACTGTCTTCGAAAAAGGCGGCCCGAAGCCCGTCATCCACTTCGTCGGCGTCGAGTCTCAGTGCCAGCTCGCCGTTTACTGCTACGTCTTCCTGGTCCGCACCATGCGCGCCGCCTGGCGCCACCGGACCAACCGCCGGCTCCGTGATCGCGAATCATTCCTGCACGGATTCGCCACCGCCATCGACCGCGCCATGCCGCCCGTTTTCCACCAGCCCGGTCTAACCATCTCGCATGACGCCTACATCGTCGACGTCATCGTCGGCAAAGGCGGGTCGCTGAAAGAGATCGGTCGCAAGACCCCGCGAAAGCTCTCCGAAGCCGCCACCCGGGAAGGCTACCGCGCTGGCCGCAAAACCAGCATCCACAACGCCCTCCGGGGCACCGACAAACCGCTCCTTTCATGATTCACGCTCGGTCAAGGTTCCGATCCTCCCGCCGCACGAAACGTCCTTTCGGAAGGACCAAATACGGCCGATCTCGTTCTGCCACGAAGAGCAGCGAATCGACCTCTTCCTGCGTCAGCCGCACACGGTGAACCGGCACTCCGGGATTTTCCCCTGGGTAAAGCTCAACCGGCACGGACAGCTCAACCACCTCACCGTTCCACTCCAAGCTCACCCAATCCGGCAGCCCATCGACCGTAGCCTTCACCAGCCACGTCACACCCACTTTCACCGGACTGAGTTCATCGGGCAGCTGCATTTCCGTCTCTACTCCAGCCTCCCCCCACCATCAACCCCACCGATCGCCATGGCCCTCTCCTTCGAACAGATCAAACGCTACCGCGCCTCCTGGGCTCCCGTCGCCAAGGCCTACCGTGAGCTAGGGGGATTCTCCACCGAGGAGATCGAGGAGGAGCGCCTGGCGATTCTCCGCACCGTGATGGGCAAGCCGGAGGGGAAGGTATCGAGCAAAGACCTCACCGACCGCCAATTTACAAAGGTCCTGGGTGAGCACCGTAAGGCCGCCGTTCTGATCCTCGGCCCGGGCAAGATCGAGGATGAGGACGCCGTCTCTCGCCGCCGCATCATCTTCCGCATCGACGAGCTGGGACTGCCCGACACCTACCTCAACGAGATCGCCACCGACGCCTTCGGCTCATCCGATTGGCGGACCCTGCCACGTCCTGCACTCCTTCGTCTGCTCTGGACAGCGAAGAAACGCGCCAAGGCCCACTCGGAAGCACGATGACCGCCCTGCAGCATCCCGGAACGATCCGTGCAGGCCACCTGCACAGCCTCTCCAAGGCCCCCTCAAATTTCACATTTCTCTGCCAACAGGCCGGTCCGGAAGAGGTTTCTTCACAGATGCCGGTTCCCCGTCCAAGCAGCCCCCACCCCTCCTCAAAGCCCCCGTTTTCGGGCTTTTTCGGCCTCCTTCGGGCTTGATCGGGATTTCACAGATGTTCTGCCCCGGACCAAAAAGATTCACCCGAAGGAACGGATGGTCGGGCTGGCGGGATTCGAACCCACGACCCCCTGCACCCCATGCAGGTGCGCTACCAGACTGCGCCACAGCCCGTCACTTTCCGCGAACGGGCGGGCAATCAATCAGGGCACATCCCCCTTGGCAAGCCCTGAAAATCCTGCGATGCCGGGGCCCATGGAACGCGTGAAGGCAGCGATCGTCGGAGCCAGCGGCTACACCGGACAGGAACTCGTCCGCCGCCTGTTGCTCCACCCCCATGTGGAGCTCACCGCCGCCACCTCGCGGCAGGAGGAGGGCCGCACGCTGGCCGAGGTGTATCCGCGCTTCGCCGGCATTCCCGGCGCCGAGCTGGCCTTCATCCAGCCGGATCCTCAGGCCATCGCCGCCACCGGCGCCACCTTCGCTTTCCTCGCGCTGCCCCACGGCGTGGCGGCGGAAATCGGGCGGGCGCTGCTCGATCTCGGACTGCGGGTCATCGACCTGAGCGCGGATTTCCGGATCCACGATGCCGGGGTCTACGAGGAGTTTTACGATCACGCCCATCCGGCTCCGGACCTGCTGGCGGAAGCCGTCTACGGGCTGCCCGAAGTGCGGGCCGACGACATCAAGGCCGCCCGCCTGATCGCCTCGCCGGGATGCTACCCGACGAGCATCTTGCTGCCCCTATTGCCTCTGTTGCGGGAAAAACTGATCGTCCCCGCGACGATCGTCGCCAACTCGATGAGCGGCGTCAGCGGCGCGGGCCGCAAGGCGGACCTTTCCCTGCTTTTCTGCGAGTGCAACGAGAGCGCCCGAGCCTACGGCGTGCCGAAGCACCGCCACCTCTCGGAGATCGAGCAGGAGCTGACGATCGCCGCTGGGGAAAAGGTGGTCATTTCCTTCATCCCGCACCTGATCCCGGTCAATGCGGGCATCGTCACCACCACCACGGCCACTTTGGCGGACGGGGTGGATCCGGAGGCGATCGGGGCGGCCTTGGAAAGGGCGTACGCGGGCGAGTTCTTCGTGCGGCTGCTGGGCAAGGGCAGGCCAGCCGACACCAAGCGCGTGAGCGGCACCAACTTCATCGACATCGGCTGGACCCACGACCCGCGGACCGGCCGGGTGATCCTGATGAGCGCCGAGGACAACCTTGGCAAAGGGGCGGGGGGCCAGGCGATCCAGTCGTTCAACCTGATGGCGGGCCTCGACCCCACCGCCGGGTTGCAATCCGTTTGAGATTCTGCTCAGTGTGGACGCCTTCACCCATGGACTTTCCCATCACCCGGATCAAAGGCGGCGTCGGCGCGGCGAAAGGCTTCACCACTTCGGCGATCGCTTGTGGCATCAAGAATCCGGCGGTGGAGCGGCTAGATCTGGCGCTGATCCGTTCCGAGCATCCCTGCGTCTCCGCCGGAACCTTCACCACCAACCGGGTGAAGGCCGCGCCGGTGAAAATGACGCAGGCCCACGTCCGCCGCGGCAACCTGCAGGCGATCGTGGCGAACTCCGGCAACGCCAACGCCTGCACCGGCATCCAGGGCATCACCGACGCCCGCGCGATGGCCGATGGCGTGGCCAGGCCGCTCGGGCTCAAGCGCACCGAGGTGGGGGTGTGCTCGACCGGCGTGATCGGCCTGCCGATGCCGATGATGCGCATCGACCCGAAGTTCGGCGAGCTGGTGGACGGCCTGGGCCGGGGCAGAGGTGGCGAGGTGGCACGCGCCATCATGACCAGCGACACGCGGCCCAAGGAGCTGGCGATTTCCTTCGACCTCGGGGACACCCGCGTGCGTCTCGGCGGCTGCGTGAAGGGGGCCGGCATGATCTGCCCGAGCATGGCCACCATGCTGTGCTTCATCACCACCGACGTCGCCCTTTCCAAGGATGACCTCAACCGCGCGGTGCTCGAGGCGGTCGAGGAAAGCTTCAACCGCATCACCATCGACGGCGACACCAGCACCAACGACACCGTGCTGGTGCTGGCGAACGGGGCCTCCGGGATCCGCCGCCTGCGGCGAAACGGACCGCGCTGCCGGCAGTTTCGCAAGGCCCTGAAATGGCTGATGCTCGAGCTGGCCAAGGCAGTGGTCCGCGACGGCGAGCGGGTGACCAAGTTCGTCCACGTCAAGGTCCGCGGGGCGCGCACCTACCTCGATGCCAAAAAAGTCGCCGAGGCCGTCTGCAAGTCCGCCCTGGTCAAGGCCTCGTGGAATGGCGGCGATCCGAACTGGGGGCGCGTGCTGCACGCGGTGGGCTACTCCCGCGCCGCGATCCGCGAGGAGCTGATCGACATCCTCTACGATGGCGTGCCCGCCTGCGCCGGCGGCCTGCAGGCGGAAACGCCGATGGACCGGCTGCGCGACATCGCCGCCAAGCCGGAATTCGAGATCGAGGTCCACCTCAATCAGGGCAGCGCCGAGTACGATATGTACAGTAGCGACTTCTCGCCCGAGTACATCGATTTCAACCGCTCGGAATACGCCTACTGGAAGCAGGCCCGCAAGGACGGGCTGGTCTGAGGGCGGCGCGTGCGGCGGGCCGCGGCCTGCCCTGCCCTCGTGACTTGCTCCTTGCTAGTCGCTACTTTGCTAAACAAAGTCACCGCCATGACCACCCACGAGGAAGCGGCCGAGCAATTGCGGGCGATCCGCACGATGATGGAAAGGGCGACGATTTTCCGCGCCCTGTCCGGCGAGGCGGCGCTGATGGGTGGGGCGGCTTCGTTGGCCGCCGGCTGGCTTTCGGATGGGAAACACCGCTGGCAGTGGGGCTCGGTGTGGCTGATCGGGCTGGTGGTGGTGCTGGCCTTCGGAACCTGGCAGTTTTTCCGCACCGCCCGCACGGCCAAGCGCACCATGTGGAACCACGGCCTCAAGGTGGCGCTGCGCGGCGCCTTGCCGTCGCTGATCGCCGGGGGCTTTCTCGGGCTGCTGTTCCTGAAATACGGGCTCAAGGATGCCGAGTTCCTGGCCGGCTCGCTGTGGATCCTGCACTACGGCCTGGCCCTGCTGGCGATCCGCGAGTTCGCGCCGAAGTCGATGGCCTGGCTGGGGATCGCCTTCGTGGTCACCGGCATCGCCGCCTTTGCTTCGATGACCTTCTTCCAGGCCGGGACGCCGCTGTTGGCAAAGCTCGGCCCCTCCGGCTTGATGGCGGCCACCTTCGGAGGCTTCCATCTGGCCTACGGGGCAGCCATCGTCACAACGTCCCGACGCGAACCGGCCGCCGAATGATCGACTTTTCCAAGCTCGACAAAACGATCCACGAGAAGGGGCGGCTGTCGATCATGACGCTGCTCGCCTCGCGCTCCGGGCCGTGGTCGTTCCAGGAGTTGAAGACCGAGCTGGAAATGAGCGACGGTAACCTGATCACGCACCTGCGCACGCTGGCCGCGGCGGGCTTTGTCGACTCGGAAAAGCTCACCGGCGACGGCCGTCCGCAGACGCTTTACTCGCTGACCCGGCCCGGCCGCACGGCCTTCGAGGACTACCTCGCGGTGCTCGAGCAAATCCTCGACCTCGGGAAATGAAGCTCCGCTGGCAAGCCCTCGCCCGCCTCGCCGCGGCGGGCAGCTGGGTGGCGCTGGCCTGCCACCTCGTGGGGGATCTCACCCTGCCCACGGCCATCGTTTCCTACGCCCTGCCGTGGCTGGTGCTCGGGTTGGTGGGAGGAAGCTTGCTGCCCGTGCTGAAGGGAAGGTGGCGGCTGGGAGCCCTGCCGGCGCTGGGCTTCGGGCTGTGGGGCTGCACCCAGTCCTTCAATTTCGCCGGCACTCCGGTTGATCCCGGACGCCCGGTTTTCCAAGCCATGACCTGGAACGCCGGGCGGCAGCTCGCCGGCCATCCGGAGTGGTGGAAATTCCCGGCCGACGTGGTCGTCATCACCGAGGCCGGCGACTTGTCGGCCGTCTGGAACCTCTTCCGCCAAGCCACGCCCGGCCTCACCTGGCGGCGGCTCGATACCGGCATCCTGCTGGGCGTCCGCGGCCGCCTGGGTGAAACGAAAAACTTCGGAGTCCACGACCGATTCCGGTGCAGCCGCGTGCCCGTGAGGCTCCGCAGCGGGGCGGAGCTGGACGTCATCGCCGTCGATATCCACTCCCAGCCCTGGCTTTCGAGAAAACCTTCGCTCGATGGCATTTTCCACGAGGCGGCGCGCGACCGGCCCACGCTCGTCATGGGCGACTTCAACACGCCGATCGAAAGCCGCCTGCTCGGGCGGGCCACGGGGGACCGCTTCCAGTGCGCCAACACCGGCGCCCATGCCGGTTTCCGCGAAAGCTGGCCATGGATGATCCCGCTGCTGACTCTGGACCAGATCTGGTCGGACCGGCGGATGCCCGCGGTGGAATGCCGCAGCGAAGGGCGCAGCTCCGACCACCGGGCCGTCCTCGCACGCCTCTCCGTGCCGCGATCCTGAAGTCGGAAACAATCCGCTTGCCAGATCTAACTTTGTTTTGCAAAGCTCCCTCACTCCGGAACGATTCCGGTTGTTTTTTGCCATGAAACTTTGTGGAGCAAAGTCAGGAGATTTGTCGGTTGGGTTGCCATTGCATGGGGATACGGCGGCGGTGTCCGGGATGAGCCAGGAGGTGCGGGATGCGATCGGGCGGCTGCTCGCGCGTCTCGAGCGGGGGCCGGTGACGCTTGCGGGCGATCCGGCACCCGACCGCACGCTCGTGGACCGGGCCCGCCGCCACGGGGCGCTCGAGGTCGCGGAGGGTGTGGTGCCCACGCGTGAGGTGGCCGTTCCCCTGACCGGCATCGCCGAGAGCCGGAGGCGCGACCTCATCGCCACCGGGCACGAGCTCCTCGACCTGACGCTGCCGGCGATCCGACGCACGCGGGCGATGATCCGGCTGATGCTGCTGGAGCACCGGCGGGTGATTCTGGTGGGCCATGGCGACGATGCGGAATGCCGGGCACTGGCCGGGGAAGGCCTGACGATCATCGCGGACGTGGACGAGGCGATGCGGCTGCCGTTTTCCCCGCGCTTCGGCATCGTCTGCCAGTCGCACCTCGGTTCGGAGCGCTTGAAAACCGTGGCCGCGGCGGTGAAACGGAGGCATCCGGACAGCTCGACGGTCGTGCTGGACACCCGCGATCCGGCGCTGGTCGAGCGCGAGAAGCGCGCGGTCTCGCTGGGCCGCGCGGCGGGCGGGCTGGTGGTGTGGAGCGATCCGTCGGACCCTAGCGGGCGGGTTTTGCATGAAGCCGCGAGATTTGCCGGGCTGGAGTCGTGCTGGGTCCACGACGCCGGCGAAGCGGAGGCGATCGCCACCGCGACGCGCCGGGTCATCGCGACGGGACTTTTCCAGCCGGCGGGGGTTTCCGCCTGATACGCCCTGAAAGCGCGGTTGCACCGGGGCGTAGATGTGCCATGCAGATGCCCGTGAAAACCCAGCTCCTCGTCCTCGCCGTCCTCACCTCGCCCCTTCTCCGTGCCGAGCCCCTGACCGAGGCCGACCGGCAGCAGGTGCTGGAGCGGCTGGACAGTTTCAAGGAGGACGCCGGCAAGAAAGCGAGCACCCGCCTCGGCGATGCGGCCGGGGCCTTGAAGAAAGCCATGGGCAGCGACAAGGCGGCGGCCGAGCTTTTCCTCAAGTGCAAGGAGCAGGTCGATTTCCTGGACCTCAAGCGCAGCTCGAACGACTTCCGCGACTGGCGGCGGGGCAACAAGCAGTGGGTCGACGCGGACGAGTTCGGCACCGCGGCCCGTCATCAGGTTCGCTGGCTCATGCTTTGTCTGAAAGCCTCCTCCCAGCCGGCCCAGGCTCGAAAACTGGCTCCGGAGGCGCTCGAGTGTCTGGAAGGCATCTTCCGCGAGCCGGAAAAGCTGGCGCGCTTCACCAGCTTCCTGGCCACGCCGATGCACGACACGGTGTTCGCCAAGGCGTATGGCATCCAAGGCGACCGCCTGAAGGACTGGCCCGCCTCACCGATTACGAAGGACGACCGCGAGATCAAGATCGCCGAGACCTTCGAGGAAGCGATTTTCCCCTACTACCGTGCCGCGAAGGACTACGCCGGCCTGCGCCAGGCGTGGGACCGGCGGATCCATTTCGAGGAGGTCATCGCGGGCTTCTGGACCGGCGATGACCAGGGGCACGACAAGCACCTCGAGGAGATGGCGGAAAAGGGCAACCTGCCCCAGCGCTCGGAGTTCCTGCGCGAGACGAAGCCCGACCTCGAGTGGAGGAAGGAGATGGATCTCTTCACCGCCGGCGACCAAAAGAAGGCGGTCGTGGCGCTCGTCGAGCACCTCGAGGAAAACGTGACCCACAGCAAGGTGCGCGAATGGGAAGCCGAGCTCCGCGCCGTCCTCTCGCCGGACGGCGCGTCGGTGGAATGATCGATGGGCTCAGCCGAGCCGGGCTTTCGCGGCTTCCTCCAGCTCGGTGAGCTTGCCGCGCTCCGGGGCGGCACCGCGCGCCATGTCCGGCTTGCCGCCGCCCTTGCCGCCGGCCAGCGCCGCCAGCTCGCGCAGCAGGTCGCCGGCCTTGAGGCCGCGGCCGAGCGCCGAATCCCCGCAGTAGCTGCCGAGGTGGAGCTTGTCGCCATCGTCGACGATGAGGAACGCGGCCTCGGCGAACTGCTTTTTCTTCAGCCCGTTGAGCAGCTCCTGAAGCAGCGAGGCGTCGGACTCGATCGAGGTCACGATCGGGCCACCTTTTTCGATCAGCAGCGCCAGCGCGGCATCGGCCTGTTTCGCCGCAGCGGAAGCTTGCAGCTTCTTGACCTTTTTCTCGGCCTCGATCCCGGCCTCGCGCAGTTCGTCGAGCTTGCCGCGGACCATGTTGAGCGTGTGGTTGATCTGGGTGACGTCGCCCTTCTCCGTGAGCATCGCCAGCATGATGCGCGGCGGGTCGCCGGCGCCGATCGGTTCCTCGCCCAGCTCGGACAGCCGGGCATTGGCGGCGGCGAGCTTGGCGTGCAGCGCGTCCGACTCCTCGTCGAGCTGCCGGACGGTCTCGCGCAGGTGTTCCCACGCGCTCTCGCCGCAGACCGCCTCGATCCGGCGCACGCCCGAAGCGATCGCGCCCTCGCTCTTGATCTTGAAAAGGCCGATCTCGCCGGTCCTGCGGACGTGGGTGCCGCCGCAGAGTTCCATCGAGTAGCCGTCGAGCCCCTGCGGGCTGCCGCCGATTTGTACGACGCGCACCGTATCTCCGTACTTGTCGCCGAAGAACTGCATCACGTCCTTGCGCTCCTTCACCTCGGCGTGTGGGACCTCGCTCCAGGAAACGGACTCGTCGGCGGCAATGCAGGCGTTGACCTTTTCCTCCATCGCCTCGATCTGCCCGGGCGTGACCGGGGCGCTGTTGAAGTCGAAGCGCAGGCGAGATTCATCGACCGACGATCCCTGCTGCTGCGCCTCGGCCGAGACGACCTCGTGCAGCGCCCAGTGAAGCAGGTGCGTGGCGGTGTGGTGGGCCTCGATTTGACGCCGGCGAGAAGAATCGACCTCTAGCCCAACCTTAAGTCCAACAAGGCTGTGCATGCCTTTAGGGAACTCGTCACCCTCCTCCATGAAGGTGTAATTGTCCTTCATCAACAAGAAGCCTCGCGCCCTGCCAACATTAACGATCCCTTGGGTGGGAGGACTCTCGCCGTAGAATTTCATCCAACCTGAATCTCCCACCTGTCCACCCATCTCGGCGTAGAAAGGGGTCGTGTCGGTGATCACGAGCCAAGAGTCATCTTGTTCGTGGACTTCGAGCACAGTGGCCTCGCAGCTATCTGACTCGAAACCGACGAACTCGGTGACGGCCTCCGTCGAGATATCGAGCGCGCGGACCACCGAGCTCTTCTGCGCGGCACGGGCGCGCTCGCGCTGCTGCTCCATCAGCTCCTCGAAGCGCTGCATGTTCACCTTGATGCCGCGGTCGGCGCAGAGCAGCTCGGTGAGGTCGATCGGGAAGCCGAAGGTGTCGTAAAGTTCGAAGGAGACCTCGCCGGAAAGCGTGTGGTCCTTCACTTCGGGCAGCGCGTCCTCGAAGCGCTTCAGCCCGCGGTCGAGCGTCTCGTTGAAGCTCGCTTCCTCGCGTTCGAGCGTCACCCGTACGGCGGCCTCCCGCTCCTTCAACTCGGGGAACACGCCGCCCATCTGCCCGACGAGCGCCGGCACCAGCTCGGCGAAGAACGGCTTTTCTCCGGAGAACCCGAGCTGGCGGCCGTAGCGGACCGCGCGGCGCAAAATACGGCGCAGGACGTAGTTGCGGCCGTTGTTTCCCGGCAGGATGCCATCGGCGATGGAAAACGACAGCGTCCGCAGGTGGTCGGCGATCACGCGGAAGGCGATCGCCGTCTTCATTTCCTCGGAAAACGCGGAGCGGTCGGCGCCGGGCGAGGGATAGATATCGACATACTTGCAGCCGCTCAGCTCCTCGAGCTTGCGGAAGATCGGCGTGAAGACGTCGGTCGCGTAGTTGCTCGGCTTGTTGGAAAAGTCGGTGAAGCCCTTGGTGTTCTGGATCAGCGAGCAGGCGCGCTCGAAGCCCATGCCGGTGTCGATGTGCTTGGCGGGCAGGTCGCGGAACGAGCCGTCGGCCTCGGCGTTGTACTGGATGAAGACGAGGTTCCAGATCTCGATGCAGAGGTCGGAGTCGCCGTTGACCAGCTCGCCGTGGGTGTCGCCCTCCGGCGTGAGATCGACGTGGAGTTCGGAGCACGGACCGCACGGGCCGGTCTCGCCCATCATCCAGAAGTTGTCCTTCACGTTGCCATCGACGATGTGGACGCGCGGGTCGAGGCCCTTGCCGCGGAACAAGGCGGCCCACAGGTCCCAGGCTTCCTGGTCGAATTCACCGGGATCGCCCTTCGCCTTGTCCGGTGCGTAAACGGTCGCGTAGAGGCGGTTGGCGGGCACGCCCCAGCGCTCGACGACCAGTTCCCAGGCCCACTTGATCGCCTCTTTCTTGAAGTAGTCGCCGAACGACCAGTTCCCCAGCATCTCGAACATCGTGTGGTGGTAGGTGTCGTAGCCGACATCCTCGAGGTCGTTGTGCTTTCCGCCCGCCCGGATGCACTTCTGCGTGTCGGCCGCACGCGGCGGCGAGTAGGGTGCCTTGTCGGTGCCGAGGAAATAGGGCACGAACTGGTTCATCCCCGCGTTGGTGAAAAGCAGGCCGGGCGACTGCGGAAGCAGCGAGGCGGAGGGCACGATGGTGTGCTGTTTTTCACGGAAGAAATCGAGGAAGGACTGGCGGATCTCGGCGGCGGTCATGGGCGCGGGAAGTCGTTGGCGGCGAAAGGGGCGGGACGATGGGAAAATCACCGCCCGGAGTAAAGCCCGGGGACCTCCGGCCCGTACATGGTAGGGGCGGATCCGTCCCGGGATCCGCCCCCCTCCCCGTTGGTGGGGAAGTCCACACACAATAAAAACCAATTCACACTTCGCTGCCTCGCCTCGGCTTCCGGGTCATCCTCCCGCGGTCGCGAGAAGTGCTGACATGATCCGGAACGAGTACGCAGTCGGGCTGTTCCATGGCGGCGCCATCCTGTCGAAGGACCGGCTTCCCGAACAGACGTTAAGTAGTCCGATTGTTTATGGGAGCTTAACCAACTGGCGGAGTGTCCCCTCCTTGGGAAGGCTTGTCTTTTCCCCGGTTCACGAACTCGCCCACCACCTTGAGGATCTGGGGGCGGTCCTCGCTTTCCCGGACATAGAGGTTCAAGGCGTAGGCGCGGGGCAGGACGAACTCCATCGCCATCCGGGTGACCACGGACTCGAGGTCGAGGCGCAGTCGCTGGATCGCATTGCCGGGGAAAAACAGGACGCCGACGCCGTTGATGCAGGCCTCGCGGGCATCGATTTCCGATTCCACTTCGACGGTCACGAGGTTTTCACTGCTGGGTGAGCGGTCGCAGATGAGGTTCATGAGGCGCCGGAAGCCCGGGACGAGCCGCTCGGACGGGATGACCAGCGTTTCCTTGAAGATTTCGGCGATTCCCGCCTTGGGATCGATCCACTCGCATTCCGGATTCCACGCGAAGGTCACACCCGCCTCCGTCCTGAGCTCGAACCGGCACAGACCCGGCAGGGAGGTCTTCTCAGTGCAGGTGGCGTGGAGGGCCAGATCGACCTCTCCGGCCGCCAGCGAATTTTCCCACTGGGTATGAGGCTCCACCCGCGCCACCTCGAAGTTCGGGATGCCGGCAAGGCGCCGCGCCATCCGGTCGCCACGCATCGAGCGGTCGATCAGGATCCTGGTGAAACCGCGGTCGTTGCGGAGTTCGCGGGTGACCGAGATGCCCAGCTCCACGACCTGCTGGAGGATCGCGCGGGCGTCCGGCAGGAGGTGCTGCGCCTCGTCGGTAAGGGTCATCCCATCCCCACAGCGGATGAAAAGGCGCACTCCGTAGGCGGCTTCGACCCGCGCGATGCGCTGCGACACGGCGGCCTGGCTCAGGCCTTGGAGCTTCGCGACCTGGGCACCGGATCCGTGTTCTGCGAGGAGGACGAAAGTGGAGAGACCTTCAAGGTCCATGAGGGATGGGCTGGGGGAGTTTGCCGAGGGTTGAAACCAGTTTCCCGGTCACTTCCTCGAGAAAGGGATAGGGATGATTGACGAGGTGCGTGACCGTGACTTCCGAGGCCAGCGACTCGGGGCATGGGTGGATGGAGCCTTTGAATTCCGAGCAGTCGGCCTCGTCATCGGCCATGATGCAATAACCGGTCGCCTCCCCGCGCGTGCGCCATGCGGCGAAGGCCGCGGGATTGAGCCGTCCGCCTCCGCTGCCACCGGCGGCGCGGCAGGCGGCGGTCAGCTTGCTTTCCGTGGAGGAGGAAATGGCCGGGGAAATCTTCCAGCCCGAGCTGCTCAGCTCCGCCCACCCCGGATCGGAGACCCGCTTTTCCGCCGATAGCACGACCAGCGGGCATTTCCGGACCGTGCGGGTGATGATGCGGCGCCCCTTGCCCTGGGAGGTGGCGATGAACAGGTCCGCCGCTCCACTCTCCAGCGCGCTGGCCCCGACATGGGCGGGAAGGCTCACGGGTGCCGGCCGGAAGCGGTCATCGGACCGCAGCTGAACCAGGATCCGGGCAAAAAGCCGGCTGCGGAACAGGCTTTCCTCCACCCCCACGCGCAGCAGCCGGCCGCGCCGATGAATCCGGTCGAGCTTCTGGTGGAAAGCGCGGCAGGCCTCCAATAGAGGGCCGCATCCGGTCACCACCACTTCCCCAATGGCGGTGGCCACGAACTCACCGGCCTCATTGGTCCGGCAGAGCGGAGCGCCCGACCAGCTTTCGAGATGCCCGATCATCCGGCGGAGATTGGCCTGGCTGGTTTTCAACCGGTTGGCGGCAAGCCCCATCCTCCGCTCGCTCATCAGGGCCAGGAAGGCCCGCAGATGATAGTAGTCGGGGATGTAGCGGCCGCTGATCATGAGCAGAAAGGATGGGTGGTTCTCCAATCGCGAGTTCGGAGCTCAACTTTCAAATGGTTTGCTTTTCTTGATGAACGACTGAAAGCGAACCTGATATGATCCTAGGCCCGACAAGATCAGGTGCAAAATACCCCTGCTAACATGCCCCGAGATAGGGTGCATCGGGCAATGACGCGAGGGTCATCCATCGAAAGGCCGATCCGTGCGGACCAGGCCCGGGCTTCGGACGGGTCCGGATTTAGCGGACCTCGGTCTTGTCGGGCTGGAAACGGTAGTGGCCCGTCACCTTGAAGTTGAACAGGCAGTTCTCCCATTGGGGACCCTGACCCATGTTGTGGACCACCCACCGCTCTCCATTCGCGGCTCCGGGCCCGGGGACCACGATGCCGATATGGCTGTCGCCCCCCGCCAGGCGCCAGGCCACGATGTCGCCCGGCTGATAGTCGGCGGAGTTGTGGCTGGGAACCGGCTCACCCAGGGGGTTCATGACCGTCCGTTCGGCGTCGGCGCGGCGGAAGAACCGCTGCAGGTTGGCCGTCATGCGGTGGTCGATGTTCGTGTCCGCCGAGCGGCGGCCGAAAATCTGCGGGTAGTCGGAGAAATGGTCCTCCATGTCCTCGTGGACGAGCTGCTGGAGGTCGATTCCGAGGGCGCGGTAGGAGCGGACGATCACGTCCTCCGCCTTGCCCTTGTCCGGCGGGATGTCGCCATTCGGATAGGAAATCTGAAAGTAGCCATCCTCGTATTGGACGCTTTCCTGGGTCCGCGCCAAGGCGGCGGCTCCGAGCCGGGAGCCGAAGTCGCCGGCGGATTCCAGCTCGGCGATGGCCAGCGAGGTGTTTTCCGTGGAAGCCACCGTTTCCTGCGCCTTGACGATCGGAAGCATCAGCGGTTTGCCGATGAAGTAGATGCCGCTCGCCGCGATGAGAAGAATCACCCAGCCGACCAGGAAATTCGGCCGTTTCGGGGCTTTCTTCGGGCGGGGACCGATGTATTCGATCGTCCCCAGATAGGCGGACTTGCGGCGAGCCATTGGTTTCAACCGCGGAGTAGCCCGAGGAGCCCTGAAATTCAATGATGGAATCGTTCCTAACAAAAAATTTTGAACTTTTGCGGGCCGCCCCCCGGTTCTGGACAGCCGCCCGCCACTGATGGACGCTGGGCCCGTGCAGATCCTCGAGACCCGACAAAGCCTCCGCTGGGGCGAACTGGACGTGCCCGTGTTCGGGATCGACCGCGATTGGCATGGCAGGGCGGTGGAGCCCGCCGCCGGATGGTGTGTCGTCGTGGACCCGGCGAGTCTGTGGATGATCGCCACCCGTCATGCCGCCGGCGTGGGGCACCCGGAAGCCGCGCCGCTCGCTTACCATGAGGGGCTTTGGGAGCATGAGGCGGCCGAGCTGTTTGTCGCCAGCCCGGACCGGTCGCGCTACCTGGAAATCAACCTTGCGCCCCAGGGGGCCTGGTGGGGCTGCCTCTTCGACGCTCCCCGCGTGCGCGCCGCCGAGTCGTGGCCGGCCGGCGCCGGCGTGGAGGCTTTCGCCGCCCGGCCCGATGAATCGTCGTGGCTGGCTGCCATCCGGCTTCCCTTGGATTTCCTGCGGGAAACGCTGTCTTTCGGAGCCACCAGCCCCATGAACCTCACCTTCGTGCTCGATCCGCCGCGCCATCGCTACCTGACGGTGGCGGATCTGGGCGGCGGCGAGCCGGATTTCCATCAGCCCGGCCGTTTCCCGCTGCCGGCGTGGATTGATGTCGATGCCTCGAAACCATGCTGAGCCAACCCTACGATCACCCGCTGTGGATCGCCGCACCGCTCTGCGTCAGGGAGGCCTGTTTTTCCCTGCCCGCCGTCCGGGCCATCGCCGACAAGCGCATGGTCACCTTGGTTTGCCATGAAACGCAGGCCTACTTCTGGCGCGCGGCCGACCTCGGCGAGGTCCGTCCCATCGGTCGCAAGGCCGACAAGAAGGCCGCCATGGCCGCCCTCACCGGCGCGTCCGAGATTCTCCTGTGGGAGGCCGGCCTGCTGGCCGACGCCACCCTGAAGGCCGGCATCACCAAGACCATCGGTCCCGCTTCGCCCGAGCTGGCCAAGCACCTCACGCACCCGATTCCGCAGGCCCCGAAGCCCGGGCCGATGGAGCACGCCGTGCGACGCTACCTCCGCATTGCCGCGGAACTCGGGGCCGACCCGCTGGACCGGCGGTTTTTCGAGCCCATCCCGCGCCCGGAGGGGGAGTTGGAAACGGTCGTCCTGTCGCCCGCCAGCCCGTTCGGATCGCACTTCGAATGGCCGCTCGAGCGCTGGTCGGAGCTGGTCGCGGAGCTGGCCGACCTGAAGCCATGGTTCCAGATTCTCGCCCCCGACAGCCGGGTGTCCGCGTGGGCGGAAACGCAGGGCCTCCCCGTGGTTCCGGAGGAGCAGATCCCGGCGACCCTGGCCGGGTGCCATGTGATGGTGGCGGCGGACTCGCCCTGGCCCCATGTGGCGGCGGCCTTCGGCGCGACCTGCGCGGTCCTCTACGGGCCGGGTGAGCCGGTGCTCCACCGCCCGCTCGGACAGCAGCACCTCGTGATCCGCCGCAAGGCGGAATGCTCGCCCTGCTTCGCCGCCAAGTGCCCGATGGACCTCCGCTGCCAGAACGACCTGCAGGTCGATCGCGTGGTCGAGGCGCTGCGGGGTCTCATTTCAGCATGAGGCAGTCGAGGATCAGGCCCTGGACGACCTGGTAGAAATGCGAGCGGATGCGGGCGCTCCGGACTTCGGCGCCCGCATCGGCGTCTTGGTCCCGGGTGAAATGATAGCGGGCCTCCAAGGCGAGCCGCGCCTGGTTGAGGGCACCGAACCATGCCTCCGCCTCGTCTCCGGCGATGAACAGTGAGTCGCCCTCGCCGAGCGTCCTCACGGCGTTGGCGACGCGGTCAAGTTGGTCGCTGAAACGATCGCGCAGCTCGGGAAGGACGAACTCGTCCCAATCCTCGCGCGCTTCCTCCGGCATCAGCCCGCCCACGTCCTCGGCCAGCGCCTCGGGCTGCTGGCGGGCATCGGCGATCACCGACATCAGCACCAGCGCGTCCGCCTCGCTTTCGACGTCGATCCGCAAGCGGCCATCAAGGGTCGGTGCGGCCTTCATTCCGCCGCCTTTTCCATGGTGGTCCTGAGCTGGAAGCCCTGAAGCTGGTGGGTGTACAGCTCCGCCCGCTCGCGTTGGCCGGTCCACACGATCGAGCGACCGCTTTGGTGGACCTCCAACATCAGGATTTCCGCGCGGGCCTTCGGGTAGGAAAACACCTTCATGAACACCCAGGTCACGTAGTCCATCAGGTTCACCGGATCGTCGTGCACCACCACGTTCCACGGAAGGTCGAGCGACACCTCCGGCTTCGTCACTGTCTCGGTTGCCGCCATCGTCAGACTTCCACCGGTTCGCCCGCCGGGGCGTCGATCCATTTTCCGTGCTCGCGGATCAGGTCGATCAGTCGCTCGACCGCCTCGTCTTCGGGAATGTTGAACTTCACCGCCTGCTTGCCGACGTAGAGGTTGATCTTCCCCGGCGCGCCGCCGACGTAGCCGAAGTCGGCATCGGCCATCTCGCCGGGACCGTTGACGATGCAGCCCATCACCGCGATGCGCACGCCCTTGAGGTGGCCGGTGGCCGCGCGGATCTTCTGGGTCGTCGTCTGGAGGTTGAAGAGCGTCCGGCCGCAGCTCGGGCAGGCCACGTAGTCGGTCTTGAAAATGCGGGCCCCGGAGGCCTGGAGGATGTTGTACGAGAGACGTAGTGACTGGCCCGGCGCGGGTTCGCCCTGGATCAGCACCGCGTCGCCGATGCCATCGCAGATCAACGAGCCGAGGTGGCGCGCGGCGACCAGCAGGGTTTCGACGAAGTCGGCGCTCTCCGCGGCGGGCTTCAGCGTGTCCTTGAGCAGGATCGGGTGCCGCGCATCCAGCCGGAAGGCGAGCATGCGGAAGGCGTGGATGGGTTCGAGGTCGAGCCCGTCGGCCACCGTGACCAGCTTCGATTCCGCGGCGGTGTTGATGTCGTGGATGGCCGCCTCGTCGCGTGGGTCCACGGCGACCACGCCGGACTTCTCCAGCACGATCTCCGGCTTGAAGTCGCCCATCTTCTCGATCTTGTGGGCGACGGCGTTCCACTTTTCCTGCGAGGTGAAAACGCGGATCTCCCGATCCCCGCCCAGCTCGTGGCCCATGATTTCCATCACCTCCGAACTACGGCGTTCGTAGGAGAAGGGGTCGTAGGAAGGGGCGAGGTCGGGAGTGGCTGACCCGGCCCGGGGCAGGCCGTGGTTGCGGCGGCCCGCCGCGAACCCGTCGTAGGCCGTGGCGTCCTCTTCGATGGACCGGCCGCGGGCCGCGGCCTCCACGGCCTGCCCCGGGCCGGGGCAGCTACCCTTGAGATTGAACGGCCGGGCGAGGGCCTCGGCGACGGGGATCTCGTGGACGGCGTCCTCCGTGAGGGAGACGCGGATGGTGTCGCCGATGCCGTCGGCCAGCAGCGAGCCGATGCCGATGGCGCTCTTGATGCGGCCGTCCTCGCCATCGCCGGCCTCGGTGACGCCGAGGTGGATCGGGTAGTTCCAGTCCGTGCCTTCCTGGTCGAGCCGGGCGACCAGCAGGCGGTAGGCTTCGATCATGACCTTCGGGTTCGAGGCTTTCATCGAGAACACGAAATTGTGGTAATCCATCTCGCGGGCGATGCGCGCGAACTCCAGCGCGCTCTCGACCATGCCCAGCGGCGTGTCGCCGTAGCGGTTCATGATGCGGTCGGAGAGCGAGCCGTGGTTGGTGCCGATGCGCATCGCGCGGCCGAGGTCCTTGCAGAGCGCGACCAGCGGCGAAAATTGCTCGCGGATCCGCTCCAGCTCCTCCTCATATTGGTCGTCGCTGTATTCGCGGACCTCGAACTTCTTCTTGTCGGCGTAGTTGCCGGGGTTGACGCGGACCTTTTCGACCCACTTCGCGGCCTCCAGGGCGGCATCGGGTTTGAAATGGATGTCCGCCACCAGCGGCACCTCGCAGCCGGCGGCGCGGACTTCGCGGGCGATGTTTTCGAGGTTGGCGGCGTAGACCTTCGTTTGCGCGGTCACGCGGACGATCTCGCAGCCGGCCTCGGCGAGCTGCAGGATCTCCGCCACGCAGGCCGGCGTGTCGCGCGTGTCGGAGGTGATCATCGACTGGATGCGGATCGGATGATCGCCGCCGATGCCGACTTTTCCGACCCACACCTCGCGGGTGCGGCGGCGCGCATAACTCAGCAGGTCGGGGCAATAGCTCAACGGCGCGGACAAACTCATCGGTGAGGCTATGTAGACGAGATTTCCGGGCCCGGCAACGGCGGGGTGGGCGTCAGTTTCCCCGCTTCTCCACCTGCCGCGGCGTGCCGGCGAGGAACAGCAGCACGTCCGCGCGGGTCACCGATCCGAGGTAGCGGCCATCCGGCGCGGTGACCGGCAGACGCTCCCGTTCCGCCCGGCTGAAGAGGTCGAGCGCCTCGTTCATGCCCTGCCCGGGGTGGAGCTGCGGCGGGTCCTCGTGCATCACGTCGCGCGCGATCAGCAGGCTCTCCAGCTCGGGCTGGTCGAGGTAGGCCTTGATGTCGTTCAGCGAAATCACGCCGAGAAAGCGCTCGTTTTCCACCACGTAGATCGAGCCGTGGCGGTTCTGGAGAAACGCCCGCCCGACCTCGCCGAAGGTGGCCGTCGGGGAAAGGACGGCCGCGTCACCGCTCATCAGGCCATCGACCCGCATGGCGGCGAGGTGCTGCGCCACCGCGGCCGCGCCCTTGCGCTCGAGCGCCGCGCTGTAGAGCGGCCGACCCCCGATCGCGCGGGCCAGCAGGTAGGCCAGCACGCTGGAAATCATGGCCGGCAGGATGACCTGGTCGCTGAGGGTCAGCTCGAACAGCATGATGATCGCCATCACCGGCGCGCCGGTGGCCGCGGCCAGGAAGGCCCCCATGCCGACCAGCGCGAACGAGCGCGGGTCGAAGTCCGCCTGCGGGAAACAGGCCGCCATGCCGACTCCGAACAGATAACCGGTCGCCGCGCCGGTGAACAAGGTGGGCGTGAACACCCCACCCACCGCGCCGGAGCCGAAGGTGGCGGTGGTGGCCAGCAGCTTGCAGGCGAGGATCGCCGCCAGCACCGCCCACGGGACCGGCCCGTGCAGCACGGAAAACACGAGCGTGCGGCCGTTTCCGACCACCTCCGGATGGACGATCGCCAGCCCGCCGACGATCAGCCCGCCGAGCCCGAGGCGCAGGGGCAGCGGGAGTTTCAGCAGGGAAAACACCCACTCGCCCGACTTCAGGAGCCGGATGTAGGCCGGCGCGATCAGCCCGCTGAAAAGCCCGAGCGAGAGGTAGCAGAGAAGCTCCGCGTTCGACCGCAGCTCGAAGAATGGCGCCGAGTAGAGCGCCTCGCCGCCGTAGATGTTGCGCGTCGCCAGCGTGGCGACGATCGATGACACGACCAGCGGGGCCAGCGACTCGACGGCCATCGAGCCGAGCACGATCTCGGCCACGAAGAACGCGCCGGCGACCGGGGCGTTGTAGGCGCTGGCCACCCCGGCCGCGGCGCCGGCGGCGACCAGCAGGCGCTTGCGGGCCATCGGCATGTGGAAGAGCCGTCCGATCAGCGAGGAAACGACCGACGCCAGCTGGACCAGCGGGCCTTCGCGGCCGATCGAGGCTCCCGAGGCGCTCGAAAACAGGGCGGACAGGGATTTCACGAAACTCGCCCTCGCCGACAGGTTGCCCTCGCCGACCACCACCGCTTCCATGTAGTCGGCCGATGATTTCGCGGTCTTCAGCCGGCGGTGAAGCATCAGCGTGGCCCCGGCGAAGACGCCCCCGAGGGCCGGAGCCAGCAGCCGTCGCCAAGAAGGCATGGCGCGGTAGCTCTCGATGTAGCCGCCCTCGTGGCCGGTGAAAATGTGGTGCAGGTATTCGGTGACCTCCTTGAAACCCGCGCAGGTCCAGGCGCCGGCGAGCCCGATCAGCCCCGCCCACAACACGGTCACGTGGAATTCGCTGAGACGAAGCCTTTCGGAGAGCCAGATGCGCAGCTTCACCAGGCGGCGCGCCGGGGTGCCGAGGGCGGCGTCGCTTTTCCGCGGCGGGCTCATGGCATGCTCAGTTCGCAGCGGAAGGCCTCCACGTCGCCGGCCTCCAGCAAGGCCTCGCGGCGGCGGACATCGCGCAGCCGGCGGGCCAGCGCCGAGGTCATCGCGAGGTAGTCGGCGACGCAGTGCCGCGGCACGCCGATCACGAAGATGAGCTTCACCGGAGTATCCCCGAAACGCACCGGATCGCGCAGTCGGCCGGCGGCCATGACGATCTCGCGGACGGAATCGCAGCGCGCATGCGGCAGGGCCACGCCGGCGCCGAGCAGGGGCGGCTGCAGCCGCTGGCGCTCGAGCACCGCCTCCACGAAGCGCTCGGGCTCGAGCACGTGGGGGTGATCTGCCAGCAGTCCGGCCACCGACCGGATCGCCTCCTCCTCCGACCCCGCTTCCAGATCGAGAAGCACGGGGAGGGTCGGAGACAAGGCACCGATCAGCATGCGCCGAAACTAAGGAGGACCTAGGGATGCGGCACCAAAAAAAACTCCGCGGAGGTCCGCAGGTTCGTCAGCAAACGGGCCACCGACAGGAAAAGCCACACGCCGCCCGGCGAACCGGGCGGCGTGTGAAAAAAACCAGAACGCGCTCCGGATCAGTTCCGGTGGCGGCGCTTGAGGTGGAGCTGCGCCAGCGACTTGGCGATGATGCCCTGGAGGTGGGCCACCTCTTCGGCATCGTCGTTGTGGCCCATGTTGGCCAGCTGTTCCTCGGCGCGCTTCATCGCTTCCTCGGCCTTGGCCTCGTCGATCTGCTCCTCGCCGAGAGCCATGTCGGTGAGGACGTTGATCTTTTCCTGGGTTACCTCGGCGAAGCCGGAACCGACCGCCATGGTGACGATCTTGCCTTCGGATTCGTAGCGAAGCTCACCGGGCTTCAGCGCGGAAACGAGCGCCGCGTGCCCCTCGAGAATGCCCATTTCCCCATCGGTGCCGGGAAGCAGCACGTTGGAGACGGCACCGGAGAAGACTTTTTTCTCCGGGGTGACGATTTCGAGGTGAAGAGACATGCTGGATGTTTTCAGTTTCTAGTTTTCGTTTTCAGGTCCAGTCGTCCGGGTTTTTCCGTGAAAACCGAACACTGAAAACTAGCAAACTTTGGATCAGTCGCGGGCGACGGTTTCGATGCCGGCCTTCATGTAGAAGTTGCCTTCCGGCACCTCGTCCCACTTGCCGTCGAGGATTTCGGCGAAGCCTTTCACGGTGTCCTCCATCGAGACCAGCGCGCCGGGCACGTTGGTGAAGACTTCGGCCACGTGGAAGGGCTGGGTCAGGAAACGCTGGATCTTCCGCGCGCGGAACACGGTCAGCTTGTCCTCGTCGGAAAGCTCGTCCATGCCGAGAATCGCGATGATGTCCTGCAGGTCCTTGTAGCGCTGGAGCGTCTGCTGGACGCCGCGGGCGACGCGGTAGTGCTCGTCGCCCACGACTTCGGGGGCGAGTGCCTTGGAGGTCGAGGCCAGCGGGTCCACGGCCGGGAACAACGCCTGCTCCGCGAGGGAACGCTCGAGCACCACGGTGGCATCAAGGTGGGCGAAGGTGTTGGCCGGGGCGGGGTCGGTCAGGTCGTCCGCCGGCACATAAACCGCCTGCAGCGAGGTGATGGAACCCTTGTTGGTGGAGGTGATCCGCTCCTGGAGACCGGCCATTTCCTCGGACAGGGTGGGCTGGTAACCCACCGCCGAGGGGGTCCGGCCGAGCAGCGCGGACACTTCCGAGCCAGCTTGGGAGAAACGGAAGATGTTGTCGACGAACAGCAGCACGTCCTGGTTGTCCTCATCGCGGAAATGCTCGGCCATGGTCAGCGCGGAGAGCGCGACGCGGAGACGGGCGCCCGGAGGCTCGTTCATCTGACCGTAGCAAAGGGCGACCTTGGAGCCGTCGGCGAGCACCGGGTTGCCGCGCTCATCGAGCTTCGGGTGGCCCTTCTCGTCCTTTTCGGTGGCGATGACGCCGGACTCGATCATTTCCCAGTAAAGGTCGTTACCCTCACGGGTCCGCTCACCGACGCCGGCAAACACGGAGTAACCGCCGTGCGCCTTCGCGATGTTGTTGATGAGCTCCATGATGACGACGGTCTTGCCGACGCCGGCACCGCCGAACATGCCGCCCTTGCCGCCCTTGAGCAGCGGGCAGATGAGGTCGATGACCTTGATGCCGGTGGGCAGGATTTCCGCGGCGGCGGACTGCTCGGTCAGCGTCGGGGCCGGGCGGTGGATCGGGGAGCGGTGGTCGGGGTTCGGCAGCGCCACGTTCTCATCGACGATGTCGCCGGTGACGTTGAAAATGCGGCCGAGGACCTGGGCGCCGACCGGCACGGCGATTGGCTTGCCGGTATCCACCACGGCCATGCCGCGCTTGAGGCCGTCCGAGGTGGACATGGAAACGGTGCGCACCCAGCCGTCGCCGAGGTGCTGCTGCACTTCGAGCACCAGCGTCGTGGGCTGGCCGAAGAGCTCGTAGGAGACTTCGAGGGCGTTGTAGATCTCGGGCAGCTTGGTGGCCTTTGAGAAGTCGACGTCAACGACGGCGCCGATGACCTGGACGATGGTTCCTTGGTTGCTCATCGCAAGAGTTTGCTAGTGTTCAGTGATTCAGTTTTCAGGTCTTAAAGGCGGGCGAGGCGGGCACGTTGCTCGCCATCGAGTTGGTCGATGGAAACGAACTGGAGGCTGCCGGAATCGTGGGTCACGGAGGCCATCGGCTGGCCGCCGAAGTTCACGTCATCGGGCAAGGTGTACATGGCGCCGGTGAGCGGATCGACAATCACCAGCCCGATCAGGCCGCCGATGAGGATGTTTCCGGCATACCAGCCGGACACGCGGGCGGTCAGGACTTGCGAGCCGACGACCTTGCCATTCTTGGAAAAGGTGAAGATGTAGGCGGCGGGGACGAAGTAGTTGGATGAGGTCTTCAGGCGAACCTCACCGGGTGTGGTGCCGTTGCCGACGACCACGCCTTCCTTGTCGGTCACCTTGAAGGTGAGGCCGGAGGGATTGCTGGCGACGCGCACCGGCTGGGTCGTGCGATTGAACACGGTGGCGCAATTGGAGCACAGCAGGGCGACTCCCACGCTTGCAGCGGTGGTGAACGAGCGGATGCGGAACGGATTCATGAAGAAAAAAGGACGGATCACTCCATCGCCTTCATGGCGGTGGTGATTTCCAGCAGCTCGGCGGTGATGGCCGCCTGGCGGAGCTTGTTGTATTCGAGGGTCAGCTCCTTGATGAACTTCTTGGCGTTGTCGGTGGCGGCCTTCATGGCGACCATCCGGGCCGAGTGTTCGGAGGCGCGGCTTTCCACCAGCATCTGGTAGACCTGGAAGTTCACGTAAAGCGGCAGCAGGGTCTCGAGGACGCCGTCGGCGCTGGGCTCGAAGAGGTAGTCCTTGGACAGGGCTTCGTCGCGGTCGGTTTCCTCCACGTGGCCCTTGCCGACGCCTTCGTAGGCCAGCTTTTCACCGAGGCCCGCGGGGGAGATGGGGAGCAGCTGGACGACGGTGGGCTCCTGAACGAGCGTGCTGACGAAGTTGTTGAAGGCCACGCTGACCTTGTCGTATTTGCCCTCGACAAAGAGCTTGGTGAGCAGCTTGGCGATCGGCCGCGCTTCGGCGAAGGGCACGGGGTCCTTGACCTCGAAGTCGGCGATCATGGTGCGGCCGGCCTTGGACAGCTGCTGGCGCAGCTTGCGGCCGACCGTGACGACGTCCGCGTCCGGCGAGACCTCGGCGCGGATTTTCTTGCCGAGGTTGGTGTTGAGCGCGCCGCAGAGGCCCTTATCGGTGGAGATGACGAGCACCAGCTCGCGGACGCCTTCGCGCTTTTCAAGCAGCTGGTGGGCTTCCTCGCCGGTGTTTTCCTTGAGGTTGACGAGGACCTGGTTGAGGAGGTCGGCGTAGTCACGCCCGGCCACCGCCTGGTCCTGCGCCTTTTTCATCTTGGCCGCAGCGACGAGCTGCATCGCCCGGGTGATCTGGGCGGTGTTCTTGACCGACTTGATGCGTCGGCGGATGTCGCGGAGGTTGGCCATGGGTCGAAGTAGCTAGGAGCAGGGAGCGAGGGGCAGGGAAAAGGCGGAGGCGGTTACTTCCAGGAGCCCTTGAAGTCGTCGAGGGCCTGCTTGACGAGGTCCACGGCGGCGGTGTCCTTCTTGAGGTCCGGCTTTTCGTTGCGGATCTTGTCGAGGATGTCGGTCTTGCGGGTTTCGAAGAACTCGCCCATCGCGGCCTGGCAGTCCCTGACGCGGTCGATGGCGACATCGTCGAAGTAGCCGTTCTGCATGGCGAACAGGAACACCGACTCCATTTCCATGGACAGCGGCGAGTACTGGTTCTGCTTGAAGAGCTCCACGATGCGGCCACCGCGATCGAGCTTCTTCTTGGTGCCGGCATCGAGGTCGGAGCCGAACTGGGCGAAGGCCTGCAGTTCGCGGAACTGGGCGAGGTCGAGCTTGGTGGTGCCGGCGACCGACTTGATGGTCTTGGTCTGGGCGGCGGAACCCACGCGGGAGACCGACAGACCGACCGAGATGGCCGGGCGGATGCCTTGGTAGAAGAGGTCGGTTTCGAGGTAGATCTGACCGTCGGTGATCGAAATCACGTTGGTCGGAATGTAGGCCGAAACGTCACCGGCCTGCGTTTCAATGATCGGCAGGGCGGTCAGCGAGCCACCGCCGGCGGCATCGGAGAGGCGGGCCGAGCGCTCGAGCAGGCGGCTGTGGAGGTAGAACACGTCGCCGGGGTAGGCCTCGCGGCCGGAGGGGCGCTTGAGGATCAGGGACACCTGGCGGTAGGCCACGGCGTGCTTGGAAAGGTCGTCGAACACGATCAGGACGTCCTCTCCCTGGTCCATGAGGTATTCGGAAAGCGCGCAGCCGGCGTAGGGAGCCAGGAACTGCATCGCGGCGGCGTCCGAGGCGGACGCGGAGACGATGGTGGTGTATTCCATCGCGCCGGCATCCTCGAGGGTCTTCTGGATGCGGGCCACGTTCGAGAGCTTCTGGCCGATGGCGACGTAGATGCAGTAGAGCGGCTTGTGGTTCTGCAGCTTGCCCTGCTCGGCCGCCTTGTTCTGCTTGGCTTGGGAAATGATGGTGTCGACGGCGATCGTGGTCTTGCCGGTGGCGCGGTCGCCGATGATCAGCTCACGCTGGCCGCGGCCGACGGGGATCATGGCGTCGATGGCCATGATGCCGGTCTGGACCGGGACGGAAACGGACTTCCGCTTGATGATGCCCGGGGCGATCTTTTCCATCGGGTACTGGGCGGCGGCATCCACCGCGCCCTTGCCGTCGATCGGCTCGCCGATGGCGTTCACCACGCGGCCAAGAACGCCGCGGCCGACGGGAATCGAGAGCAGCTGGCCGGTGGCCTGGCACTCGACGCCTTCGGTCACCGCGGCGTATTCACCGAGGAGCACGACGCCGACTTCCCCTTCTTCGAGGTTCATCGCGATGCCGGTGACGCCGCCGGGGAACGAGATCATCTCGTTCAGCGAGACGTCGGAAAGTCCTTCGACCTTGGCCACGCCGTCACCCACTTCACGGACCACGCCGACGTTGGTCTTGTCGACGGAGCTGGTGACGTTGGCGATCTCCTTTTCGAGTTCCTGGAGGATGCTGCTCATGACGTGAGTTTGCTAGTTTTCAGTATTCAGTGTTCGGCCGAAAGGCGTTCAGAAAGCTTGGGCGAGGCGGTCGAGACGACCTTTGACGGTGCCGTCCCAGACATCGCTGCCGACGCGGACGCGCAGGCCGCCGAGCAGGGCGGGATCGACCTTGTATTCGAAAGTCAGGGCGTCGCCGTATTTGGTGCGGAGGCCGGCGGCAACCCGCTCCTGGGTGACGGGATCGAGTGGCACGGCGCTCTGCACGACCACGCGTCGGCGCTCCAGCTCGAGGCGCACGAGGCGCTTGAGGGCCAGCAGGACGCCGCGGTAGTCGCGCGGCTTCTCCGCGGCGATCTTTTTCACCGCCATCGAGAGCCTGGCTTCATCGAGCCCGTTTTCATTCTGGCAGAGCCGGAAAATGCGGCGGGCGGTGGTGGTGGCGACCTTGGAGACCTTCATGGCGAGGCGACGGAAAGAGGAGCGGGAAATCAGGCTTCGACCTTGGTCAGGGCCTCTTCGTTGATGCGGCGTTGGTCGTCGTCGGAAAGCACCTTGCCGGTCACCTGGGCGGTGGTGGCGGTGACCAGACGGCCGAATTCCTTGCGCAGCTCGGCGGCGATCTGGGCGCGCTCGGCAGCGGCGGCGGCTTCGGCCTTGGTGAGGATGGCCTGGGCCTGCGAGACGGCCTCCTGGGCCTTGGCCTCGGAGAGGGCGGCGGCGCTGTCGCGGGCTTCCTGGATCAGGCGGCCGGCATCCTCGTTGGCCTTGGCGATGGCGGCGGCGGTGGTTTGCTCGGATTCGGCGAGCTGCTGCTCGATGCGCTTGAGCTTGTCCTCGCCCTCGGCGATGCGGGCGCGGCGCTGTTCGAGCATTTGCTGGATCGGGCCGAAGGCGAACTTCTTGAGCACCCAGATCACCAGGAAGAAATTGATGACCTGCGCAATGAAGAACGGCAGGTTGAGTCCGAAGGATTGGGAGATCGATTCGAACACTCCGGCGTCCTGGACGGCTTCGGCTGCGAGGAGGGTCATCATGATGGGAAAAGCGAAAAGTGGCGGTAGCGGAATGGCCGCGCGCGCCATGGTGACGCGCGCGGCCGGGGTCGTGATTTACAGACCGGCGGCGAAGGTCGTGATGATGAAGAGACCTTCAACGAGGGCGGCCAGAATGATCGAAATAACGAGGATCGGGGTGGCGGCACCGGGGTTGCGACCGGTGGCTTCAGCGGCCTTGGAGCCGAGGATGCCGATGCCGAGACCGCAACCGAGAGCAGCGATGCCGACGGCGAATGCTTTGGTGATCATAGGAGTCAGTGAGGTTGGTGTTGTTGTCGTTTTTTCCTGCCGCCTCCACGGTCCTGCCATGGTCCGACGGCTGAAAGGGGTCAGTGGTGCTCCTCGTCGCCGTGGTCGCAGATGAGCTTGAGGAAAATGGCGCACAAGAGCGTGAAGACGAGCGCCTGCACGAAGCCGACGAGCAGCTCCATGAAGTAGAACGGCAGCGCGGGCGCGAAGGCCAGCGGCTTGGGCAGCAGCGTCATCAGCTTCTCCAGCGTCTGCTCGCCACCGTAGATATTCCCGAAGAGACGGAAGCTGAGGGCGACGGGGCGGATGGCAATGGAGATCATTTCCAGCACGCCGACGAAAAGGAACACCGGAATCATCAGGGCAAGCATGATGCCGCTGAACTGGCCCTTCGGCGCGAAGATGTGGGAAAAGAAGCCCTTCACGCCGTTTTCGGTGATCGCCCAGTAGAACCAGAGGAGGGCGAAGGTGAAGGCCATGGCGGCGGTCATGTTGAGGTCGGCGTTACCGCCCCGCAGGAAGCCGATGAACTTGGTGTGGCCATGGGCGTCGGTGAGGACGCGGCCGACGGTGCCGACCCCGGGGATGAGGCCGAGGTAGTTGGTCACCAGGATGAAGAAGAAGATCGAGCCGAAGAACCAGAAGGTGCGCTTGACCAGGTGCTCGCCGAGCAGATTCTCGAGGAAGCCGTAGAGGCTTTCCACCAGCCATTCCGCCAGGTTCTGGAGACCGGTCGGGACCAGCGTCATCTGCTTGGTGGCGGCGCGGCAGAAAAGCACGATCAACGCGACGGAGAGCCACACCACGATCATCGAGTTCGAGAAGGGAACCGCGTTGTGAAACGCCGGCTCCGCATTCAGGGGAAGCGCGTGGTGCTCTTCGCCCCCGGCCGCCGCGAAGACGGGCACCAGGCTGATCAGCCAGGCGGAAAGGGCGGTGAAAAAAGGATGACGGGAAAGCATGAGCTGGACTTCGCTTGCGGAGACGCGCGGGGCGTGTATCAGACCGCTTCGCGCAGGAGCAAGACCGTTTTGTGAAAAATTTCACAAGCAGGTAATCCTTTGGTTTTCCGCAATTTATCCGGGGATCTCAAAGTCCGCAGCGCGACTGATGAAGAGCCAATTCGGCGGCCCTTCCGGAAAGCCAGCCACCGCTGCCGATGCCGCAGGCGGCGACCACCCGGAACCCTTGCTGGAGAGCTTGTTGGATCAGTTCCTCGGCCGGCAGGCAGAGCCGGCCGGCGGTCTCGACCAGATCGAAGCGGACCTTTCCCACCCCGTGGAATCCGCGGTAGACCACCTCGGTGCACGCCAGCCGTTCGCTGTGGCGGAAGTCGAAGACGAAGTCGTAGGGTTTCCCCGCATGCGGCCGTGCCCGGTCGAGCGCGGCCGCGATCTCGGCTTCCTCCAGCGGCGGGCGGAGGATGATGAAAGCATCAACCTGCAAGGTGTCCGCGAGCGGCCGGAAAAGGACGCCGTCTTTGCGTGCCTCCAGGAAGTCCCCCTCGCCGTTCCGGGCGGCTTCGCCGAAATAGAGGGCGGCGTGGGGCCAGAAGCCGGGCAGGAAGAGGTTGGAAAGGGCGTCGTCGTGGCGGGTCACGAACACGTCCCCCGGGCGGGCGGTCTGGCGGGCCCGCTCGCGCAGGGCTTCGGTGACGCGCTTTCCTGCGGACGGCCGCCTTCCGGGTTGGCGCAGATCGGCGATGGCCTGGCCGGACCAGCGGAAAAGCGTGAACTCTCCGGCTTTCCACGCCGAATGGTGCCGGCGCCGGAAGGAGAACCAACGGTAGCGCCAGCGGGCCGCCAGGGCGGCGCGCCCGAGAGGATCCGGCCGGCGGGCGCACTCGGCATCCAGAAAATCCAGCAGCGGACCGTCGGCGCCGGCTTCCGGCAGCGCGGAAAACTCGGCCCGCCGGGCGCGGAAATGCTCGCGCGCCAGCCGCAGCAGGCCGAGTCGGCTGAGGCGGGTGGTGGCCCGGTATTGCCGCGCGAAGGTCTTCCGGTCCACCCCGCGGCGCTCGTCGGCGAGGTCCAGCGCCTTGCGGATGGGCCGGCAGGCATGGGCCAGCTCGATCCAGCCGCGGGTCGCCCGCACCAGCAGCAGGCCCGCCGCGAGGGCCGCCAGGAAGGCCTCCGGGGCCCGGCGCCAGCTCCGCCCGGAGTGCCCGGCTTCGGCCTCCGTGGCCTCGAGGATCTGGAGCAGCGCCGCCCTTCGCACCAGGAAGTTGGCGTAGCGTTGGCGCAAGGATTCATCCTCGTCGGGCGTCAGGTAGCCGCGTTGTTGGATGCCCTCCAGCCGTTGTGGATCAAGCGCTTGCGCGCCGTCCTGATCCAGCGCCGATGCCACCGCGAGCAGTGCCCGGGTGGATCGCGCCGCCAGCGTGCGGCTCCGGGCCGGGCCTGCGGACATGGTGTCGGCATCGGGCATGAATTACGGTTAGTTTAGTAGTTAGGCGGCCGGCCGGCGGGCTTCGGAAGCGGTGCCGGCCAGCCGCTAGCCTTAGAGGCGCGGGGATTTCAAGGTGAAAGAAGCCTTTATTTGATCTTGCCAAAGTTCCGGCCCAGACCCATTTAGGTCCTCGCCATGAACAAAGCTGAACTTGTTGAAGCCGTCCAAAAAGCCCTGGGTAAAGACGCCACCAAGCGCGCCGCCGAGGACGCCGTTTCCGCCGTCCTTGACTCGATCGCCAAAGGCGTGAAGAAGGACAAGAAGGTCCAAATCATCGGCTTCGGCACCTTCGAGGTGAAGAAGCGCGCCGCGCGCATGGGTCGCAACCCCAAGACCGGCGAAGCGATGAAGATCGCCGCTTCGAAGTCCGTTGGCTTCAAGGCATCGTCCACCCTGAAGAACAGCCTCTGAACCCAGGCCGGCACCGACGGGCCGCCACGGCGGGCCGCGCGGGCCACGGCACCACCGACAAAAATCCAATTAGGAAAACCCCGGCCCGCAAGGCCGGGGTTTTTGATTTCCATCGGGGCCGCGGCGGCAGGATCGACGGACCAAGGTTAGAACCAGGGCTTGCGACCCCTAACGTAGGTCGCCTCGAACTCCTCGTCGGACTTGGTCAGGTAGATGATCCCTTCGATGATGCCGATGATGGTGCCCACGCCGCACAAAAGGCAGAGCAGGAGCTGGATGACGCCCTCCTTGGTGTAGCCGAGGTAGAACTTGTGAACGCCCCAGCCACCCCAGACGATGCCCGAAATGCCGAGGAGTCCGGCGACGAGCTTTTTCTCACTTTTCGGGGTCGGAGCGGGCGGCGGGGTTTCTGCTTCAATAGACATGGTGGCTGACATCTACTAAGCCTGCCCGCCTTCTGCAAGATTCCATGAAGCCCCGAGTCCTCCTCGAACAGACCACGCTCCCCGGCGGCCGGACCCTCGCGCTCCACGAGCACGACGGCCGCCACCAACTCACGCTCGATGGCGAGCCGCTGGCCGGGCCGCAAACCCGCGCCGGCGAGGCCGCCCTCGGCGAGCTGGCGCTTTCACCCTTCCGGCCGGTGCGGCAACCCATGATCTGGATGGCCGGCCTCGGCCTTGGCGCCACCGTGGCCGCCGTGTGCGCGGCGCTGCCGCAAAAGAAGGGCGTCTACCTGGTCGCGGAGCCGGTGAAGGAGCTGCCGCAGTGGGTCTCCCGGCACATCGATCCCGATCCCCTCGGCGACCCGCGCGTGGTCCTCGAAGACTCCGTTTCCGCCAGCGCGCTGGCCCGGCATGAGGGCGAGATCCACGCCGTGCTGGTCCATGCGGACACGGCCCCGGCCTCGGAAAACGGCGGGCTGCTGGTCCGCGATCCGCGCTGGCTGGCCGCCGCCCACGATGCACTGCGGGACGGCGGGCTGCTCGCCATCACCGCCCTCAAGCCGCTGCCGAAGCTCGACTCGATGCTGGCGCGCGCCGGTTTCGAGGTGGCCCGCCATGAGATCGACAGCTCGCCCCACGCGCGTCGACCCCGCCGCCTTCCGCTCTGGATCGCCTGCAAAGGCAAATTCATTTCCCAGCACCGCTGATCCCGTATCCTACTCACCGTCATGATCCCCCGACTCCTCCTCCTCACCGCCACCTGCGCCGCTGCGGGCGAAGCTCCCGTCGTCCGCGAGCCGTTCCGGATCGAAAAGGAATTCACCGCCACCGCGCTGCCGGCCGAGCCGGCGGTGTTCTCGCTCGATCCCGCCTCGTGGCAGTCGTTCGTGGTGGAAACGATCGCCGACCACGGCCGCGCGGTCAAAAAGGGCGAGGTGGTGGTGGCCTTCGAGCGCGAGGACTACGACCGCAAGGTGGAGGACCTGAAGCGGGCCGTCGAAAAGGAGCGCCTGGCCGTGACCCAGGCGGAAGCCGGCGTGGCCAAGCTGGAGAAGGACACCGGGCTGCAGCTCACGGCCTTCCAGCGGGCCAAGGCGGAGGCCGACGAGGATCTCGATTATTTCAAAAAGACCGGCCGCCCCGCTGCGGAAAAGCAGGCCGCGCACAGTGTGGAGATGGCCCGTTTCCGGCTCGCCGGCGAGCAGGAGGAGCTGAAACAGCTCAATGCGATGTATGCCGAGGACGATCTCACCGAGGAAACCGAGGAGATCATCCTCAAGCGCCAGAAGTTCGCGGTCGAAGACGCCGAGTTCGACCTCCACGAGGCCGAGCGGAGGGTCGACCGGACGTTGAAAGTCGAGCTGCCGCGGCAGCAGGAGGCCTACGAAAAGGCCGCCGCCGAAGCCGCCCTGACCCTGCAGCAGGCGGAGGCCACGCTGCCCGCCGCGCTCGAGAGCGCGAAGATCGACCTCGCCGCCGCCAAGGTGTCGCTGGAGCGGCAGGCGACCGAGCTCGACCGGCTGGAAAAGGACGGCAGCCTGCTCACGTGGAAGGCGCCGGCCGATGGCATCGTGCTCTACGGCGGCATCGAGGACGGCGAATGGCAGCTCGGCGAGCTGGCCAAGGCCCTCCGCCCCGGCGGCTCGGTGCCGCTGAAGCGCGGGCTCCTCAGCCTCGCACCCGCGGCGGAGCCGGTCCACGTCACCGCGGGACTCGATCCGGCCATCGCCGCGCAGCTTGCGGAAAAGGCCCACGTTTCCTTGCATCCCGCCGGGCGCGATGACCTCGAGGCCGAAGGCACGATCGTCGCCCTGGCACCACTGCCGGGGATCGATGGCAAGCGCCAGGTGAAGCTCGATGTCGAATGGCCGGAGGACTTCACCCCGGTCCCGGCGACTCCGGTGGCCTGCCGGGCCGTCGTTTACCAGAACGAGGAAGCGCTCACGCTGCCCAAGAACGCCCTGCATTCCGCGGACGGCGGCTGGGCGGTGACCGTGAAGCTCGCCGACGGCAACACCGAAACCCGCCCGGTCCAGCGCGGCCGGGTGGACGACAAGAAGGCGGAGATCCTGTCCGGAGTCGAGGCCGGGCAGGTGGTCGTCATCCCTGACTGATCCGCCATGCGCGCGCTCGCCGTCAGCCTGCTGGCCTTTGCCGTCCTCCACGCCGAGGAGCGGCCGCATGCCGAGGTCACCGCGGAAACGGTGGCCGCCTCGATCACCCGCGGCGTCGATTTCCTGGTCGCCAAGCAGAACGCGAACGGCTCGTGGGGCGGGCCGACCCGTACCAAGGGCCTCAACATCTACGCCCCGCTGCCCGGTGCCCACCACGCCTTCCGGGCCGGGGCCTCGGGATTGGCGCTGGCCGGCCTGATCGACAGCCACGACGACCGCCCCGCCACCCGCGAGGCGATCCGCAAGGGCGGCGAGTGGATGGCCGAACACCTGCCGAAGCTGCGCCGCGCCGACCAGACTACGACCTACAACGTGTGGGGCCATTCCTACGGCCTGCGGGCGCTGGTGCGGCTGCACCGGATCGCCACCGACGAGGCGGAAAAGGCGAAGTGGAAGGCCTTGGCGCAGCAACAGGTCGATTTGCTGAACCGCTACGAGGACGTGAACGGCGGCTGGGGCTACCTGGACATCTACGACGGCATGATGACCCGCAAGCCGAGCGGCATCCCGACCTCATTCACCACCGCCACCGCCCTGCTGGCCATGCATGAGGCGCGGGAGGAAATGGGGGTCACGCTCGATGACAAGATCGTCGCCCACGCCATCTCGGGCCTCGAAAAGCAGCGCGAGCCGGACTTTTCCTACGTCTATTCCTTCAACCACCGGCTGGTCCCGCGGCGGCCGATCAACCGCCCTGCCGGCTCGCTGGCCCGCAGCCAGGCCTGCAATGCCGCGCTCCGCGTGTTCGGCGACGAGGCGGTGACCGATGAGGTCCTGCGCACCTGGGCCAAACGTTTCATCGACCGCGAGGGCTTCCTCAGCATCGGCCGCAAGCGCCCCGTGCCGCACGAGACGCACTTCCAGATCTCCGGCTACTTCTATTACTACGGCATCTATTATTTCACCGAATCCGCCGAGCTCCTGCCGGAAAACGAGCGGCCGGCGCTGGCCCGCCAGCTGGCCGAGATCACCCTTTTCCGCCAGGAAAGCGACGGCTCGTGGTGGGACTACCCGCTCTACGATTACCACCAGCCCTACGGCACCGGCTACGCGCTGATGGCGCTGGCGTGGTGCCGGGACGAGATCACTCCCGGTAATGGACCGTGAGCCGTAGCGGGTCGCCGGGGATCTGGACGCCTTCGATCTCCAGGCTGCGGCCCGAGCCGGAGTAGCTGACCGAGAAGCGGCTGGTGGCGTTGAACGAGGACGTACTCGTCGACGAGCTGTTCGACCATGAGCACTCGCCGGCGTAAAAGGCCTTGGCCATTTCCGGGCTGTCGCGGGTGGTGAAGGCGAGGATGCCCTCGGTGCCGGTGGCACTGGCCTTCTGAAGGGCGATCCGCGGCTCGGCGATGTTCGGGTAAACGGGCACCCAGGCGGGTGGCGGCGGCGGGTTCTCGCCCAGCGCGTGCTCGGCGCCATCCGGGCCGGTGAAACGGAAGCTGCCGCTGGCGAGGTCGGCGTAGGTGGTGGTGGCGGTCTCGCCGGTGTCGGCGATTTCGAGGACCACGGTGCCGGCCTGCTCGTCTTCGTTGATGCGGGTGACCTCCGGGCTCATCTCGATGACCTGCAGGGCCAGTTCGCGGTCCGGGTTTTCCTCGGCTGCGGCCTTCATCTCCTTGTAGGTGGTGGTCACCCAGCGAAAAGCCAGCCCGCCGCCGATGAGCGCGAGCAGCAGGAGTGCGCCGCAGCCGATGCCGACGATGGCCATCGGGTGCATGCCCTTCTTCGGGGGTGCCTGGTAGGGCGGGGGAGTCGGCGGAGTTTCCATGCCGGGAAGCTAGCGCAACTCCGCCGCGGGCGGAAGGCTGCGGATCGCCGAGCGGATGGCGTCCACGGCGAGGTCGAGGTGCTCCGTTTCGACGCACAGCGGCGGCATCAGCACCAGCGTGTCGCGGATCGGGCGGGTGAGCAGGCCGTGGTCGCGGGCTTTCAGGCAAACTTCCGCGCCGAGGCCGGTCCGCAGCTCGATGCCGGCGACCAGGCCGCACTGGCGGACGTCGACGACCTCGTCGCGGTCGGCTTGCAGCCGGGAAAGCAGGCCCGCGAGGTGGTCGGCCTTGGCCGGCAGCTTTTCGAGCACGCGCTCGCTTTCGAACAGCGACAGGCTGGCCAGCGCGGCGGCGCAGCCGAGGGGGTTGGCGGTGAAACTATGGCCGTAGTAGAAGGCGTTCTCCGCCGGCCCGCGGAAGGCATCGTAGATGCGGCCGGTGGTCAGCGTGGCGGCCATCGGCAGGTAGCCGCCGGTCAGGCCCTTGGCGACGCACAGGAAATCGGGGATCACGCCCTCCCGCTGGCAGGCGAACAGGGTGCCGGTGCGGCCGAACCCGGTCATGACTTCGTCGAGGATCAGCAGCACGCCGTGGCGGTCGCACCACGCCCGCAGCGCGCGCAGCATGCCGGCCGGCCAGGGCCGCATTTCGTTCACGCCCTGGATCAGCGGCTCGATCACCACCGCGTTGATGCCGGCCGGGTCCTTCGTTTCCAGCTCCTCCACGGAGCGCACGAAGCCGACCTCCGGGCCCATGCCGCGGAAGCGCTCGAAGAAGCGGGACACGCCGCCAAGCGAGGCCGCGCCGAGGGTGTCGCCGTGGTAGCCATCGGCGAAGGCGATGAAGCCGCGCCGCTCCGCGTGCCCGGTCTGCATCCGGAACTGCAGCGACATTTTCATGGCCACCTCGATGGCGGTGGAGCCGTCGTCGGAAAAAAACACCCGCTCCAGGGTGCCGGCGGGGAAAAAGGAGCAGAGCTTTTCCGCCAGCTCGCCGGCCAGCGGATGGGCGAAGCCGAGGTAGGAGCTGTGGGCGATGCGCCCGAGCTGGTCGCGGATCGCGGCGTTGATGGAGGGATGGGCGTGGCCGTGGATGTTGGTCCAGATCGACGAATTGCCATCGAGGTAGCGGCGGCCTTCGGAATCCCACAGCCACGGGCCTTCGCCGCGGACGATCACCAGCGGCTCATGAGCGGGATCGGTCCAGGCGTCCTGGGGGGTGAAGGGGTGCCAGGCATGCCGTTTGTCGGCCTCGATCCATTGCCGCGTGTCGTCGCGCATGCCGTGCAGGATGGCGGCGCGCAGGGCGGATGCCAACCCGGATACGTGAAAGCGGGATGGTGCCGGGGGCTTGGCGGGACGATCTTCGAATGGTCACACACGGGGAGTATCGATCCCCCCGGACAACGAAACGGCCGGCGGCTGTAGGGTTTGGCGACCCTGGGGGCCGCTCGGCCGTTTCCCTTCGGCTTATTTCAGGCGCACGGTGACCTTCTTGGCGGTCTCGACCTTGATGCCATCGACGCCCTCGATCAGCTCCTTCATGTCGTCGAGCGTCTCGGGCTGGGCGGCGGCGAACTTCCGGAATTTCTCCGGCTGGGCGACCAGCTTGCCCATGTCCATGTCCATCAGCGTGATGGTGTCGCCGTCCACGTAGGAGGCATTGGTTTCCTTGATGCCGCCGGGCAGGACGAGAACCGAGGTGATGCGCATGCCGTCGAACATGCCCTTGGCCATTTCCAGCTGGCTGGGATCGATCTCCTGGGCTGGAGCGTCGGGCTTGTCGGTTTTGGCCGGCTCCGGGTTCACGATGGTCAGCAGTCCGTCCTCGTAGGTCATCTTGACCGGCTCGGACTCGGGCTTTTCCTCCTGCGGCCCCATGCCCTCGCTCATGTCGGAAAGGCTGTCGCCGGGGGTGTACTTGAGCTTGTTGACGTCCTCGAAGGCGAACACCACGCGCCCGCCCTTGCGGCCGTCCTTGTCGATCTCCGCGACCTCCTTGACGGTCACGCCCTCGCCCATTTCCTTGGCGCGCTTTTCGGCCTTGTCGCGATCGGCCCAGTTGTTGCCCTTCGCCTCCCCGCCCATGGCGGACATCTGCTCGACCATGGCCGAGGCCTCGGCGCTGAGGGTGGTTTCCTCGGTGATGGTGCCGCTGCCATCCTTGTTCAGGGAAAGGGTGGACTTGTGCTCGAGGCAGGAACTCAGAGCCAGGGCGAGGATCGACAGGAGAAGGCAATACCAAGTTTTCATGATGCCGCCAGTGATCGCGCGGTCGGGGCCACGTGGCAAGCTGTCGTTTCATCCTCCGGGAAAGCCGTTGCACGGTGGGAGCGGCGGCGTCTAACTTGGCGACGCAGTCCATGGAGCCCGCCGTCGAAATCCAGCACCTGGTCAAAGTCTTCCAGCCCCAGCTCCGGGGCCGCGCGCTAAAGGCGGTCGACGACGTTTCGATCACCATCGCGCCGGGCGAGGTCTACGGGCTGATCGGGCCGAACGGATCGGGGAAATCGACGACCATGAAGGCGCTGCTCGGACTGGTCGCGCCGACTTCGGGCACCTGCCGGATTTTCGGCGCCGACTCGTTGGCGGTCGATTCGCGCGAGCAGGTCGGCTTCCTGCCCGAGAACCCGTATTTCTACAAGCACCTGACCGGCGCCGAGACGCTGGCGTTTTACGGAAAACTCTGCGGTCTGCGCGGCAGGGCGCTGAAGGAGCGGACCGACGAGCTGCTGGAATTGGTCGATCTGACCGCCGCCCGCGACCGCCGGCTGGGCGGCTACTCGAAGGGCATGCTGCAGCGGATCGGCCTGGCCCAGGCGCTGGTGCAGGAGCCGCGGCTGCTGATCCTCGACGAGCCGACCGCGGGCGTGGATCCGATCGGCTCGCGCCAGATCCGCGACCTCATCCTGGCCCTGCGCGAGCGGCAGATCACCGTGTTTTTGTGCTCCCACCTGCTGGAGCAGGTGCAGGAGGTGTGCGACCGGGTGGGCATCATTTTCCGCGGAAAAATGGTCCGGGAGGGCCGGCTGGACGAGCTGCTGGCGATCGAGGACCAGACCGAGGTGGTGCTGCGCAACGCCCCGCCGGAGATGCTCGAGCGGATCGCCGCGTTGGTCGGCGAAACGGAGGGCGCCGAGCTGGTTCGCAGCGGCCGCCCGCGGACCACGCTGGAGCGGCTTTTCCTGCGCGAAACCACGACCCGCCGCGACGAGCCATGAGCCGCCCGAAGACCACCCGCCCGCTCAGCCCGCGCCGCATCGGCGTGATCGCCGCGCACACCTTCACCCAGCTGGTGCGGATGAAGGTGTTCTATTTCCTCGGCTTATTCGCCGTGGTGGTGATCGGCGCGAACTTCCTCCAGCTGCCGACGCACGCGGCGCCGGAAAACGTCGGCACCGAGCTGCTCTACGCCATCAAGAGCACCTCGCTGGGCTGCATGAGCCTGTTCTCGCTGGTGCTGGGCATCGTCGCCACCGGGCTGCTGCTGCCAAAGGACGTCGAAGACCGCACGCTCTATACCATCCTGGCCAAGCCGGTGCCGCGGCTCGACTACCTGCTGGGCAAGCTGCTCGGGGTGGCGGCCCTCATCTTCCTGTCCCTGCTCGTGATGGACCTGCTGATGAACGGGGTGCTGGCCTTCCGCACGCAGGGGGTGCTGGCGCAAAAGCTGGACTTCGCCCGCCAGAGCGGCGCCTCGGAGGAAACGCTGGCCGGGATCGCCGCGGACGTGAAGGCGCTGGGCCCGTCGTGGTCGCTCCAAGGCGCGGTGTGGGTGGTGTTCCTGCGCGCGATGGTGATCGCCTCGGTGGCGCTGCTGCTATCGACCTTTTCGACCAGCACCTTGTTCACGGCGATCGTCGGTTTCCTGATCCTGTTCGCCGGCTTTTTCCAGGAGGACGCGCGGACGGCGTGGTTCGGGGGAAAAGGCGGGCTGGCGACGGTCGGCAGCGCGGTCCTGACGATCCTGCTGCCCGACATGCACTTCTACAATCTGGTCGACGCGGTGATCGAAGGCAAACCGCTCGATGCCGCCCACCTGCTGATGGCCACCGGCCTGACGGCCTTTTACCTGGTGACCTACACCTTCGCCTCGTGGCTGATTTTCGCCCGCAAGGAGTTCTAGCCCGCCATGTCCACGCAGCTCCGCCGCACCGTTGCCGCCGCGCTTTTCCTGGTCGTGGCCGGGCTGATCCGTGCGCCGGTGGAGCAGAAAATGACGGCCACCCTGCGCCAGGACGGGCTGCTCCAGCCGCCGTTGGACGTCGCCACGACGAAGAAACTCGGGCAAGGCTTCTGGGCCGTCTCGCTCGGCGGCTTGCGCACGCTGGTGGGCACCATCCTGAGCCTGCGGGCGCAGACGTTTTTTGAAAAATACTACTGGGAGGGCGTGGCGGACACCTACGACACCATCGTCCAGCTGGTCCCGGACTCCGAGTTCTACTGGGACACCGGCGCCTGGCACCTCTCGAAGAACGCCGTTTCCTACTACCGGAACAATTACGAGCACCTGCCGGCCGACCGCGTCCACGCCGAGCAGAAATACTGGTTCGGCCGCGGCATCGACTTCCTCGAGGAGGGCCTCAAGCACCACCCGGACAGCGCGCGCCTTTGGCACCAGCTCGGAGTCCGCTATTCCGAGCCCTTCAGTTTCCAAAAGAACTACCGGCGCGCCGCCCACGCCTTCCGCATGGCCTCGCAGAGCCCGCGGGCGCTGCCCTACATGCGGCGCTTCGTCGCCTACTGCATGGTCCGCGATCCGGACCAGATCGATGACGCGCTGCCCTACGTCGAGGAGCTCCGCCACGAGCCGGGCGGCAGCGTGCCGACCCTGGTGTGCGTCCATTTCACCCTGCTGATGCGGCAGGATCCGTCGCGCGACGGCCTCCCGCTGGCCGAGCGGATGTTCGGCAGCGACCGCGAGGCCTACCAGCAGCTCGGCCGGCATTTCCTCGACCTGGACGATGACTACCCGATGAACGGCGTGGCGGAAACCTTGAGAGCGCTGGAGGAAAAGCTCGGCGTGCCGGAGGCGAAAAGCGTGTTCAACGCCCGGGAGTTCCTCCAGCGGCAGCGGTTTTCCGACCTCATGGAGGAAAATCCCGATCGCGACGGCATGGCGCTCGCCCGCTCGATGTTCGGCGGTCCGGACGAGGCGTATCGCCAGCTGAGCCGGTATTTTCTCGACCATCGGGGCCAATATATCGTGAAGGGCGTTACGGAGACACTGCGTAGGCTTGAGGAAAGGCTCTCGGTGCCCGAAGAAAAGAGCGTCTTCAGCAATCTCGCGCCGCTCGCGCCCTCGAATCCCTAGCTTTCCATCCACTCGTCCATCGCCATGCAACCGCCCAGCGGCCCGCCACCCGTCATCGCCTCAGCCCCGCCGGGCGTCGTCCCCCAGGCCAGCGATCCCGCTGCCGGCAAGGAGCAGCCGCTCCAGCGCATCGCCCTCTTCGGCGACATCCACGCCAACCTCGAGGCCTTGCAGACCGTGCTGGCCGATGCAAAGGAGCAGGGCTGCGATTCCTTCATCTGCATGGGCGACGTGGTCGGCTACAACGCCGATCCCGGTGCGTGCCTGGAGATCGTCCGCGAGATGAACTGCCCGGTCATCAAGGGCAATCACGACGAGGACGCCTCCGGCGAGCATTCGCTGGACTCGATGAATCCGGTCGCCGCCGCGGCTCTGGAATGGACCCGCCAGCAGCTCAGCGACGAGCAGCGCACCTGGCTGCGCCGCCTGCGGATGGTCCGCCAGATCGCCGACTTCACCGTGGTCCACAGCACCCTCGACCAGCCGGCGAACTGGAACTACGTGACCAACCGCTTCGACGCCATGTCGAACTTTTCCTACCAGTTCACGCAGGTCTGTTTCCACGGCCACACCCACGTCCCGCGCGTCTACGTGAAAGGGGAGAAGGTCGTCGAAGTGCCTGCCGAATCGGTGGTCATCGAGCCCGGCCAGAAGTACTTCATCAATGTCGGCTCCGTCGGCCAGCCGCGCGATGGGGACTGGCGCGCCTGCTATGCGATCTACGATTTCCCCAGTAAAACGGTGGTCTTCCGCCGGCTGGAGTACGACATCCAGACGACCCAGTCGAAGATCCTCGCCGCCGGCCTGCCGGAAATGCTCGCCGAACGCCTGGCCGACGGCCGCTGAGCCATGATCGATGTCGTCGCCGGGCTGATCGAGGACGACCACGGCCGGCTGCTCGCCTGCCGTCGACCGCCGGGCAAGCACCTTGCCGGCAAGTGGGAATTCCCGGGCGGCAAGATCGAGCCCGGCGAAAGCCCGGCCGCCGCCCTGGTCCGCGAGCTGCGCGAGGAACTCGGCATCACCGTGGAGCCTCACACGCCGCTGACGCCGGTGGTGCACGATTACGGCCGCGGTGCCATCCGGCTGATCCCCATTTCCTGCCGGATCGTCGAGGGCCTCCCGCATCCTCACGAGCACGACCGGATCGAGTGGTGCGACCGCGGCCAGCTGGCCGGGCTCGACCTGGCGGAGGCGGACCGGCCGATCCTCGCCGAGTGGCTTGGATTTCCGCAAAAATGAGCGTCCCCGGACGGATGGAACCGCGTGATGGCGAGAATTTTCCCGATGGCGCGGCTTCTGCTTTCCTTGCCCGCCTTCTAACGGTTAACGAATTCCATTGCCGCCCGCCGAGCGACTGAACTAGAAGCACATGTCCCTCAACTTTAGAACCTCCTGAAAGTCAGGATCTTCTTAATTATCTTATGCGACTTTTGATCCCTGCCCTTGCCGCCCTGTTCCTCGCAAGCTGCGGCAATGACATCGCCATCGTCTCAAAGGATCGGGCCCGCCAGTCCGGCTCTTCTTCGTCCAGGTCTTTCCTGAACTCGTCGAACTCTTACAGCTACACGACCTCGAGTCCTTCGTCCTCGGTCGTCAGTGCCGCTTCCTCCAAGTCCCGCGACAAGCACGGCATGCCGCTCTACACCAACGAGCGCCTGCGTTACGTCCGCACCACCGCCTACACCTGCTCGGAATCGGATCACATCCAGTACGGCTCCAAGAACGCCTGCGGCACCCCGCTTCGATACACCAACAGCGTTCGCAGCGCCGCCGCCGACTGGTCGGTCTACCCCGTGGGCACGAAGTTCCGCATCAAGGGGATGCCCCAGCTTTTCGTGGTCGATGACTATGGCTCCGCCCTGACCGGCACCGGGACCATCGACATCTACACCCCGACCCGCGCGCACATGGACGCCTGGGGCACGCGCAAGGTGGAGATCGCCGTGGTCCAGTGGGGCTCGTTCGCCCGCAGCGCCGAGCTGCTTTCCAAGCGCACCGGCTACTCGCACTGCCGCCAGATGTATGCGGCCATCCAGCGCAAGCTCGGCGGCAACGTGGCCACCGCCTCCCGCTGAGCCGGTTGCCATTTCATTACCCCGGTCTTTCCGAGCGGGCCCTCTGCGGGTCCGCTCTTTTTGGGTCGGGCCTCGGCGTCCCGGGGACCAACTTGGAACTTGGAACTCGCGACCGGGAGTTCGAGCTTTCTTCCATGACCCGCGCCGAACGCGCCGCCCTGATCGACCGGCGGCTTGCCGAGCTTTACCCGGAGACGCCGATCCCTCTCGACCACCGCGATCCCTTCACCTTGCTCATCGCCGTGCTGCTGTCCGCCCAGTGCACCGACGCGCGCGTCAATCAGGTCACGCCCGCTCTGTTCGACCTCGCGGACACGCCCGAGGCGATGGCTGCATTGCCGGTCGAGGTCATCCAGGGCATCATCCGCCCCTGCGGCCTGTCCCCGCGGAAGGCGGCGGCCATTTCGGGACTGTCGAAGATCCTTTTGGAAAAACACGGCGGCAAGGTGCCGGCGGACTTCGATTTGCTCGAGGAGTTGCCGGGCGTGGGGCACAAGACCGCCTCGGTGGTGATGGCCCAATCCTTCGGCGTGCCGGCCTTTCCCGTGGATACCCACATCCACCGCCTGGCCCAGCGCTGGGAACTCACCTCCGGCAGGTCGGTCGAGCAGACCGAGCGGGATCTTAAAAAAATCTTTCCCCGCGATCACTGGAACCGACTGCACCTGCGGATCATTTTCTACGGCCGCGAACACTGCACCGCCCGGGGCTGCGATGGCACCGTGTGTCCGCTGTGTCGCGAGTTGTTTCCCCGCCGGAAAAGGGGAAAAATGGCTAAGAAAAGTTAGACGTCGTCGGTTTCCCGGCCGCCGACGAGTCCATGCTGGCGGTCTTTTTGAAATCTAGCCTTGTCGCACCTACCCGGATTCCGAGAATGCGCCAGCGATTCTCAAGAAAAACCATCCCTTCCGACTCGAACCCCGATCATGACACCGCAATCCGTCCGACGCCGTGGCCAACTGACGGCCTTCGTCATTACTTCCGTCCTGGCCGCTGCTCCCGCGCTGTTCGCGCAGGACGCGCCCGCCTCCAAGAACGCCCTCAACAAGTACGTGCTGGATGGCGGTCCCACCATGATCTTCATCGGCCTGGCGGTGCTCGCGCTGATCGCCCTGTCGGTGTTCAACGTCATCAACCTCACCAGGGCCAAGTTCTGTCCCGATGACCTCCGCAACGAGCTCATCGACCACATGGCCAACTGTCGCGTCCGCTCGGCCATCGAGCTGGCTGCTTCCCATCCCTCCTACCTCGGCCGCATGATGGCCTACTCGCTGCCGAACATCGACGCCACCCGCCCCGAGGACCTCGGCCGCGATCAGGTGGAGGACGCGATGGCGGACTTCTCGATCAACGAGAACCGCAAGGCGATGACCTGGATCAACTACATCTCGCTGGTTGCGCAGGCCGCCCCGATGCTCGGCCTCCTCGGCACCGTCATCGGTATGGTCCAGGCCTTCGGCATCCTCGCCGAATCCGGCCAGGCCGACCCCAGCCAACTCGCCGGTTCGATCTCCGTCGCCCTTCTCACCACCATGTGGGGCCTGATCACCGCCATCCCCTCGCTGCTCGCCTACTTCTTCTTCAAGAACAAGCTCAACAACCTGGTGGCCGATTGCCACCACGCGGCCGAAGACATGATCAATGCCGCCATTCAGACCGTGAATCAGGATGCCTATATGGCTAAGATTCCGGAAGGCATCGCCGTTTGATCCGCTGAAACGCGGGGACTCCGTCGATTGGCGGATCCCCCGGGAAAAATCCCCGGCAAGAACCCCACCATGGCTTCCACCAAATTGCGCGCCGCGATGGCTGACGAGGGCGATGATCTCGCCATCGACATGTCGCCGATGATCGACATGGTGTTCCTGCTGCTGATCTTCTTCCTGGTCAATGCGACCATGATCATCGTCAAGCAGGACCCCAACGTGAAACCTCCGGTTGCCAGCCACTCGAAAAAGGCCAACGACGGCACCGGGCGGATCGTCATCAACATCTACGAGGATGGCGACTTTTTCTCCGAAGACGGCACCCGCCTGGAAACCGACGAGGACATCCAGGACATGGTGAAGAAAGAAAAGGAGAAGATCGACCTGATGGGTTACCAGCCCAAGATCCACCTCCGCGGTGACAAGGAGGCGGTTTTCAAATACTGCCGCCAGGTCATCCGGGCCAGCGCCCGCGCCGGGGTCGATCAGGTGCTTTTCTCCACCTACGGATTCGAGGCCAACTAACGCCAACCCGCCGCCGCCATGTCCCGCCACAAGCACCACGAAAGCGCCGAGGAAGACGCCCCGAAGCTCGACATCTCGTCGCTCATCGATGCCACCTTCCTGCTGCTGATCTATTTCCTCGTCACCACCACGATCCAGCCACGCGAGCAGGACGTGCCGATGACCCTGCCGGCCGCCGCACCGAGCGAGGAGCAGCCAGTGATCGTGCCCAAACTGATCAAGGTCGATGCCGGCGGCGCCATCTTCGTCGGCACCGGAGCCGCGCAGCTGCCGATGGATTCGGACGACAACCGCAATGTCCCGCTTCTTTTCGCCGACCTTCAGTCCTATGCCGACATCGCCCGTTCCAGTGGCCAGGAACCGCTGGTGCAGATTTACGTCGATGGCGGGGCGAAGCAGCAGCGCGTGATCGACGTTCTCAACGCGCTCGCCGGCGTCAATATCACCAAGGTCACTTTCACGGATCTCGTCGATCCGCCCTGAGGCCGGCCCTGCGTTCCGCATTCCGCACTTCTCGCGCGCCGATCCGTTGCCCCTTGCGGGACCGGCGAATCGGCGCTTCCCATTTATAAAATCCCCAACTCCGACCGACATGTCATCCTTCAAGCGATCGCTCGCGCCGCTGCTCGGCGCGCTCCTGGCCGCCGCGCCGCTGCTCACCCCTGCCCACGGCCAGCTGGAAACCCCGCAAGGGCTGAATGCCGAGGCGACCACTGCCATGGAAGCCGGCAAGTGGGACGAGGCGCTCAAACTTCTGAGCACCTGCACCGACCGCTTCGACGCCCGCGCCATGCAGCTTTACGGCCCGGTCTTCGGCGTGACCTGGTATCGCAAAGGGATCTGTGAAATGCGGCTCAAGCGGTGGGACGATGCGATGAATTCGTTCCAGACCTGCTACGAGAAGTATCCGAACAACACCGCCAAGCAGGGACCCGGCAACGCCTTCAACAAGCGGGCGCTGCTGCGCTGGGCGGAGGCCGCCCAAGGCGCCCAGGATTGGGAGACCGCGCTCAAGAAGTACGAGCAGTTCATGAAGGAGCGGGACAAGAACACGGATTCCTTCGACCCCGGCTCGTTCTACATCAACCTCGCCATCTGCTACCTCAACACCGGCAAGCTCAAGGAAGGCAGCGAGAATTTCGAAACCGCCCTCAAGAACAAGGAGGCCTACAAGACTTCGGATTCCGGCATCGTCGCCGCCTTCCAGGCCCTCGTCGGCGCGGTGGTCGAAAAGAACGACGAGAAGGCGCTGATCAAATTCTTGTCCGAGAACCGGGCCGACATCGTGATCGAGCCCTACGAGATGCCGCCCTACGCGCCGGTCTTCCTCAAGCTCGCCGCGGAGGCCTTCCAGGCTGAAATGAAGGCCGCGCCGCTGGAGCTTTATCAGCTGATCCCCGCCACCCAGGTGATGTTGGAGGATGCCCAGGCCCGCCTTGACCGCATGGGCGACCGCGCCGGCATCCAGGATGGCAAGCGCGTGCTCCGCCGCGCCGAGCTGGCGGATACCGTCGCCCGCCTCAAGAAGAGTCTTTCCAGCGGCGATCCCAACGAGGTGGTCCGGCTGGCCGCCACCGCCTTCGTCCACGAGACCACCGGCAACGTCCGCGGAGCCTACGCCTGCTACCTGCAGCTCGAGGAGCTCTATCCCAAGAGCAAGCGGCGCGAGGAAAACCTCTACAACCTGGTCCGGACCGCCTCGATCACCGGTCATGTCCAGGACACCGAGAAGTACGGCACGATGTTCCTCGCGCAGTATCCGGATTCCGACCGCGTGCCGGCCGTGCAGCGGGTGATGCTCACCTCGCTGTTTTTCAACGGCCAGTATGGGCAGTGCATCGAGATCGCTTCGTCGATGCTTCCCAACCTGAAGGAGGGCACCGAGGAGCATGACATGTGCCTGTTCGTTCTCGGCGGCAGCCACTATTATTCCGGGATCTACGACGAAGCCCAGGTGGAGCTGGACAAGCACGTCGAGCTCTATCCCGAGAGCCAGTTCGTCATCCCCGCGCACTACTTCCAGGCCTCCAACAAATCCCGCCTCCAGTACTGGGCGGCCGCTGCCGAGCTGCTCGACAAGTTCCTTTCCGACTACCCGGACGCGAGCAAGAACATCTACCTGCCCTTCGCCCTCTTCGACCGCGCCAACTGCCACTACGCGCTGGATGAGAACGACGCGGCTCTCGACAAGCTGAACCGGCTCGAGTCCGAGTTTCCCGACAGCCAGGTCATGGAAATGGTCTACAACCTGCAGGGCAACATCCTGCAGAACCAAGGCAAGAACGCCGAGGCCGAGGAAGCCTACAAGAAGGCCCTCGCGCTCGCCGAAACCCGCGGCAACGATGTGGTGGCGGCCGAAGCGCTGAACTACCTCGTCGCCCTGCTGGGCGAAAAGCCGGACAAGAAGGACGCGCCGAACCGTTTCGAGGAGGCGGTCGCCTACGCCGACCGGTTCTGGGAAAAGTATCCGAACTCGCCTTACAAGGCGCAGGTCGCGGTGGGCGAGATCTTCGCCATGCAGGGCGTCGGTCGCGGCGAGGAGGCCCTTGAGCGGCTTCAGGGCGTGATCACCCAGCTGGCCAACACCCCCGGGGCCGCCGGCATGGAGGAAGCGATCGGGTCCTTCACCGATGCCTATCTGGAAACGCACAAGCCGGAGGAACTCAAGGACCTCTACTACAATTTCCCCGGCATCAAGATCGACAACAAGGCCGCCCGCGCGCTGCTGCGCATCGCGCTGATCGGCGTGTTCGAAGAGCAGGCCTCCGATCCCAAGGCGGACGACCCGCAGAAGCTCCGCGCCAACGCCAGCATCAAGGTGCTGTTCGAGGACCTGAAGAACGAGTTCGACGTGAAGGACCTCTCGCCCTTCATTCTGGTCCGCGTCGGCGACTTCATCCGCGGCACCAACAGCCCGAAGGAGGCGCTGCCGTACTACTCCGAGGCGCTCGATCGCGACGATCCCGAGGTGAAGTTTCGGGCCTTGTTCGGCCGCGCCGCCGTGCTGGCCCGCGGCTCGGAGGCCGAGAAAAAATCGGCCCTTGAGGACTTCAAGCGGGTCATCGCCGACTCGCAGGACCGGGGCGACAAGGACCGGGCCATGTTCGGCATGATCAAGACCGAGATGGACCTCGGCCAGTTCGAGAAGGCCAAGGCGGATGCCAAGTCCTACCTCGACCCCCGGGATGGCTACAACACCAGCAAGCCGGAGGTCGCCATGATGCTCGCCCAGGCCTACGACAAGCTGGGCATGCAGGAGGATGCGCTTGCCGCCTACAACAACGTCGCCAACTCCTACAAGGGAGCCATCCGGCTCTCCGCCCCGGCCACCAAGCGCGCCATGGAGATCGCCTGGGACCGCAACGGTCAGACCGGCAACACCTCCGACCGCCAGGCCGCCTACAATCTGGGCCGGACCTACATCGATCTCACCCGCCGGATCGTCGATGGGCCGGATACCAAGGCCTCGCGTGAGGAAATCGATGCCTGGAAGGAGGTCGAAAACCTCGTCCAGCAGTACGTCGCCAACCCGAACGTCAAATCCAAGGAGCAACTCGAAGAGGACGCCCGCAACCGCCGCTGATCCGCAGCCCGCCATTGTTTCCGACCATGAAAACCTTCGTTCCCCTCTCCGCCGCCCTGCTCGTCGCCGCCTCCGCGGCCCGCGCCCAGGATCGTTTCCAGCAGGAAGCCATCGTCGTCTATCACCAGGACAAGTTCGAGCGCGTGTGGATCGCCGACGCCAACAAGACGCAGATCCTTTATTTCGACACCGAACGCGGCGTCGACTCGAAGAAGCTCGCCATTTCCAAGCCGCAGTCGATCTGGCTGATGGAGCCCGCCGCCTACACCGCCGCCATGGAGGACTATCAGGGCCGGCGCTATGAAAAGGCGCTCGCCGGGTTCCAGAAGGTTCGTGAGGACTACAAGAAGCTGATCACGCTGCCGGACAACCACTCGTCGCTGTCCGCCTTCTATGCCATGGAGTGCCTGCGGAAACTCGGCCGCCTCGATGAGCTGGCCAAGGCCCAGGAGGAATTCATGCCTGCCGACCGCGAAAGCATCACCCGGCCCTACCACAAGCGTCAGATCGAGTACTACGCCATGTGGGATGCGGTGAGAACGAAATCGTGGGACCGCCTTCAGGGCATCGCCTCCGCCCGCTTGGCGGAAAAGCCGCCGGGCTACCAGCGGGCGCAGGCGGCCTACTGCCTCGGGCTTGCCTTGGAGAACCTGCAGCGGCCGCTGGAGGCCATCGATGCCTACAACACCGCCATGACGGCCGATTCCGGAGGCTCCGAGGTGGTCACCGCCCAGGCGGCGGAGCACGCGATGAAGCTCTACCTCGCGGACGAGGACGTGAAGCTCGCCAAGCGGAATTTCGGCACGGCCAACGCGGACCCCGACTCGCGCGGTATGGCCCGTCTGCACGAGGCCGCCGCTCTGGCCGAGCTTTATCAGATGTCGCTCGGCAACGGGAAGACCCTCAGCGGGCCCCTCGCCGAGCTCGCCAAGTACGCCAAAAAGGACTGACCTCCGGCCGGCGCCCGCGATCAGGGGACGATGTCCACACGGTCGCCGACATCGGTAATGCCGAACAGCCGGCGGGCGTTGCCGGAAGGCACGCGGATGCAGCCGTGCGAGGCCGGATAGCCGGGCACGTAGCCTTCGTGGAACCCGAAATCCGTGCAGCTCAGGCGCTGGAAGTAGGGCATCGAGGAGTGGTAGATCGTCGAGTTCCAGCTGCGGTAGCGGTTGGTGATGGCGAAGGTGCCGGTGCGCGTCCGGTAGCCGCTGCGGCCGGTGGACACGCGGGTCTTGAAGATTTCCGAGCCCTGCATGTCGTAGACCCAAAGCTGCTGCTCGGAGAGGTCGATCAAGACGCGGCGCTCCTCCTTGTAGGGGTCCTTTTCGAGCAGCAGGCGCATCATGGGAATATCGCCGTGACCGGAGGCGATGTTGATCGGCCAGATGCGGCTGCGGCGGGTCCACACGAAGCGCTCCGCACCGGCGTTGATCATGGCACGGGTGGTCTCGATCGAGCCGCTGTCCACCGCCAGCATGATGGGGGCGATGCGGCTGTCATTGCGCAGCAGCCAGCGCAGGGTGTCGCCGCGCACCAGCTTGGAGAACCGCCGCGGCACCGGTGAGGGGAGGGGCGTGGTCACGTCGGCACCGTGGTGGATCAGCCGCTTCACCGTCGAGGCATTGCCGCGGGCCAGCGCGAGATGCAGCGGCGAGACGCCGTAGGCGGTCCGCTGGTCGGGATCCGCTCCGAGGTCGAGCAGGCGCGCGGCGAGGTCATCGCACCCGGACTCCAGAGCGGAGGTGAAGGCGGAGCCGGGGAAAGGGGTGCCCGGTTCGTTCACCTTCGCCCCGTGGGCGATCAGCAGCGAGGCCAGGTGCGTGCGGCCGCGCGTGCAGCACGCGCGCAGCAGCCGGGGCGGAGCCTCCCGGTAGCAGAGGAAGAGGTGGAGGTAATTCGCCTGACCGTCCTCGGCGGCCTGATGCATCAGCGAATCGGACGGACGGATGCCGAAGCGGACCAGCATGCCGCAGAGGTCGAAATCCCGCGCATGGTAGGCCTCCGCCAGCTTCCTGGATCCATCGCCCGGCACCGGGCGGGCGCCGCAGCGCCGCAGCAGCTCGAAAAGCTCGGTCTGCCCCGCGCGGTAGGCCCTGACCAGGGGCGTCACGCCATCGCGGTCGGCCCGGTTCACATCGGCACCGCCGGCGGCGAGTTCCGGCAGCAGGTCGGTCCAGCCACGGCGGATCGCCAGCACCACGGCCGATTCGCCCTCGCCGTTCACCGCGCCGCAGTCGGCCCCGAGCTGGATCAGCTGGTGGACCTGCGGGCGGTTGCCGCACTCGATCGCGATGTGCAGCAGCGGATTGTGCCGGGAGTCCTTGATGTGCGGATCGGCCCCTTGCTCCATGAGGCGGCGAACAAAGATCCAACGGCCGTGGCGCATCGCCCACGGCAACAGCTTTTCGCCATCGGGCGTGCGCCCCTCCGGCCTGGCACCGGCCTTGAGCAGCTTGTCGGCGATCGCCGCCTCTCCGCACACGACGGCCATGGCGAGGGGTGAGACTTTTCCCGGGCCCTGGGCTTCGAGGTCGGCGCCTCCATCGATCAGCAGCCAGGCGTCATCGATCGCGCCGTGCTCGATCGCCACGTGCAGCGGCGTGAATCCCCGGTCGTCGCGCTGGTCGGTAAAGGTGCCGGCGGTGACCAGCAGGCGCAGCAGGTCGGTATCGCCCGCGCGGACGGCTTCCAGCAGCAGCGGTCCGCTGGCCTCGATGCCGCGCGCCTGCAGTTCCTTGAGGGCCTGCCGCTTGGGTGAGCCACATGAAACCAGGGCGAGGGCGGCAAGCGCCGTCGCCACGATTTTCCAAGGGAGTGAGGAAAGCACGATGGCGTGCCTACCATTTCAAAAATTTTTGCTCAAGGACCTTGGCGGCGGTGGGTCGACTAAATCTCCGGTTCGGATCCTTCGGTGGGACGCAAAAGATAGCCGGCCACCCAACCTTCGGCGCCGCCGGCACTGCGGCACCAATGCCAGCCGTGGATCTGACGCAGCGATTCCAGCGGGTCCCCGCGCTTCACGGTGAGCACGGTGGGATCGAAGTCCTCGATGGCGGCGAAACGTCCCTCGCCCAAGGGTTCGAGCACCTGCTCGGGCACATAGCCGCGCCGCTCCTGGTCGTCGCTCGCCCATACCCAGCCTGGCCAGGTCCGGTCCTCGGGTCCTACGGTGACTTCGTCGCCGGCCGTCAGGGCCAGTGGACGGCTGTCCTTTTCCTCATAATCGGCGTTGGCGACAAATCGGGCCATGGGGAAGGCTGGATGCATCGGGCGCAGGCGTCAATCTTCCGACCTGCCGCGCTAAATAGCTCAAAAAAAATCCGCGGTTCGTTCGGACCGCCGAAAAGTTGGCACCGGAGTTGCTTAAACTTGGTCGTGGATGGTTCCGCGACAAGATTGAGTTCTTTCTGGGTTTGAGCTTCGCCTTGTTTCGGTATTCCACGATCGGAGAGGGATTTCATGGGTTTTTTCTCTCTCCGATCGTGGTCCCATCCTCGCTTACAAACTAGGCGCCACGGTCGGTGAGGGGTTTCATGGGTTTTTCCCCTCGCCGGCCGTGGATCGCCCGCTCTCCGAAGCCTCGCCCCGTGCGGGGCTCTTTTTTTGACCGGATGCAGGAGGGCTCAATCGCACTCGGTCGCCAGCGAGGGATCGGCGTGATGGCGGAAGGCGGCGGCGACGTAGTCGGGCGAGGCGCGGTGCGGGCACAGTTCGGGGAGGTCGTCGGGTGAAAACCAGGACACCTCCGAGATCTCGTGCTGGTGGGCATGCGCCCCGCCGCCACCGAGGAGTTCGCAGAGGAAGAGGAACTTGTAGGTGTATTCAGGCTCGGGCGGGTGATCGTGCTTCGCCTTGTCCCAGACGGCCACCAGTTTGACGATGCGGACTTCATAGCCACTCTCCTCCATCACTTCCCGGGCGGCGTTTTCCGAGGGGGAATGGCCGGCATCCATCCAGCCGCCGGGCATCGTCCAGAGGCCGTTGCTGCGCTCGCGGACCAGCAGGATTTTTCCGTCGGAAATGACGGCCGCGCGGGAGTCGACCTTCGGCGTCGGGTAGCCGAACTCGACCGGCCAGACAAAGTCGGGCACCTGAGCCTGCAGCAGCTCGGAGGCGATCTCGTGCAGTCGCTTGTAGCGTTCGCGGTCGAAGTCGCCGGCTGAATACCGCAGACCGGTTTCGGCCATGCCCTTGATTTCGCGGCTGAGGGCGAGGAGGTCCTTCGGCATGCCCGGACGCTGGACCCCTGACGGGAATCCGTCACCGATTTTCCCGTGGCGATTCCGCGGCCGGGTCCCTATTTTTCCCCGCGATGAAAACCTGGCACTACGGCAGCGGCGGGGGCGGACAGGCCCAGACGGACGAGGAGAACCTTTCGGAGCTGGTCGAGGCCGGCGCGATCAAGCCGGCGACCATGATGTGGACCGCCGGCATGGCCAATTGGCAGCCGGCCTCGCAGGTGCTGCCGGAGCTGTTCAAGGGCGAGGGCGCGCCGCCGCCCCTCCCCGCGGGCGGCCCGCCCCCGATGGGTGGAGGCGGATCGGCGCGGCGCTCGCATGAGATCGACTACGAGATCATCGGCGAATCCATCCAGATGGTGGAGATCGAGCTCGACCCGGGCGAGACGGTCATCGCCGAGGCCGGCGCGATGAACTACATGGAGGAGGGCATCGCCTTCGAGACGAAGATGGGCGATGGCTCCGAACCGGACCAGGGTTTCATGGGAAAACTGCTTTCCGCCGGCAAGCGGGCGATCACCGGCGAATCGCTGTTCATGACCCACTTCACGAACCGCGGCAGCGGCAAAAAACACGTGACCTTCGCCGCGCCCTATCCTGGTACGGTGGTTCCCGTAAATCTCGCCGAGACCGGCGGCCAGCTGCTTTGCCAGAAGGACGCTTTCCTCTGCGCGGCGATGGGCACGCAGGTCGGGATCGCCTTCAACCAGCGGCTCGGCTCCGGCCTGTTCGGCGGCGAGGGCTTCATCCTGCAGAAGCTCAGCGGCGACGGCATGGCCTTCGTGCACGCCGGCGGCACCGTGGTCCGCAAGGAGCTGAAGGGCGAGAAGCTGATGGTCGACACCGGCTGCCTCGTCGGCTTCACCCAGGGCGTGAACTACAACATCGAGCGTGCCGGCAACCTGAAGTCGATGGTCTTCGGCGGCGAGGGCCTGTTTCTCGCGACGCTCCAAGGCCACGGCACGGTGTGGCTGCAGAGCATGCCTTTCGCCCGGCTCGCCCAGCGCATCACCGGCATGTATGCGCACAGCAAGGGCGAGGGCTCGGTGATCGGCGGGCTGGGGAACCTGTTCGGGGATTGAAGGCCTGCGCCTTCCACGCTCACGGGGCTCCGCTGACTTCCACCCGGTAGAACCGGCGCGGCCCCGGCGGCATCGGAAGGCGGAAGCCGCGCTGTTGCGTGACCTCGCCCGGCACGGCGGTCGCCGTGCCGACCGAATCCTTCCAATCGCCGAGCTGGGTCGAGCTCGTGATCTCATAGCTCACTCCCGGGACGGCCGACCAGACGATCGACGCCTGGTCGTTCGGCAGCAGCTGGAAATGAAGCACGCGCAGCACGGACCGGGGATCACGCGGCAGGGTGAAGGCCTGGTACTCGGCGAGGTTGCTGCTTGCGTCTCCATCGTCATCCGCCGCGGCGTTGGAAACGGTGGCGTCGATGCCGTGGCGGTTCTCCCACCAGTCGGGCAGACCGTCGAGGTCGAGGTCGCCGAGCTTGCCCTGCCATTGGTGCGCGCCGGCGTTGATTTCCCCGTACGCGCTGGCGGGCGAAAAGCCGCCGGGGAACTCGACCGAGCGGCTGTAGCCCCGCGCGTCGAAGCCGGGGAAGAACCGCAGATCGGCGAAACCCGTGGTCACGGGCGTGTCGGCGTTCGCCGCGCAGGTGCGGACGAAGCCGCCGTTGTCGGCCAGCGGACCGGGTTGTTGGGGGGCCGCGAGGTTCACCGTCGAGTCGGAGCCGAAGCCGACGTCGTTGCGGTCCTCGAGGTTGCCGCCGAGGTCCGTCACGGTGGTGGCGGCGAGCGTGGCGGCGTTGCTGTTGCCGGTGCCGCCGGTGTGGTTGCCGATGTAGCAGAAACGGAAGTCCGCCTCGCTGTTGCCGAGCCGCATCCCGCCGGTTCCGGTCCCGGCGGTGTTGTCCTTGAGGGTGGTGAAAGCGAGGCTCAGCCGTGAACGCAGGCCGGGATTGTCGGCCAGGGCACCACCAGCCTGGGTGGCGGTGTTTCCTGCGAGGGTGAGGTTTTCACCGCGGAGATTGCCGCCATCGAGATAGATGCCGCCGCCGAGCCCGCCCGCCTCGTTGTCGGCCACGGTGCACTGGGATAGCAGCAGGCTGCCCTCGACCTCGATCCCGCCGCCGTCGCCCGCGGTGAAGCCGCCGGTGATTTCCAGCCCGATCATCGACACGTCCGCGTCCTCCCAGATCTTCGCGACCTGGACCTGGTCGTTTCCCGAAAGGACGATCCCCATCGGCAGGTTGGTGGCATCGATCGTGAGGTCCTCGTCGATGCCGAGCGGCGCCCCGAAGGCTGCGCCCCCTGCCAGCGCGATGGTGCCGCCGTTCAGGCTGCGGTCGAAAAGGATGCGGTCCCCCTCGGTGCCGAGCGTCAGGGCCTCGCGCAGGCAGACCGGCGGGTGGCCGTCGAGTTCGTCGCCGAGGGACTCGACCCGGATCACCTCGCCGGCCTCGCAGGCGCCGATGTCGATCCGCGCACGCCCGTCGTCATCGCCATCAAGGATCCGCGGCAGGCTGCGGCCGTCGGTTTCCAGCTCCAGCGGTGCGAAGCCCGGGTCGCCGGCGTCGATCGCCGGACTGCCGGCGAGCGGCGCGAGGATTCTACCAGAACCGCCGTAGTTCGAGAGCGGGCCGAGCAGCGGGTCGGCATGGGTGAGGTCGGTCGGCTGGGTGAAGCCGACCGCGGTGCCGTCCTCGAGATTGTGGCCGAGCGAGGTGATCGGGGGCCCTTCGTAGTTGCCGGGATCGCGCCCCAGGGCGTTGCGGTTGCGCGCGAGGATCGTGTGGTCGAACTGGATGATCTGCGAGCTGTCACCGGTGACCCGGATGGCGCCGATGCCCTCGCTGGTGAAGTTCCGCGCGATGGTGCAGTGGCGGAAGATCAGCGGGCCGGCCCCCGGGCTGCCGGTATAAACGCCGCCCTGCTGGGCGAAGTTTTCGGTGAAGGTGCAGTTCGTGAAGCGCGTGTAATACGTGCCCGCGGGCTGCGACATCACCCCGCCGAGGGTGGCCGCCACGGCGTTCGGCGTTCCGTTCCCGGCGAAGAGGCAGTTGGTCACATCAAAGTAGCCGTAGAGCTGGGAATGGATCGCCGCCCCCTCGATCGCCTGATTTCCGATGAACTGGCAGTCGCGAAGAAACACCTCCGCGTCGAAGTCCATGCGGATCGCCGCCCCTTTGTCCCAGGCGATCTGTCCGTTGTTCCGGAAACGGCAACGCGTCAGGTCGAGCCCGGCGCCGGTGAAGCCGTAGATCGCCCCTTGGGGATTGTCATCGAAATGGCAGTCCACCGCCACCAGGCGGCTTCCCGAGTAAAGGTAGAGCGCGGACGAGGCGCCGGAGTAGGTGAAGTTGATGAGCGTGAGCGTCACGTTGGGATCCAGACGGAAGGCAAACGCCGGCGGTGTGCCCCCGGTGAAGATCGGAGACCGGTCGAGGGCGGAGGCGTCGAGGGTCACCGATTTTGAAATCTGCAGACCGAAGCCCAACCCGCGTGTTGCGCCGGAGACGGAGGGATCGAAATAGATCGTGCCGCCGGGTGGAGTGAGGGTCAGCGCTTGGTCGAGGGTGGTCGTGCCGGTTCCGGCCCCGCCGAATGAATCGACGACGATCCCGCTCTCCAGCTCGAAGGCACCGGCATCGTTGAGCACGCTGCCATCGCCCGCGGCATCCTGCGGACGAGCGACGCCCCGGATGTCGAGGACGGGTACGCCGGGTTCGGTTTCCGGCACGGCATCCGCCGCGGGCCCGTTCACCAGCGGCAGGCGGATCGGAGGATTGAGGCCTTGGGTGATGGTGGGGCCGAGAAAGGTCGTGCTGCTGACCACGTCGGTGCTTTCGGTGAAGTGGCCCTGGGGATCGGAGGCGACGACGTTGTAGCCTTGGGAGTCGACGGTGAAACCGGTGCCCAGCCCGACCGGCGCGCCGTCCTGGATCGCGCAGGCACGGAAGCGGACGGTGGCGTTTTCGGTCGGGACGAGCGACGCGCCGGCGTTGGCGAAGGTGCAGAAGTCGAAGCTGGCGTCGGTGTCGCCGCGGAATTCGATCCCGTCGCCGAAGATCGCGCAGTTGCTGAAATCGACGACCGGGGAGTGGCCGCCAAGGTCATCGAATATGATGCTCCGGCTGCTTGATTCGTGCTCATGGATCCAGCAACGCTCGAAAGTGGCGGTCGTCTCCCCGGCGAGGTAGAGCGCGGTGACGATGGCTCCTCCGGTGCCGTCGTTGTCGGGGAACTCACAATCCTCGCAGGTCAGCGTGGCATCGCTGAGGTGCAGCGCCGCGCCATTGACGGGTGTCGTTGCGGTGACGGATGGGGATTTGAAGCTGCTGACGCGGCAGTCGCGAAGCACCGCCGAGGCACCTGCCGTGAGTTTCAGCGTGCTGGCACTCCCGGAAAGCACCGACGAGAGCGATCCCTCCCGGACTTCGAAATAGCTGTCGCCCGTCACCTCCACACCGCCCCCGGCGGAGGAATCGACCAGATAGGCGCTGGTGAATGCAGGCAGCGCGAGACGGGCGGCTCCCGCGCCGTGCATCACCAGGTTGGCGGAGACGGAGAGCTCGCAGTCACCGACCCGGACGTTGTGAAGCGTCACCAGCCCGCCCGAGATATCGAGGTCGTCGCTTCCGTCCACGATGCCACCGTTTCCGCCGTCGATGGCCATCACCTTGTTCACCGCGATCCCGGAGATCGAGCTGCCGGAGATCGAGCTGCCGGAGATCGAGGTGACAGCCGGATCGACGACGATCTTGCCGCCATTCGGGACCGCGGCGACCGCTGCCGCGAGGCCGTTGCCGGATGTCAGCGAAACGGTCGGCGGCTCGAACAGGATCGCCAACCCGGCGGTGATGCCGCCGCCATTGCAGCTGTAGCCGAGGCCGTCGCGGGTGGGTCCGGAGGAAAATACGGTGCCCACCGTAGCCGACGCCGCGGCCGGCGGGGTGTCCTTGTATTGGTAAACGATGTCTCCGTTTCCGAACAGCAGCACCTGGAAGCTGAACGGCGTGTGGGTGGTGTCGGCGACCAGTTGTACGTTGTCCCACTGGATCACGTGCACCCGGCCGCTGTAGTGCGGGTGGGGGCTGGTGGGGAAGTACTGGTGATAGACGCCCCAAGTGCCGAGGCCGCTCTCGATCCGGTCGTGGAAGACCGCCATCCGGCTGCCGCCGCCGGAGCTGGGCGGTGTGTCGATCGGGCAGTCGTTGGTGAAGTCGTCCCCCGGATCGGTGCCGTCATTGGAGAGGTAGCCGTGGCGGGAAATGCGCAGGAAGGACGCCGCGAGACCGTGAAACATGTGTTGCGGCGCGAGGTCGAGCTGGGTGACCAGCGTCGGCAGGCCGAGCCCGTTGCCGATGATCTTTTCGCCGGAGGTGGCAATCTCGATCCACTGGTAGGTCGGGCCGTCCGTCTCGGCGGAGTCGCGGAAGGTGTATCCCGAGGCATCCGGCCCGCCCGTGAGGGCGGCGGCGGGGAGGGCGGGCAGAAGGAGGCTTGCGAGGATGGGGAGGATCGCTTTCACGGCAAATCGGGAGTCACGGGAAGGTCTTCTAGGTTGGAGCGGCACGCGAAGCGGCGGCAAGCCGAAAGCATCCCGCGAGCCGGGCGGCACGCCGGAGGGATGGGGGCGGCGGGCTGGAGGATCGGGGCGGCGGGCATCGACCGCCGGGCAGGAGGGTGGAGGGGTTTCGGCGGGGGAGTTGGTTCGAGGTCCTGGGAGCTCGAAGTGACACCGCAGGAGAAAAAGCCGCGAGCGCTCTGCCCGGCGGTCGATGCCCGCCGCCCCTGAAGTCGCATAGGCTGGCAAGGCGGCGTGCCGGAGGGGGATGGGGGCGGCGGGCATCGACCGCCGGACAGGAGGGTGGAGGGGTTTCGGCGAGGGAGTTGGTTCGAGGTCCTGGGAGCTCGAAGTGACACCACAGGAGAAAAAGCCGCGAGCGCCCTGCCCGGCGGTCCATGCCCGCCGCCCCTGAAGCCGCATAGGCTGGGGAGGCGGCGTGCCGGAGGGATGGGGGCGGCGGGCATCGACCGCCGGACAGGAGGGCGGAGGGGTTTCGGCGAGGGAGTTGGTTCGAGGTCCTGGGAGCTCGAAGTGACACCGCAGAAGAAAAAGCCGCGATCGCCCTGCCCGGCGGTTCATGCCCGCCGCCCCTTGTACGAAAAAAGCGCCGGCCCCGTGATGGGGGGCCGGCGCTCGGAAAGGACGGTCGATTATTTCGCGGCAGCGACCACGGCCTCGGCGGTGATGCCGAGTTCCTTGAAGACCGTCGCCCCCGGAGCGCTGAGGCCGAAGCGGTCGATGCCGATGACCTTGCCCTCGGTGCCGACATACTTCCACCACAGGCCGGTCACGCCGGCTTCGATGGCAATCCGCTTGGTGCAGGCCTGGGGCAGGACTTCCTCCCGATAGGCCGCGTCCTGGCGGTCGAAGCGCTCGAGGCAGGGCATCGAGACGACGCGCACGCCGTCGCCGAGTTCGTCGGCGGCCTTGAGGCAGTATTGCAGCTCGGAGCCGGTGCCGATGAGGATGGTGGTCAGGGCGCCCTTTTCCTTGCGGGCGACGTAGCCACCGCGGCGGACGCCATCGCGGCGCTCGGAAACGGACAGCTCGTTCATCTGCGGCACGCCCTGGCGGGTCAGCGCGAGGAGGGTCGGACCATCGGTGCGGAGCATCGCCGCGGCGAAGGCGCCGGCCGTTTCCTCGGCATCGGCCGGGCGGATGACGTCGAGGTTCGGGATGACGCGCAGGCCGCTGACGGTTTCCACCGGCTGGTGGGTCGGACCGTCCTCACCGACGCCCACCGAGTCGTGGGTGAAAATGTAGGTGACGGGCAGCTTCGACAGCGCGGCGAGGCGGATCGAGGCGCGGCAGTAGTCGGCGAAGACCAGGAAGGTCGCCCCCGAGGCGCGGAAGATGCCGTCGTAGGCGATGCCGTTGCAGATGGCGCACATGGCGTGCTCGCGGATGCCGAACCAGATGTTGCGGCCGGTCGGGTTGTCCTTTCCGCTGAAATCGCCGGCGTCCTTGATGTAGTTCTTGGTCGAGCCGTAGAGGTCGGCCGATCCGGAGATCAGCTGGGGCACTTCCTTGGCGACGGTCTGGAGGACCACGCCGCCGGCACCGCGGGTGGCGTCCTTGTAGTCTTCCTCGAAGGCCGGGATGCGGTCGGCGAGGTCGCTCGGAATCTCCCCCTGCACGCCGGCGCGCAGCTCGGCGGCGAGCTCGGGATTGGCCTGGGCCCAGGCTTCGTAGTCGCTCTGCCAGGAAAGGAACTGGTGCTTGTGGTTCTCGGCGACTTCCTTGAAGTGCTCGCGGACTTCGTCGGAAACATAAAAGTGTTCTTCCGGCAGGCCGAGTCCCTTGCGGGCTTCATCGGCGAACTTGGCGCCGCCCTCGCCGTGGCCTTTGGCGGTGCCTGCGACTTCCGGGATGCCCTTGGCGATCGTGGTCTTGGCGATGATGACCTTGGGCTTGCCGTTGTCATCGTTCTTGGCGTGTTCGAGCGCCTTGGCGAAGGCGGTCATGTCGTGGCCGTCGATGGTGGCGACATCCCAGCCTTGCGAGGCGAAGTAGCCTTGGGCGTCCTCGCTCTGGGTCACCTCGGCCATGGCGTCGAGGGTGACGTCGTTCGAGTCGTAGATGAGGATCAGGTTGTCGAGGTGGCTGTGGCCGGCGAAAGCGATCGCTTCCTTGGCCACGCCTTCCTGCAGGCAGCCATCGCCGTGGAGGGCGATGACGTGGTGGTCGAAGATGGTGTGGTCGGCGGTGTTGAACTTGCCGGCGGCGCGCTTGCCGGAGAGGGCGAAACCGACCGCGTTGCCGATGCCCTGGCCGAGCGGCCCGGTGGTGGCCTCGACGCCGGGGGTTTCAAAAGACTCGGGGTGACCCGGGGTGTGCGAGCCGAGCTGGCGGAAGTTCTTCACGTTCTCCATCGGGATGTCATAGCCGGCCATGTGCAGCCAGCCGTAGAGGAACATCGAGCCGTGGCCGGCGGAGAGGATGAAACGGTCGCGATTGAGCCACTTCGGGGCTTCCGGGTGATAGCGGAGACCACCACCGCCCCAGAGCACGGCCCCCATTTCGGCGCAGCCGAGCGGCAAACCGAGGTGACCGGAGGAACAGGCGTGGACGGCATCGATGGCGAGGCCGCGCGCCTGGGCGGCGGCTTGGGAGAGGATGTCGGTATTCATGGGGCAATCCGTGGATGGTTGTCAGACAGGGCGCGCAGGGTAGGGACCCCGCCCGAACTGGCAAGCCGCCATTGACCTGCCTGAAAGGAAACGGTTCATCCTAAAGATGAGCGCCGCGATCTCCAGCACTCGGCCCGCACCGACTTGGGATCGGACTGAACGAACCCCGGATCGAACACGCACCTACTCTGGATCGAACTTGCACCTACCCCGGATCGAACACGCACCTACCCTGGGTCGAACTTGCAGCTACCCCGGATCGAACACGCACCTACCCTGGGTCGAACTTGCAGCTACCCCGGATCGAACACGCACCTACTCCGGATCGAACGCGCACTACCCCGGATCGAACGCGCACCTACTCCGGATCGAACGCGCACTACCCCGGATCGAACGCGCACCTACTCCGGATCGAACGCGCAGCTACCCCGGATCGAACGCGCACTACCCCGGATCGAACTCGCACTACCCCGGATCGAACGCGCACCTACCCCGGATCGAACCCGCAGCTACCCCGGATCGAACCCGCAGCTACCCCGGATCGACCACGCTCCGACTTGGAAGCGGCGGGAGGCTTGGCCGAGGCGCCTCTTTTTTGCAAAAATAGTCTTGTCAGCCGGAGTGCCATGAATAGCTTTCCCGCCCAGCCCGCTCCGGTGGGCAGCCGAGAGATTGACCCGTTCGTCTAGTGGTTAGGACTCCAGATTTTCATTCTGGCAACAGGGGTTCGACTCCCCTACGGGTTGCCACTCTCTCGTGAAAAGACCCCGCCCTCACCGGCGGGGTTTTTTGTTTCCGGCGTCCCGCCTCCTACTTCGTCTGCGAGATGATCCCGACCGTCGAGCTGTCGCGGAACTCGTCGAGCTCGCGCAGGACGTCGCGGCAGGAAACGATGCGCGCGTAGCGGTCGCGCAAGGTCGCCAGCGAGGCTTCGTGCAGGCGCTCGGTGACGGTGGCGCAGGCGTCCTCGACGATGGTGACGAAGTAGCCCAGATCGCAGGCATCGCGGGCGGCGGTCTCGACGCATTCGTTGGTGTAAACGCCGCACAGATAGAGCGAGCGGATGCCGAGGTTGCCGAGGACGTAGTGGATGTTGGTGCTGGAGAAGACGCCGCTGGCGGTCTTGTTGATGACGATCTCGTCGCCCTGCGGCGCGACCTCGACGAGGAACTCGGCCTCCTTGCTGCCGGGCGCGGCGAGCAGGTGGAGGCGGCGGTGGCCGGCGCTGCGGTCGCGGCCGTCATGGGTCAGCGCGCAGATCCGGCAGTGGATGACTTCGAGCTTTTCCCCGCGGAACGCATCCTGGAGGAGCCGCATGCCGGGCAGGACGGTTTTTTCCAGCCGGTCGAAGTAGTATTTCCTCCCTTCCTCCGGCACGCCGCTGGTGTCCGGGTCGGCGAACAGGCCGTAGCCATCGGCGGCGTCGAGATACTGCACGTCGATGCATAGCAGCGCGACCTTGCCGTCGGCCAGATGCTCGGCGCGGCGCGGGTTGGTGATGAAAGCTTCGCGGTACTGTTGGCGGAGGGGATCGGTGATGGAGGTGACGGACATGTCAGGTGTTTTCAGAAAAAGCGATGCGTTGGATGGTGCCGAGCATGACCCGCGCCCCGGCCTCGATGTCATCCCACGGCGTCCACTCGGCGGGCGAGTGGGATTTTCCATCGATCGACGGCACGAAGATCATGCCGACCGGGCAGATGGAGGCGACGATCTGCGCATCGTGCGCGGCGCCGGATTCCATCCTGCGGAAACGAGTGCCTGCGTCCTTGGCGGCGGCCTCAACCATGTCGGTGAGCGCCGGATCGCAATCGACCGGCTTGATCCAGCTCTCGACCTCGTAGCTGGAGCGCAGCCCGCGACGGCGGGCGATCGCGTTGAGGATGCGCCGCGCGGCCTCGGCCAGCTCGTGCATCACGGTCTCGTCGGTGTCGCGCACGTCGAGGGTGAACTTCGCCTCGCCCGGCACGGTGTTGGCGGAGCCGGGGGTGAGGTCGACGCGGCCGATGGTCGCCCGCGAGCGGTCCGAACCATACTCATCGAGCAGCCGCGGCAGTTCGTGGGCGAAATCGGCGACGCCCATGAAGGCATCGCGCCGCATTGGCATGGGCGTGGTGCCGGCGTGGTTCGGCTCGCCGGAAAAGCTGACCGTCCATTTGAAGAGCCCGGTGATCGCCTCGACCACGCCGATCTGCTCCTCGTGGCCGGCAAGCACGGGGCCCTGCTCGATGTGGAGTTCGAGGTAGGCGGCCACGCTTTTCGGGTCGCGCCGCGCCTGCAGCGCGAGCCACGGATCGAGCCCGAATTCGCCCATGGCGTCGGCCAGTTTCACCCCGCCGGGATCGGTCGCGAGGTGGATGGTGTCCGGCGTGACCTGGCCGGTGAAGGACTGCGAGCCGAGCATCCCGCCGAAGCGGCCTTCCTCATCGGAAAAGGCGATCAGCTCGATGTCGCGCTCCGGCACCTGGCCGCTCTCCTTCAGCGCGCGCAGGCACTCGAGGCCGGTCAACACGCCCAGCGTGCCATCGAGAATGCCGGCGCAGGGGACGGTGTCGATGTGCGAGCCGATCACCAAGGCGGGCGCGTCGGGGTTTTTTCCGGCGAGCCGGGCGATCACGTTGGCGGCGCCGTCGCGCGAAGTTTCGAGCCCGGCGTCCTTCATCCGCTGCTCGAGCCACGCCTTTCCTTCCATGTCCGCCTCGGTGAAAGCCATGCGGTAAACGCCGCCGTCTTCGGCGCGACCGATCTCCGATAACTCTCGTAGATCGGTGCCGAGTCTATCGATGGAGATATCGGGAATCGTCTCGACCATGCGGCCACCCAACGCGTGCGACGGCAGCGACTCCAGAAAGAATTTGCCATCGCTCCGGTTTGCCCCAACCCTTGCCCCGCCGTTTTCCAAGGCGCACCGCACAGCCCCGCGTCCTTCCCAACCCGACGGAACCATCCCTTTTCTTTTCCCCAACTCCCGTTTCTGCAGGTCGGTCCTTTCCGGCCTGCTGCTGGGTGCGGTGATGGGGCCATTGTCGGCCGCTCCCCGGCTGAGCTGCGAGCTGACGCCCGATGCCGCCGGCCGCCTCGTCAGCAACGATGGCACCATCGACCTGAGGTGGTCGGAGAAGGCCGGCAGCGAGTTCGAGCTGCAACAAGCCCGCGAGGCCGACTTTTCCCGCCCGCATCTCCGCTACCGCGGCACCGATCACGAGACGGTGCTGACCGGCCTCGCCGAGGGCACGTATCATTTCCGCGTGCGCGAAACGCCCGACGGGGAGTGGTCGGAGCCGCTCGTCTTTGAGGTCGAGTACATGAACCGCGGCCCGCTTTTCCTGCTGCTCGGCACCGGGGCCTTCGTGGCGCTCTCCACCATCGTAGCCATTCTTCACGGCTACTCGCAGAACCGATGACCCTCGCCGCTTCCATTTCCCACACGACCGCCTGGACCATCGTCATCGGGCTCGGTCTGCTGTGGGTCGCACTCGGCATCTGGTGGGGCAGGAAAGCGAAGAACAGCGAGGGCTTCATGCTCGCCGGCCGCAATGTCGGCATCTCGCTCGGCGCGGCCACCGCCATGGCCACCTGGGTGACTTCGAACACGACCATGGTCGCCCCCCTGCTCGCTTACGAGAAGGGCATCTGGGGCATGCTCGCCTACGCCTCCGCGTCCTTTGGCCTGTTGCTGTTCGCGCCCCTGGCTTTCCGCATCCGCAAGCTGCTGCCGGACGGCGTCACCGCCGGCGATTTCTTTCGCCTGCGCTACGGCCGTGTCGGCTGGGCGGTGTTCCTGGTCATCACGCTGGTCTACTCGATCACCTGGCTGGTCACCATGGCCATCGCCGGCGGCAAGCTGCTCGAGGCCCTCGGCGGCATCGAGTATGTCCACGGCATGACGCTCATCCTCGGCGTCTGCGTGCTGTACACGCTCTTCGGCGGGCTGTACGCGGTCATTGGCACCGATTTCATCCAGAGCCTCATCATTCTGGTCGGCATCGTCTTCATCGGCTTCGAGGTGCTCGACCACATCGACGTCGCCACCGTCCACGAACACCTCACCCGCGAGCAACCCGCCCTCCTCGACGTGATGATGCCTGCCGCGCTGCTGGCCATCTTCAACAACATGCTCTTCGGCTTCGGCGAGGTCATGCACAACAACGTCTGGTGGTCGCGCGCCTTTGCCATGCGCGAAAAAATCGCCCCCAAGGCCTTCTTCCTCTCCGGCGTGCTGTGGTTCCCGATTCCCATCGCCGCCGGTTTCATCGCGCTCTGCGCGGGCCCGCTCGGCGTGAATGTCACCGATCCCGGAAAAGTCGGCCCGCAGGTCGCCGAGCACGTCCTCGGCCTCGCCGGGCTCGGCCAGATCTCAGGCGTGATCATCCTCATCGTGCTGTTCTGCTCGATGGCCTCCTCGATCGACTCACTGCTCGCCGCCACCTCCGACCTGCTCGTGCGCGACATCTACGAGGGCGTCTTCAAGCAGCACCTCCACCCGAAAAAGTTCCGCCCCGTCTCCGCTACGGCGATCATCGTAGTTTCCGTGATCGCCTGGCTGCTCGCCCTCAGCGACCTCAACATCGACGTCGTCCTCTTCAGCGCCGGCGCCTTGGTCGCGAGCCTGATCTGGCCGGTCATCGCCGGGCTTTTCTGGAAACGACTGAACCGCGGCATCGTCATCGCCGGCATCATCTTGGGATGCGCCGGCGGACTTTACTGCTACTTTGAGGTCCAAACGTACACCGGGGCGCTGGTCGGCGCGGCCGTCTCGATGGTCTTCACCATCGCCGCGCGCTGGATCGGTGCCGGACCCCTCGATGCCATCGCCGAAAGCTGAATCATGTTTTCCGCCACCTTCCTCCAGATCCTCGTCTATGTCGGCCTCACCTGGACCGGCCTCGGCGCGCTGGCCCTCGTCATCCTGCTGATCCGCGACTGGAAACGCGGCGAACTCTGGTAATCCGCACGACCCCGACCCACCGATGAGCGAAGAATTCACGCCGAATCCGGCCACCCCTTATCTCACTCCGCCGCGCGGTTCGGAGGCTACGCGCCCCGAGCCCAAGAACCTTTTCGAGTCCTCGCCGCCGGACCTCGAGGTGCTCGCCGAGCTTTCCGGCCAGAACGTCCTCTACGCGCGGCAGTTCTCCTTCAAGCAGGTCGCCGAGATCTGCAAGCTCGCCGCCTTCCTCGAGCAGGTCGAGATCTGGCCCTACCATCCGCTCGACGGGAAAATCGTCACCACCGCCTTCTTCGAGGCCTCCACCCGCACGCGCACCAGCTTCGAAAGCGCCGTGCACCGCCTTGCGGGAAAAATCATCTCCATCCCCGATGGCTCGGTCACCGGCGCCAAGAAGGGCGAGTCGATGCAGGATATCGGCGAGATGTTCAACGCCTACTGCGACTGCGTGGTCATGCGCCACACCGAGACCGACGCGCCCAAGCGCATCCTCGAGAACCTCCGCGTCCCGCTCATCAACGCCGGCAACGGCTCCGGCGAGCACCCGACCCAGGCACTCACCGACTGGTATGCGCTGCTGAAATGGAAGCCCCGCCTCGCCGCGCCCTTCGAGACCGGCGACAAGAAGCTCCAGCTCGGCATTCTCGGCACCCCCGGCTCGATGCGCGCGGTGAAGTCCTTCCTTCTGATGTCGCTGCTTTTCCACGAGCACATCGAAAAGGTCACCGTCATCTCGGAAATGGCCGACCCCTTCGGCAAGGACGTCACCGACAGCCTGAACCGCGCCAACATCGACTACGAGGTCACCAACGACATCCGCGAGAGCCTGCCGCGCCTCGATGTCATCTACATGAACTCGATCGCCTTCCTCGGCGACTCCTACAAATCGCTCGACTCGCGCTACAAGCTCGATGCCGACAGCCCGCTCAAGGAGGAAGCCGTCATCCTCCACCCGCTCGCCCGCCTCGACGAGCTGGACACCTCCTTGGACAAGACCCCCCACAACCTCTACTTCAGCCAGGCCCATGGTGCCGTCTTCGTCAGGCAGGCCTTGTTGCTGGCGGTCTTGGGCAGGCTCGATCGTTTGCCTGATTTCTCGAACTCCTAGAAATAGGTTCCATAGGACCTATATGACCTATCTCTCTCATTAAACATCATGTGCGGAATCGCCGGTAGTTTCTCAGCCCGTCCTCTCAACGACAGCCGCGAGCCGATCCTCCACGATCAGCTCCAGGCCATCCTTCACCGTGGCCCCGATGCCCAGACCACCTGGCTCGACAAGGACCGCGGGCTCGCCCTCGGACACACCCGGCTTTCCATCAACGACCTCGAGCACGGCTGCCAGCCGATCCACTCGCTCGACGCCCGCTTCGTCTCCACGGTCAACGGCGAGTTCTACGACTTCAAGCGCCACCGCTCGATCCTCATGGCCGAGGGCCAGCGCTTCGGCACCAAGTCCGACTCCGAGATCGCCCACGGCCTGTATCGCAAGTTCGGCCTCGATTTCATGCAGCACCTCCGCGGCGAGTTCGCCTTCGTGCTCTACGATCGGGAAAAGGACGAACTCCTTCTGGTACGCGACCGCTGGGGCATCCGCCCGCTTTTCATCCACATCCAGGACGGCCATACGATCCACTGGGGCTCCGAGGTCAAGGCGCTGCTCGCCCATCCGGACATCCCGGCCGAGCTCGACGAAAAGGCCGCGCTGCACCAGCTCATGCAGACCATCGCGCCCGGCATGAGCGCCTTCAAGAACATCGAGTCGCTCTCGCCCGGCCACCTGCTGCGGATCAAGCGCAAGGGCGACCGCCTCGACATCGAGAAGATCAAGTACTGGGACCTCGATTTCCCCGAGGAGGGCGGCCACGACCGGCCCGACGACGAGCAATACCACGTCGAGACCATCCGCGAGCAACTTACGAAAGCCGTCGTACTTCGCCTCGAGGCCGACGTGCCCGTCGGCTGCTACCTCAGCGGCGGCATCGACTCCTGCTGCATCCTCGGCCTCGCCACCGGCGCCATGCAGTCGCCGGTGAAAGCCTTCACCATCGCCTTCGACAACGTCGACTACGACGAGTCCAGTATTGCCCGCGAGATGGCCGAGTCGATGAAGGCCGACCAGGAAATGATCACCCTGGCCGCCGACGATCTCTACGGGCAGAACTACATCGACACCGTCTGGCACGCCGAGCGCACCTTCTACAACACCCTCGGCGTCGCCAAGAACCTCATGTCCAAGCGTGTCTGGGACTGCGGCTACCGCTGCGTCGTCACCGGCGAGGGCTCCGACGAGCTCTTCGCCGGCTATCCGGGCTTCAAGCGCGACATGTTCCTCCACGGCATCGACCACGAGCCGGAGCACATCCGCGCCGAATACCAAGCCGCGCTGGAGAAAACCAACTCGCTCTTCAAGGGTGCCATCCTTTCGGAAAACGAGCGCCACCACCCGGCCTTCGACGCCATCTGCGGCTTCACGCCTTCATGGATCCAGCCATGGATGGAAACCCTCGACCTCGCCCGTCCGCTGCTCGACCCCGATGTCGCCGAGCACCTCAAGGACTACGATCCCATCGAGGAAATCGCCTCACGCATCGATGGCTCGATGATGGAAGGCCGCCACCCGCTCGACCGCGCTCAGTACACCTGGGCGAAGTGCCAGCTCGAAGGCCAGATCCTCAACTGGGGCGGCGACCGCGTCGACATGGCGAACTCGATGGAAAGCCGCCCGGCCTTCCTCGACCACCACCTCGCCGAAGCCGCCTTCAAGGTCCCGCCGCACTACCGCATCAAGGGCAACGTCGAAAAATACGTCCTGCGCGAGGCCGTGAAGGGCGTCCTGCCCGAAGTCCTCTACAAGCGCGAGAAGTTCGCCTTCATGGCCCCGCCCGCGCACACCGACGAAAAGAAGAAGGCCAAGGTGCGCGAACTCATCGACGCCTTCCTCAACCGCGATGCCGTCAGCCGCTGCGGCATTCTTTCCGCCGATGCGGTCGAGAATTTCCTCAAGGAATACGAGGCCGACCGCGACGCGACCTCGCTGGTCCGCAAGGACGCCCTTCTCAACCATCTCCTCGGCCTGCACATCCTGCACGCCAAGTTCTGCTGACCGAGAGTCCCGAGCCGTTTTTGCGAACGTCGTGACGAGGGTCTCTTCGGCTTGGTCCGCAGAGGCACGTCCGGGATGTCGGGGCCGGGGGTCGTAAAAACCCGGCTTTTTTAAAATCCGCCTAAACCTGAGGGAGGCGGGGGTCGTAAGTAACCAGCCGGAAGCCCGAGGGGACTGCCGGCCGGTTCCTCCAAACCCATGAAGCTTCAGGTCGTTTTTTCTCCCGTGGCGTCTCCCGAAGGCTCCGATTCACGCCCGACGGAGCAAGCCTGACGTGCCGATTAGGGAAAAATTCTCAGTTTCGTGGCGGCTCGGACAAAGAAAAGACGCAAGAAAAAGCGGAAGGAATCGCGGAAAGGGGCATGGCGGTCCCCGATTTTCTCGAATGTAATTACTTTGTATATTGAACTTTGCCGGTCTGTAGTTACTTTGCAGTCACGCAGCTACTCTGAGGCATGGCCCGAAAAGAAACATTCCGGGTTCCTGCTCGGATCGGCTGCCGGGCCTGTCCCTCCCCTTGGCAACTCACTTTGAAAAACCACTATGAAGGCGAAACGGTATGATGCAAATTTCGGCACAGCGGTTGCTCCCGCGGCCTCGTCCGGAAAGTTTTTTAGCATGGTTGACTCACTCTCCGCCCCGTCAGGGCTCCGCAATTTGCCCACGCGCCGGAAGCAGCGCCAGGTGCCGGCCGGCTTCGCCCTTGTCGTCGTGACCTTGATGATGGTGCTGATGTCGTTGCTGGCCATCGGTCTCCTCTCGCTCGGCAGTGTCGTTTCCCGCGGAAGCCGCCAAGCGGAGTCGCGCAAGGTCGCGGATGCCAACGCGCGGATGGCTCTGATGCTGGCTCTCAATGATCTCCAGAAGACCTTGGGTGACGACCGCCGGATCACGGCGGATGCCTCGCTGCTGATGGGTTCGGGAACCTCCTCCCGTCCCGCGGCGGGCAGTGCCGCGGTCGGCGTCTGGGAGTCGGATTACAGCGACATCTCGGAAAACCGGAGTGGCGATCCGCCGGATTACTCCACCCGCCGGGACAACAATTTCATCCAGTGGTTGGTTTCGGCCCCGAATCGAGAGGTGGTGGAGGACATGGACTACGACCCCAGCGGCAGCTCGGCGAGCGATCCCGCACTCCTTTTCTCGGAGAATCTCGATGGGTTCAATCTGCAGGCCGACAAGGTTCTGATCGGCGACGTCAATGACGAGTCCGGTGCCTACGCCTGGGCCGTGACCCAGAATGCCACCAAGGCCCAGATCAACGTGGGTGGCGATCGCAAGCGCACCCGGAACAACGACGGCATCGAGGCCCCCACCCGGCCGAATCTCGGCTTGTCCGACGTGATGCAGCAACCGACCAATGGATGGGATACCCGGCGTGCGAGGGTGCTCAGCATGTCTCAGGCGGTGCTCGATCCCGCCTATGGTCTTGATTCCAGCAAGCAAGGCATAGGGTCCTTCAGTTATACCACGTCTTCCTACGGGGTGCAGGCGGACGTGACCCGGGGTGGCCTGCGCAAGGACCTCTCGCTCGGCTTCGAGCTGGATGACAGTGATTTCACCCGAGCTACCCTGAATGGTGTCGACAATCCCTTCGCCTCCCAGAGCGGCCCCGACGGAGAGCGACCGATCTTCGAGCCGATCACGGATGGTTCCCCGATCTCCATCGACTATGCATATCGAGTCGCATCATACACGGATATTTACAAGACAGGTGCTCCTCCAACCTTCAATTCCTTGAGATCCCACTACCGGGCCTACAAGCACCTCTACCAATCCAATGGCGACGTCACCGCGAAGATGCGTCCCGTGGATAGCGCTTACTACAACGACAATGCCCCCCGCGGCACGGAGACGGGCATCCAGCCGGTGCTGGACCGCCTCGTCATGAGCCTCAATATGTCGATCATTGGAGGCAAGCTCTACTTTCTGATCACCCCGGTAATCACTTTGTGGAATCCCTACAATGTGGCCATTGAGACCGACGGCCTGGTTGCCTATCCTTGGATGGACGTGCCACTCTTTTTGAAATGGCAGATCAATGGTCAGGACGCCAATGGCGGTGCCCACCTCAGCACCTATATCGGTGGAAAATACCGAGGTCAGGGCGAAGGGCGGCAGGAAACCCCTTTCTTTTACTTCGCTCTGACGCAGAAGGGGGATGGCGACACTACGACGCCGGTCCATTTGGCTCCCGGGGAAGTCCGGGTTTTCAAGCCCGCCAGCAACGACCCGGTGATGTTCACGCCTCTTGCGGCTTCGGAGGCGGCGAAATTTCAGGCTCTTACCTGTCAAATGAAGCCCGCGGGGGGATCCCTCGACAGCGCCGGGGGTATTGCGGTTTCCATGGCGGGCTCGTTCAACGATGGTGCAAACATCAAGACTTCTTTCACCGGTCGGGAAACCATCGGAGTGGAATTGCGCTTCGAAGTCGCCGGGGATTATCACTACTTTGTCTCCGTGGAGGATGCCGGCCGGCTGAATGGGTCGGCTCAGTCCCAATGGAACAAGGTTCTTGACGCGCAGGTTCATGCGGGAACTCAGAACAATTTCACCTTCCGGTCCCCCTCGTACCCTGCGAGAGGCCTGATGAGGGCCCCTCAAATGGTCGGAGCGCTTGAAGTCTACCACCGCACGGCTTCACAGGGTGGGGCCGACAGGCCATCTTCCGACATCGTTTACACCGTCAATCCCCAGCAACGTTATGTAACCGGGGCTCTCAGCGGAATGGATACAAGAGCGACCGGATTGTCGCCGCACTACGAGTCCACGATGAGGCAGGCGGCGGATTTCCTGGCCCTCAATTTCCAGACCACTCCGGATGGAACCCGCTCCTACTACGGGGAGACGAACGCCCCCCCGGCGGGGAGGGACCACCTGTCTTTCTTCGGCATCCCGGAGCAGCCGCCGCTTTCCATGGGGTCCTTCCAGCATGCGAACATCATGGACACCGCCTTCGGTCCGGCGAACTCGATCGGCAATTCCTGGGCTTCCCCCTACGTTTCCCGGAATTCCGTCCGCACGCTGTTGCGGACGGCCTCGACGGGCGAACGCATCAAACCGCGGGGTCTGGGCATCTACGACGGGTCCTACCTGATCAACAATGCCCTGTGGGACCAATATTTCCTTTCCTCCATCGGCCCCGAGGTGACTCCCGGCAATTCGCCGGGATCCGGTAATCCTTGGAATCAGACGGTGGCCAGGGTGCGACGCGATGTGGACGAAGTGGTGAAGGATTGGGTCGAGAATCCTCTTACCCAGCCATTGCGGAATTCGCGCAATACCCTCTATGAAGGAGACTTCAACGATGAGGAAGTGATCAGCCGCCTCACCGACAAAAGCGGTTTTGCCGCCGCCGCGGCTCACATCCTCACGGAGGGTTCGTTCAATGTGAACTCCACCAATGTGGATGCCTGGGAGGCGATCCTTGCCAGCCTCCGCGGAGAGACCATCGACTTCGTCGGCGGAGGGTCCGAGGATGCCAGCCGGACCAACCCCCTGATCCGGCTCTCTCCGCCGACGGGTGAAGCAAACGACCGGTGGGACGGCTACCGCGAACTCAGCGACTCCCAGATCAAGAGCCTCGCGGAGTCGATCGTGGACGAAGTCCGTGCTCGCGGGCCGTTCTTTTCCTTGGCGGACTTTGTGAACCGGCGCCTGACCAACGATGACCAAGGCCTCAAAGGCGCGCTCCAGGCGGCGATCGACAATGCCGGCCTGAACCAACAGGCGTCCGTGGCGAGCTTTTCGCCGGCAGGCTATCCCGAACGTCGCAACATCCCGGACCCGGACACCGGCATCGGCACGCCGGGCTGGCTTACCCAGGCCGACGTGCTCACCTCGATCGCACCGGTGATTTCCGTGCGGTCGGATACCTTCACGATCCGCGCTTATGGTGAGGCTTTCGGAAAAAACCAGCAGGTGGAGGCCAGGTCATGCTGTGAGGCGGTGGTGCAGCGGGTGCCGGAGTGGGTAGACCCCACCGACAAGCCCGAGGCGGACATCGACGAAATCACGCGCGTGAATGAAAACTTCGGCCGGAGGTTTAAAATTGTCTCCATCCGCCAGATACCCCTTGATCTCCTCAAGAGCTAAATTTGCTTCCATCATGATTCGCCTGGTTTTCGCCATTCTCCTCACCTGCGGCATCTGCCATGCCCTCGACGTTCGTTTTCTCGCCTGGGACGATGACGTGGCGGCACGGCAGATCGTGGCCCTTTCCGGATCCTCCGGAACCGAAATCAGCGGGCTTCATCCGTTGAAAAGAACCGAGGCCGTCAGTATGACCCCGGCGGAGGGAGAGCTGGCTTTCAACACCCCTGACAAGCTGACCGACGAAGGCAAGGCGGCGGAAATGAAAGTCGCCCTCGGTGATGGAATCAAGCGGCCGCTCGTGATCCTCCTGCCCGATCCCAAGGCTCCGACGGGTCTTCGGGGCTTTGCCTTGAACGACAATACGGATGCCTTCGCCTGGGGCAGCTACCGCATCATCAATGCCACCCCCAAGGTGCTCAATCTCGCCATGGGCAAGCATCGCCTCCGTCTGCCCACGGGATGGAAGGCCGTCGACGTCAAAGGCGACGACGAGGAATCCTACCCGATCTGGATGGCCACCGCCGACAACCCCCAGGAAACCCTCTACACCAACGTCTGGCCCTCCGGCTCCGATATCCGTCGCTTGGTGTTCATCGTCCCCGGCACCGATCCCCGGCTGGGTCCCCTGGCTCTCAAGATCATTCCCGAAGACCGGCGCGCTCTGGAGTAAAGAGCGCCCGGGGCGGCTTCCTGATTTCCTGAAAAACGGGCCGTGACCCGGATGCATGCCCCGCAGGTCTGGGGAGAAGTTCAGGATGATGGGCTCTGAGGTGGACGGAAGATTTCTCGAGTGGCTTCAATGAAAGTCATGGGAGCTGGCGATGTGCCGGCTGTCGGCCTGCGGGAGGGGCTTCAAGTCCGTGACATAGACCGTGCGCTGGTCGCCCTCGGAAATCTGGACGTGGCCGGTGGCCCAGAGGAAGGGCTCGCTGACGATGGTGAGGCGCAGCTCGTGGAAGGTTTTCTTGGGCACGAAGAGGTTGGCGATGCCGGTTTCGTCCTCCAGGGAAATGAAGCAGTGTCCCTTGGCCGTGCCCGGTCGCTGGCGGCAGATGACCAGGCCGCCGATTTCGATGACCTTGCCGTGCGGGAGCGTTTGCAAGGTGCGGGCCTCGACGAGGGGCATCGTACTTGAGCGTCGCCAGAGCTTCATCGGGTGCGGGCCGGTGGACAGGCCCTGGGTGGAGAGGTCGGCGGCAAGGCGTTCGGGCATGGACATCGGGGGCAATGGGGAGCCGGGGCTGGGGGACCCCCTGAAGGGGGAACTCCGTGCAGCCGGTGGCGGAGTGGTGGGGTTGAGGAGGTCGTCGTGAAGGGGCAGCTCGACCTGCCAAAGCGCCTCACGGCGGTGGAGTGCTTCGGGCAGGTCGTTGAGGGTGCCGGCCTTGGCGAGGAGGCGGCGCTCGCGGGCGTTGGGGGCGGCGCGGGTGAGGAAATCGTCGAGGGCGGCGAAGGGGCGGCGGACGCGCTCGGCAAGGAGGCGGTCGGCCGTTTCGCGGGAAAGACCCTTCAGGCGGTGGAGGCCGAGGCGGATGGTTTGGTCGTCGATGACCTCCGTTTCCCAGCTACTATGGACGCAGGAGACGGGAAGGGCACGGAGACCGTGACGCTTGGCATCCTGGAGCAGCGAGTGGGCGGAGTAGAAGCCCATCGGCTGGTTGTTGATGAGACCGGTGTAGAACTCGGCGGGGTGATGGACCTTGAGCCAGCAGGAGTGGTAGGCGATCAGCGCGAAGGCGAGCGCGTGGCTCTCGGGGAAGCCGTAGAGGGCGAAGTTGCCGATCGAGTGGACGACCTTTTCCTGCACCTCGGCATCGACGCCGCGCTCGCTCATGCGCTGGCGCAGCTTGGCGGTGACCTTTTTCATCCGCTCGTCGGTGCGGTTGAAGGCCATCGCGCGGCGCAGGTCATCGGCCTCGCCGCCACTGAAGCCGGCGATGAGCATGGCCATCTTGAGCACCTGTTCCTGGAACAGCGGCACGCCCAGAGTGCGCTCGAGGACGGGTTTGAAATCGGGGTGGATGAAGTCGGGCGGCTCGAGGCCGTTGCGACGGCGGAGGTAGGGGTGGAGCAGGTCGCCGACGATTGGACCGGGGCGGACGATGGCGACCTGGATGGCGACTTCGTAGAAATGGTTGGGCCGCAGGATGCGCAGGGTGGACATCTGCGCGCGCGACTCGACTTGGAAGGTCCCGACGGTGTCGGCGCGGTGAAGCATTTCGTAAACCTTGGGATCGCCGAGCGGGATGCGGGCCGGATCGACGAGGTGGCCGCGCTTTTCGCAGATGGAAAACGCGTCCTGCATGGCGGCGAGCATGCCGAGGCCGAGGAGGTCGATCTTGACGATGCCGAGGTCCTCGCAGTCGTCCTTGTCCCACTGGACGATGGTGCGGCCGGGCATGGTGGCGGGCTCGATGGGGACGACTTCGTCGAGACCGCGGTGGCAGATGATCATGCCGCCGGAGTGCTGGCCGAGGTGGCGCGGCATGCCGAGCACCGCGTGGTAAAGCTTTTCCAAGGCGGCGGCGCGCGGGTGCGAGGGCGGGACGAGGCGGTGGAAGTCGGCGCCTTCTTCCTCGTGCTCGTCGTGGTGCGAGTGATGACCGGTGGTCGAAAAGCGATCGGCGAGCGAGGGCGGAAACCCGAGGACCTTGGACATTTCGCGGAATGCGGAGCGCGGGCGGTAGGTGATGACGTTGGCGGTCATGGCGGCCCCGCGGGCGCCGTATTTCTGGAAGACGTACTGGATGACCGACTCGCGGCGCTCGCCGGAGGGAAAGTCGATGTCGATGTCCGGCCACTTGCGCTGGTTTTCGGAAAGGAAGCGCTCGAAGACGAGGCGCTGCTTGAAGGCGTCGACATTCGTGATGCCGAGGACGAAGCAGACGACCGAATTGGCCGCCGAGCCGCGGCCCTGGCAGAGGATGCCGCGGCTGCGGGCGAAGCGGACGATGTCCTGGACGATGAGGAAGTAACCGGAAAAGCCGAGCCGGTCGATCAGCTCGATCTCCTTGTCGATCTGGGCGAAAACCTCGCTACTAGGTTTGCCGTATCTTTCGCGGGCGCCTTCGAGGCTGCGCTGGCGGAGGAGGCGCGTCTGGTCGGGGAGGGTCATCGGTTTCCCGGACTCGTCGGGGAAATCGGGGAAGCGATAGCCGAGGTTGGCGAGGGTGAACTGGAGGCGTTCGTCGAGTTGGCGAACGTTCGTCAGGGCCTGCGGTTGGTCGGCGAAGAGGCGGGCGAGGTCCTTCGGCGACTTGAGGTGACGCTCGCCATTGGGCGCGAGCAGGCGGCCGGCCTGGTCGAGCGGGATGTGGTGGCGGAGGCAGGTGAAGGCGTCGGCGAGCAAGCGGTCGGCGCGGGTGGCGTGGAGCGGCGCGTTGGTGGCGAGCAGCGGGAGCTTGAGATGCGCGGCGAGGTCGGTGAGGTGGCGGATGAGCCGGCCGTCGTCGCGCAGGCCGTGGCGCATGATCTCGACGTAAACGTTTCCCGCACCGAAGAGGTCGATGAGGGACTCGGCGGCGCGTAGGGCGGCGTCGCGATCATCCTTGATGAGGTTCCGCATGACCGGGCCTTCGCGGTCGCCGGTGAGGGCGATGAGGCCGCCGCCATTGAGCGGGGTGTGCCGGACGATGGTGCCGAGGTGGCCGTTGGTGAGGTGGCGGCATAAAGTACGGTATCCCTCGTGGTTGGCGCAGAGGACGGGGACGGGCGCACCGGCGATGTCGAGCGTGGCGGCGGGGATGGCGCGGATGCCGCAATCGAGTGCGGCTTGGTGGGCGCGGGCGGAACCGTAGAAGCCGTCGTGGTCGGCGAGGGCGATCGAGCGGAGTCCGAGTTCCGCGGCGCGATGGACCATCGCTTCCGGCTGGCTGGCGCCGCGGAGGAAGGAGAAGGCGGATCGGGCGTGGAGTTCGGCAGGCATGAGGCGGGGTGCCGGGGGATTGGAGCAGGATGGATGGGATTAGGGGGATGGATGGGATGGTGTATTTATTTACCAGGTGTAGCCGCCTTCCATGCGCCAGCGTTCGGGGGGGAGGTGGACGAGACGGTAGATGCCGGTGGCGAGCTGGATGTCCCATTCCATCTGTCGCCAGCGGTCGTTTTCGTCCCACCAGCGGCCGGAGTGGAGGAAGGGGCCGCGGAGGCGGAGGATCTCGCCGCGATGGGGGCCGGAAAGTACGGCGAGCGGCGTAGGTCCGGGGGAGAAGGCGACGTGGACTTCGTGCGGCGGCCGGAAGCGGCGGAGGGGAACCGGGCAAGAGGGCCAGTGGTCGTTTTCCGCAGGCGCGGCATCGGGATGGCGGAGACGGAAGTGGTCGGCATGGTGGTCGGCGGGGGGATCGGGGATGCCGACCTGACCCTCGCCGAGCAGGGCTTCGAGGCGGGCGAGGGTTTCCTGCCACTGCTGGGGTCGCGGGAGCTCGCGCTGGAAGGCGTCGCGCTGGGCGGCCTCGGGGTCGGCGGTTTCGGCATCGAGGGTGAGGCGGATGACGGGTGCGGGGAGCTTGAGGTTTTCGAGTAGGAGGCGGATGGGATCGAGGAGCGCGTCGGTGCGCGGCTCGGGCAGGCGGAGGGTGCGGGCGAGGGCGTTGCCGTCCTCGAAATGGAAGCCGAGGTGGAGCGCGCGGGCGGCGACGTGGCGGGCGTGAAGGCGCGCGCTGAGCGGGCCGAGCAGGCGCTGGAGGGCGAAGACGAGTGGCTCGCTCTCGGCGAGCGGGTGTTCGAGGTCGAGCTCTTGGGCGAGGCTTTCGGGCGGGCGGTGGAGGCGGAGCAGGCGGCGTTTTTTTTCGTGGAGGAGGTCGTGCCACTCGCCGGCAGCGGGGCCGAGTCGCTCGGCGAGGGCCTGGCGCGGGAGGCCCATGAGGTCGCCGAGGGTGCGGAGGCCCCAGTTCTCAAGTAACTCTAGTAGTTCGATCCCGCCGGGGAGGTTTCCGAGCAAGGCGAGCGGCAGGGGTTTCAGCGACTCCTGCGTGACGAAGCCGCCGTGGCAGTCCTCGCTGCGGACGCCGAGGGTGGCGAGGTCGGGGGTGGCGGCGCGGACGTGGCGCAACTCGCCGCCGTCGGCCATTTCCAGCCAGTCGAGGCGACCGGTCTGGCGCGCGGTGGCGCGGGAAAGATCGAGCACGAGGGTGTCGGGCGTGGCGATCTCGAGGTCGGGCGTGAGGGTCTCCGCGTGGGCGATCATTTCCGCCAGCAGGGCGGCTTCGTGCTCGGGTTGGGGTGGCAGGACGACCAGCGCGGGGCAGCGGACGAGGGCGCGGTTGAGCGGCCAGCCGGCGTCGATGCCGGTGCGGCGGGCGGCGTCGTTGACGGCGAGGAGGGGGAGTTTGACTTTTTCGACGATGGCGCCCTCTTGCAGCGCGAGCACTCCGCAGGGCTGGCGCCACGCGACGGGCTGGGTTTTCAGCGCGGCGAGGACGGGGAGATCGACGAGATGGAGGGCGGCGAACATGGGTGGGATCGCAGATGGTTATCCGGAGCGGCGTTCGCGTTCGCGGGTGACTTCGAGGCGGTCGCGGAGTTCGCGGCGGGGGCGGTCGAAGTCGTCGAGTTCGAGGCGATGATTCAATGACAGCCTCAGCGTGGCGCAGGGGACCTGCGGGCGGGCGGACATGACGACGAGGCGGCAGGCGTTTTTCTCGGCGGCGAGTTTCAGGCGCCACCAGACCGAGGCAGGCAGCCGGGCGAGCTCGCGTCGGTCGATGCCGCAGGTGTCGAGCAGGACGAAGGGCACGTTGCCATCGCGCACCAGCAGGTCGGCGGCCTTGAGCATCTTTTCCGCGTCGCGGCAGCGGACCCAGAGCAAACGCGAGCAGGCATCGGCGGTGAAGGAGGCGGGATCGAAGGCGTCGCTGCCATCGACGAGCACGAATTCCGGGAAACCGGCGTGATCCTCCGGTTCGCCGAGGAGGTGGGCGACCAGCATGCCGAGGCCGGAGCCTATGACTTCCGAAATGGCTCCGGGAGGGAAGGCGTCGGGAGAGAAGGCTTCGGATGAAGGGATGGAGGATGACGGATGGACGATCGCGTGCGCCTGCGGGAACCTTTCCCGCAGCTGCTTGCGCAGATCCTCGATCGCGACCGCCATCGGTATAGCGGATCATGCTGGAGGGAAATGTTCAAGTGAACACTTTTACGGGAGGGTAGAACGGGGAGCAGAAAAAGAGGTAATTAGAGTTTCCGAAGTGAGTTCGTAAATATCTGAAAACCAGCAATACGTGGAATGGGATGCCGCAATTGGACGGGGTGTCATGCCACAATTGGACGCTTGCTAATGCCGCAATTGGACGGTATTGTATCCCGCAAATGGACGGATACATGGCAGGGCCGGGGACGGCCGTTCGGGCGCGCTCGATCCAATGGGCGATGGACGAGGCGATGCTCGACACGCCGGTCGTCTGCCTGCTCGGGCCCCGGCAATGCGGCAAGTCCACCCTCGCCCGCTCGCAGGGCGACGGCCGGCCCTACATGACGCTCGATGACGACAACCTGCTCACCATCGCCGAAAAGGATCCGGGCGGTTTCATCGACCAACTGCCGGCCCGCGTGACGCTTGATGAGATCCAGCGCGTGCCCAAGCTGCTGTTGGCGATCAAGCGCAGCGTCGATGAAGACCGCCGGCCCGGGCGTTTTCTGCTCACCGGCTCCGCGAACCTGCTGCAACTCCCCGACCTCGCCGACTCGCTGGCCGGGCGGATGGAGTGCATCTACCTGCACCCCTTCGCCGAGTCCGAGCGCGACGGCCAGCCGGGTCAGCTCTTGCAGCGCTGGCTTTCCGGAAACCTGGCGAAACAGGAAGACTTCCCCAACGTCCTGCGCGATGAGGGCGTGGAGCCCGCCAGCCTGATCGGACGCGTCGTGCGCGGCGGTTACCCCGAGCTGATCGGACGCACCTTCCAGCGGGCGCGGCAGTGGCACCGGCAGTACCTGCGGGCGATCATCGACCGCGATGTCCACGACATCGTCCGCGTCCGCGACGGGCAGGAAATCCTGCGCCTGCTGGAAATCCTGGCCCACCAGAGCGCCAGCCTGCTCAACACCTCTTCGCTCGCCAACGACCTGCGGCTCGACCGCCAGACCGTCGAGCGCTACCTGACCGTGCTTGAGCGGCTGTTCCTCATCCGGCGGCTCCAACCGTGGCACCGCAGCTCGGCGAAGCGGCTGGTGAAAACCCCGAAGGTCCACCTCGTCGACAGCGGCCTGGCCTGCTCGCTGACCGGGCTGACGGCGGGCGACTGGAACTTCCAGCGCGACCGCTTCGGCCACGTGCTGGAGTCCTTCGTCTTGCAGCAGCTCATCGCCCAGGCCGGCTGGACCGATCCTGACCTGCGCTTCTGGCATTACCGCGACAAGGACCAGGTCGAGGTGGACGTGGTGATCACCCGCGGCAAGCAGGTGTGGGGCGCGGAGGTGAAAGCCTCGGCCACGCTCCAGCCGAGCGACGGCAAGGGCCTGAAACGCCTCGCCGCGCTGGCGGGCGGGGATTTCCAGAGCGGCATCGTCTTCTACGATGGTCACCATACTTTGCGGCTCTCGGAGGATCCGAAAATCACCGCCGTGCCGCTGGAGCGGTTCTGGAGGGAGTGAGAGCTAGTCCTTTGCGGCAGGATCGGGGACCTCCTTCCCACCCAAAAGGTAAGGTTGGATGGCGGAGTCCAAATCCTTCAACGGAATTCGGCCCTTCACGGCCTGTCCCTGCAACTTGGCGATTTCCCGGAGGTGTCGGCCGAGGAAAGCGATCACATCACAATCGGCTTGGATCGATGACTTCGATCCGAGGTCGTGATATTGGGCGGCCGTCCCAGCGAGGGAGAGCAGATCGAAAAGGTCGGCAAGAGTGATGTCCTGTTCTGGGTCTGGAATCTTCGTCTCCTCGACCACGCTGACCCAGTCCGAATCCCCTGAAAACAAATCGAAGTGAGGCATCTGCACCTTTAGCTTTTTTTCGGTCGGGTTCACGAGCCTTTGCTGGCGCTGGCCGGTGCTCCACGAACTGCTCCAGCCCGTCAATTTATGGTCTTTTAAAGTAATGCTGATCCCGCTCTGGTGCTGCTTTCTTTCGGGGTTCAAAGGCAGCTTCTCGGGAGCGAGTTCATAGAAAATCGATATATCGTCTTCGCTTTGGTCACCTATCGTGAACGTGGGCTTACCGAGCTTTGAAACGACCTCCTCGTAACTCAGGCCAGGCTCCAACATGACTTTCAGCTCTTCTACTGAAGGGAGCTCATCGAGATAAAAAAGGCCGACCTTCTCCCGCTCGGCTTTCAAGTTCTGGTACTCCTCCTTGGTGTAGGGGGCGGTCTCAGGAAGCGGAGGCAGGTCTTTGGATTCGGATCGGGGAGAGGGCTTCTCACCCAGGATTCCTTGGATCAGGTCAGCGACCTCGGAGAAGTTCTCATCGTTTAAGGAGAGAACAAAACTCCTGCCCAGTTGACTTTGGACGACTGGTGCCATCCGCAGCTGGTCGTCGATGATTACCGCGAGCCGGTCACGGCCTGCCACGAGCTGTCCGGTCACCTTGGAAAGCCGTTCGCCTCCCTGCTCGCTCAGTTTGATACCCACCTGGTATTGACCGCTGGTGGCCTGTGGCCAGGCATCGACCACGTCTTTCTCCGTCACGATGGGATCCTTGCAAACCCACAGCTTCTCGCTGCCCTTTTCGGTCTCCACTGTCATCTCTTCCGTCGCCTCTGATCCCTCCAATGCGACTTCAGAGATGCGCAGCGAATGACTCAGTCCCATGGAAGTCAGAGCCGTCCAAAACAGAAGGATTCGCAGTCGATGATTCCAATCATGCATCCAGGCAAGCTTCTCACCCGCCTGGGAATCCTGCGAGCCGAAAGCCCGGGCTCGCCTTCAGCAGCAAAAGGAGGGAGGGGTATGGGAATGAAAGGTCGCCCGGCGACGCGCGGAAAGGGCAAGGCGAGACGGCCGGGCGGCTGGTCCGTGCTCCTTTGTCTGGCAGGACTCGCGCCCGGCGCCGCCGAGCCGGATGGGGAGCGCTTCCCGACGGCGGAACAGGTGGGACCATCCTGTGCGTTCTTCGCCAATGTTCCGGCGGTCACCCTCGCGACCGGTGTGGATATTTCCAGCTCCGGCTCGTTTGCTCGTTCGAGCTACGGGCTGCGCCGAGGGGATTTTCATTTTCATCGGTCATTCGACAAAAGGATTCTCTTCGAACTCTTTTCGCTGCCGTATGCCGAAACGTGGATTGATCATCCCGAGGCTCCGCGGGAAGAGCTGCTCCCGGTGGTCCGCGATCCACTTCTACCCGTGTTCTTCGTCGGTGCCGAACCCTGGGCTCTCGCCCGAAGAAGTCTGTGAGGGGCTGAAACGAGGCGGAGGATTGTTTGCGACCCTGAGGTTGGAGTGACTTGAGGCCTCCGCTGCGCGTGAGACAAAGTTCACTCATCCCGAACTTTTTTGGTCAGGTTTGCTATTGCGGAGAAATCATCTTTTGCCAAGTCGATGACCAACTGGCCGTAGAATCGAGTGCGGATCATGAAGTCATCGGCTTTGGAGGAGACGGTCGCGGCTCGGCACGAGTCGTCCTGCGGGCAGGGTTTCTTTCCGCGGCGTCCATCAAGACCTTCAAAAACCCACCGACCAAGCAGAGGCATGTCATGGCACCCCAGAGAAGCAATCATTCAAGAGAGGGAATCGCATCCAACGTGGGAGCGCCGGCGTGAACGGGGTGTTTCCGCCGCGAGGCGGATGCCTGAATGTGCCTCGGTTTTCCGGCGTTCACCGCATGCTCCATCGATCTCGGGTGAAACATGGCCGAGGCCGCGGGGCGTATGGGCCGCCATGCGATTGACCGGGATTTTGGCAGCGGTGGCGGTGATGAGTTCTCTCGCGGGAGCCGAGGAGAAATGGACGCCCTTGTTCAACGGCCGCGACCTGACCGGATGGTCGGGCGATGAAAAGCTGTGGTCGGTGGAGGACGGTGTGGTGGTCGGCCGCACCGATGACGGCGAGCGGAAGATCACGGAAAACTCCTACCTGCTGCTCGATACCGACGTGCCGGGTGACTTCGTGCTCGAGTTCAAGGCGAAGGTGGAGGGCGAGAACTCGGGCGTCCAATATCGCGCGTGGCGGGCGGAGGGCGTGAAGTGGGGCGTGGGCGGCTACCAGTGCGACATGCATCCGGCGCCGGACTACCTCGGGATGCTCTACGATGAGCGGGGGGCCGGCATTTTGTGCACCCGCGGCAAGCGCCTGATCATCGGCCAGGGCGAGGAATTGCTGGGGGTGGAGCGAAAGGACACGCGGCTCGACCAGTGGAACGACTACCGCATCACCGCCTTCGGCCGGAAGGTCCGCCACGAGGTCAACGGCGAGATTACGGTCGAGGTCTTCGACAAGGACGATTCGGAACGGCCGCTGGACGGGATCCTGGCGTTGCAGCTCCACGTCGGCGGGCCGATGAAGGCCAGCTTCAAGGACATGCGGATCCGCCCGCTGGAGGCATGGCCGGAGCAGCCGGAGGAAAAAGGAGCCATGCACGAGGTCCCCGGCTTTCCCGGCTACCAACTGCGGGACGGGTTTCGTTTTGAAAAACTGCACGAGATGACGCCGGAGGAGGGCTCGTGGGTGGCGATGACGCGTGATGACGAGGGCCATCTTTTCTGCTCCGACCACTACGGCACGGTGTGGAAGGTGACGGTGGGCTCCGAGGGCGTGGTCGATATTTCCGATACCGGCCTGCCGATGCGCGGGGTGCAGGGGCTGCTGTGGCGGGATGGCGTGCTGTGGGCGACCTCGACGGAGGCCAACGAGCCGAACGGCTTGTGGCGGGTGGACATGAAGGACGGCAAGGTGGGCGAGCCGGAGCTGGTGAAGCAGTTCCCGGCCGGCGGTGAGCACGGCATGCACGGGCTGCGCGAGTCGCCGGACGGACAGTTCATCTATGTGGTCACGGGCAATCATGTCGATGCGCCCGAGTTCGAGCACTCGCAAGTGCCGCGGGTGTGGGCGGAGGACCAGCTGCTGCCGCGCCGCCCGGATGCGAACGGCCACGCCACGGGCCGCATGGCGCCGGGCGGCTGGATCGCGCGCTTCCGACCGGATGGCAGCGACTGGACGCTGTGCGCAATCGGGATGCGGAATTGCTATGCGATCGCCTTTAACGATCAGGGCGATCTTTTCACCTATGATGCCGACATGGAGTGGGACATGGGCATGCCGTGGTATCGGCCGACGCGGATCTGCCAGGTCGTGCCCGGCGCGGAGTTCGGCTGGCGTTTCGGCACCGGGAAATGGCCGGAGTCCTACGAGGATTCGATGCCGCCGCTGTTGAATATCGGGCCCGGCTCGCCGACCGCGCTGGTCTCGGGAAAGGGTGCGAAGTTCCCCGCCCGCTACCAGCGCGCGCTGTTCGCCTTCGACTGGACCTATGCCACGATCCACGCGGTGCATCTGGAGAAATCCGGCGCCGGCTATGGGGCGACCAGCGAGGAGTTCTTCGCCGGCAACGGGATGCCCTTGACCGATGCGGTCATCGGGGCCGATGGCGCGCTGTATTTCATGACCGGCGGCCGGCGGTTGGCCTCGGCGCTGTGGCGGATCCGTTATGTTGGAGATGAAGATACTTCACCGGTGAAATACGAAGCCGCGCCCAAGGTGCCGGATCCGTCGGTGGATCAGGCCTGGCAGGCGCTCGGTTCCGCCGACCGGGTCGAGCGCTTTGAAGCGAGGACCGCTTTGGAAAAACGGAATCCCGGCTCGTGGAAACGTCGGCTCGAGCGGGAAAGCGACCCGTGGCGGGTGATCCAGGCATCCATCGCGCTGGCGCGGACGACGGATGGCGATGGCCTCGCCGAGGCCTTGCTGGGCATGGATTTCTCGAAGCTCGATGATGCCCAGCAGATCAACTGGCTGCGAGCCTTCGGGCTCCAGTTCGCGCGCCATGGTGAGCCTTCCGAAGAACTTCGATCGAAGCTGGCCGCGACCCTGATGCCGGTGTTTCCCGTGGGCGAGCGCGGCGTGGACCGCGAGCTGTGCCGGATGCTGTGCTACCTGAATGCGCCGGGCATCGTGCGCAAGACGCTCGACTGGGCCGACCAGATCGAGCCCGAGCCCGCACCCGACTGGGCCGCGCTGGCCAAGCGCAACTCGCAGTACGGCGGCGATGTCGAAAACCTGCTCGCCCACTTCCCCTCGGCCGACCGCATCCACGCCATCTACTGCCTGCGCGTGGTGCCCGGACCATGGGATGCCGACGACCGCGGGCGCTTCTTCGCGTGGTTCGACGAGCTGCTGGGCAAGAAGGGCGGGCATAGCTACGCGGGCTTCCTGCGCGACCTCAAAAACGAGGCGCTGAACCTCTGCACGCCGGCCGAGCGGTCGCTCGAGGAGGCGAAAGAAAAGTCCGGCACCAACCTGTTCGCCGACCTGCCGCCGGTGGAAGGTCCGGGCCAGGCGTGGACGGTCGATGACGTCGTCTCGCTCGCCGATGCCGGCCTCGCCCACCGCGACCTGGCGGCCGGCAAACGCATGTTTCAGGCCGCGCTGTGCGCCACCTGCCACCGCTTCGATGGCGAAGGCGGCGCGGTCGGTCCCGACCTCAGCGCGGTGGCCGGGCGCTTCTCGGTACGTGACCTGGCGGAGGCGATCATCGATCCGAACAAGGCCGTTTCCGACCAGTATGGGTGGGAGATTTTTCAAACCAGCGACGGCCAGCAAATCACCGGCCGTCTGATCGAGGAGCGCGCGGGCCAGTTCTCGATCGCCACCAATCCCTTCGATCCCTCCGTGCGCACCTCGGTGCCGGTGGCCAGCGTGACGGGTCGCGCGCCCTCGCCGGCCTCTCCGATGCCGCCGGCGCTGATCAACCGGCTCAACGAGAACGAACTGAAGGACCTGCTGGCCCTGCTGCTCAGCGGCAAGGGCTGAGACCGGCCCGGGCGGCGGAAAGAAACGCTCGATCCGGCACACTCCGCGGCTGGATTTTTCCTGAAGGTTCCTCTAGGGAGTCGGAATGCATGTGTCCCCCCGGCTGCTTCGCCCATGCTTCGTCGCGACCTCGCTGCTGCTTCCCCTCCCGCTCGGCGCGGCTTTGAATGTGACCTTGGAGAAGCTGGCCGAAGCGCCCGCGCAAGACTTCGGGACGCCGCTCGGGGTGCCTTGGGTGATCGGCGGGCAGGTGTATTATTCGAAGACCGATGGATCGGAGGGTGGACCTGACTACGGCATCTATCGGGGCGCGGGCACCCCGGTCATCACCTGGGGAAGCGAGGTCGATGGAGCCTCCGTGAACAATATCTCGATCTCCGGCGTGAGCGGCTCGAACTGGATCGTTTCCGGCTATGCGAACTACGTCCCCAACGAGCCGAACAGCTACTATGGTTCCATCATGTTGTTTCCGGGAGGAAACCGCATCCTGGATAAATACTCGCCCTTTCCCGGCTACCCGGTGCCCCACCCGCGGAATCCCATCGGCCCGTCCTCGATCGATGGGGGCCGCGTGGCCCTGACCGTGCCCGGCACCAATATCGCCCCGGCCCAGCCTTCGGCGATCGCCGTCTGGGAGGGGGGAAACATTTCCCTGATCGCCAAGGAAGGCGTCACCACCGTGCCGGGCACGTCCACGGCCTTCTACGCCTTCGACACCTTCACCCGGCCCTATGCGGAGGGCGGAAAGGTCGTCTTCGTCGGCAGGGGGAGCGGCACGGCCGGCATCTACGAGTGGAACGGCAGCACCCTCCGCACGGTCGTCGACCAAGCGACTCCGGCACCTCAGGGCGGCACGCTGGGCAGCAACTTCAATGTCGGCAATGTCGTCAAATCCGGCGCGGATTATGCCTTCGTTGCGGGCTCTTCCGACAACCAACTCTACAAGTTGGTCGGCGGCCAGCTCACGCTCGTTGCCAGCAATCAGGATGCAATCCCGGAGGGCACCGGCAATTTCTACGACTTTTACGGGCCGACCATCCGGAATGGAAACGTGGTCTTTGTGGGCTACCGCAGCAATCAATTCGCGCCCCCGTTGCAGTATGGCATCTACACCGACGCGACCGGAACCGTGGAACCGATCGTCGACCTCCAGACCAGCTTCGGCGGCAAGACGCCGATCCGCTTTTCGATGAACGTCGGCGACGCGTGGGTCGGTGACTGGGTCTATTTCCTCGCGGTCTTCAATGACAACAGCGCGGCGATCTACCGGGCGAGCTTCGAGCCGGCGGTCGAGACCCTCGCTTCGACGACCGTCTTCACCACGCCGACTTCCGGCACCATCAGCGTGCCATCGGTTTCCGGGACGAACTATCAGCTCATGGCTTCGAGCACCCTGTCCGGCGGCACGACCGTGCAGACCGTGGCCGGCACCGGCGGCACGCTGGTGTTTTCCTTTTCCGCGCCCACCCCGACCCCGGCGCGGTATTTTTTCTGGGTGAAAAGCGTGGCCGCTCCCTGAGGCGAGTCTTTCAGAGGAAGGCCGGGCCGCTCAGGAGAGCGAGTGCAGACCGATCATGTTGCCATCCGGATCGACCACCAGCGCGATGAAGCCGTAGTTGCCGATCGGGAACTTCTCCCGCACCACCTTGCCACCCGCGGGTTCCACGCGACCTGCCTCGACCGCGCAGTCCTCGCAGGAAAAGTAAACCAGGGTTCCGCCGCCGCCGGGCTCCACGCCTTCCATCTTCACCAGCGCTCCGGCGGCTCCTCCCGCGTCTTGAAACATGGGGAAGTTCCACATTTCCATCTCCATGCCGGGAGGCGTTTCAAGCTTCTCAAGCTCCACAGCCAGGACTTCGGCGTAGAACTTCCGCGCCTGTTCCATGTCGCGCACGTAGATCTCGAACCAGCCGACGGGATTTCTCTGTTCTGACATTCTCCAGCTATCTCCCATCTCCGGTTGATCGACAAGGAGGGAGTCGTCAGTTCAACGGTCAATCTTCGCCGAAATCCATTCCCAGCGTTTCTCTTTCACCATGACAAATGCAGCCTTACCGCCACTTAACTCTTCCCAAAGCTGGCCCACCAATCGGTCCAGCTCGGCCGCCTTCCATCGATCCGCGCCTTTGTATTCCACCACGAGGATGCGGCCATCCTTCAGTTTGCAGACGAAATCCGGGAAGAACCGGCCGGTCGCCGTTTGCAGGAAAAACGCCGCACCGTTCTTGCGGACGAGGTTCCGCACCCAGTATTCGACCTCCTTCTGCCGGTCGATCCAGCAGGCGCAGAGGAACTCCTCTTCGGAATCGAAATCGCCAATCCGCGGATAGTAGTGCTTCTCGAAATCATGGTCGCCGCCGTAGTCCCGGTCCGGCGCGTAAGCGTCGGGGTGGAACTCGAACTCATACTCCGACCCCACCCGCACCCGCGTTTCTTTTCCGTCACCAAAAAGGAAGGCGTCGCACGCGGTCTCGACCGCCTTGGTCCGCAGCTCGGCGACGCGACCTTCCACAAGATTGCGCAGCAGGAATTTCTATCGGTTCACTCGCGCCAGGTCGATGCCGTCCTTCTGCAGAAGGTCCGACAGCCAAGCCGCCACGAACGCCCGCTTGCTCGCGTGAGTGATCCACGGATCGTGGATCTGTCGGCAGAACCACGCTGCCAGCTTGGCTTCGTCCCAGTTCTCCGGACGGTAAGACAGTCCGAGATCCCGGCTCAGCTCGCGGCTGAATTTCGTCCTCACCCGCCCCTGATCCTCATCCACATCGATCAGGCCGCCCTCCGACACCTTCGCCGCCGCATTCAGCTCCTTGAGTTGATCATCCGATGCCAGCGCCTGATAGAGCGGCAGCTCCCACGGGTAGTCGATGGCTTCCGGCTCATCGAAGAGACGCAGCTCGCCGTCGATCAACACCTCCATCTGCGGCACGAAGAACGCCTTCCCCTTCTCCGATGGCGTCTCGAAAATCTCCACCGCTTCGGTTCGGCTGGCCTCGCCGGCCTTCGCGATCGCTTCCCGGCTCACGTCCATCACCGCGGCGGCCTGCACCTCTTCGGTTTCCTCCTGACTCAGCGGTGCCGTAAAAGTCAGCGTTTTCCTGGCGTTGCTCCACTTGAGTTTCTTCTTTGTGGTTGCCGAGACCTTCGACATGTCCAGTGACTCGCCGAGCTTCACCTCCACCGGGGTGATGCGGATGCGCCCGCCGCCACGCTTGAAATCCAGCTTCGCCTGCTCGGGACTCTTCGCCGCGACGAACTCAGCGGCCTCCTGCCGGTTGAAGCCCGACGCCTGCACGAGACAGTCACGCAGCGTCTCGGCGGTCTCCCCGAAATCCTTCGAGACCACGTAGGCGTAGGAACGGTTCAGCGCGGGATTCTCCCGGTGCGCCGCCTGGGGCTGCCGCAAGATCCGCCCGAGCAACTGCTCGACCGCCGTCGCGCTCTTCACCCCGGCCATGCTCACCAGCACGTAGGCAAATGCGCAGTCCCAGCCCTCGGCCAAGGCCTTCTGGGTGATCACGTACTTTACCGGGCACTTGTCCGAGAAAATCCCACCCAGGTATTCCTCCTCCAAGGCATCCAGCCCGCGCTCGCTGCCGGTGGCGATGACGATCTCCTCCTCCGGCACGTTGTGGTTTTCGATCAGCTCCCGCTTCACCCATTCCGCGTGGCGCGTTTCTTTCCTCGCCGACTTCGGCTCTGCCTGGATCAACACCAGCGGTCGCAGATAAGGCGCTCCTGCGGCATGGTCCTTGGCGGCGATGATTCCGAGCTGCTCCCGCTGGTCGAGTGCCATCGCCAGGCACTTCTGCTCGTCCGGCTCGGTCTCGAGCTGGATCGGCAGCTTGATCATCTCCTCCCGCTTCAGCTCCACGGCGGAAACGGAATGCAGCACATTGCTCGGCGTCGTCTCCGTGTCCGGGGTCGCCGTCAGCTCCATGATCCCCGATGGCCGGAATTTCGCCAGCGTGTCGAAGGCCAGCTCCGTACGGCTGTTGTGCGCCTCGTCCACGATGATGAACGGACGGCGCAGGCGCAGCACGTTGGCCAGCGAATACGGGGTGGTTTTCCCCTCAGCATCCTTCAGCAGTTCCGCCTTCTGCTCGGGCGCGAGACCGTCGAACAGGTGCATCAACGCCCCGCTGCTCTCATAGACCTTGCGGATCTCCTCGTCGCCCACCTGAAATGCCTGCCGGGTCGCCACGATGACCACCGTGCTGGTCTCCAGCGTCGAGCGGGTCAGCGCCTTCGCTTCGTCGAGGTCGATCACCGTCACCGGCCCCGCCTCCCGCAGCGCGGCATGGTAGGGGTGGTCGAGCTGCCTCAGACCGGCCAGCGTCTGGTCCCGGATCGCTTTCGACGGCACCAGCCACAGAATCACGCTGTGCTCGGTGAGCAGGAGCCGGTGGTTCACCAGCGCCACGCTCTTGGCCGCCAGGTAGGTTTTCCCGCCCCCGGTCGGCACCCGCAGGCAGAAATAGGGCATTTCCTCGGGAAATCCTCGCAGCGGCGTGAAATCCGACTTCCGGCCCCACAGCTCCTTGGTCGCCTCCTGAAACGCATAGTCCGCATTCTCCATCCGCTGGCACTCCCGGAAGTAGTGCTCCACGCTGGCAAGCGCGTTCTGCTGGTAGGATTTGAGGGTGAAGGTCATCGGTGATTTTTCCCTTATTCAGGGACGATTTTCCCTTATCGGATCAGGGATTTTTTTTGGGTTTTATAACGGTTTGACGTCCAATGATTCATGAACTGCCGGTGGCTTTCCCTTAAATTGGCTCGGTTTTACCTTAAGATTCCCTCCTTTTCCCTTAGCGATCGATCGCAAGGGGTGTGAATGGTTTAAATCTCTCAAAATCAATCATATATGAGCATGCGGGTGTTTTCCCTTAGAAATCCCCCTTTTTCCCTTAGCCACTCCGGAACCGGTAAACCGCGTTCGGATCGCGGACCTTTTCACTGAGACGCTCGACGATCCGCAAGCCGTCCAGCCGCTTGAGATTGTAGCGGATCGCCTTCTCGCTGAGTTCAAGAGCTGCGGCCATCTGCGGGACGGTCGCTTCCTGCCTCTCGAACAGAAGCTGGATCAGCCGCTGCTGGCTGGCGTTCAAGAGCGGCCAATCGCTCTCAATCTCGTCAAAAACGTCCGCGAGGATCGTCTCCTTGTGATCGCTGACCTTGTTCCGGAGGGTTAACGTCACGGTCGTCCCATCGACCGAGTATTCCGGCTTTTCCAGCGTGAATTCCCGCATTGCACGGTAGATTCGCGGGACACCCTCGTTCAGCTCGCGGACGTAGCCGAAATCACTCAGCGCCCGGGCGATCCGTACGTTCCGGGCAAAGCGTTCGTGCTCGATGTTCTCCACCGTCACCTGCGCAGGTAGCGGTCCACTGTTGGCGATCTCCAGGCGGTCATCGAAATGACGGATCATGATCGGATTTCCCTGGATGTTGTAGGACCGGTGGCAGAGCGCGTTGACGACGCCCTCCAGCCACGCGTCCTTCGGAAACTCCGGCACCCGGAGGAACCGCCCCTTCTCCATGTCGAGGAAGTAGTAGTCGCGGAAAGAAGCCTCTAGGAAGGTCTCCAGCTCGCGGATCAGCGCCGGGATCCCTCCCTCGAAACGCTGATCCTTGATCACATTGAATTCGCTGCCCGATCTCCGCTCGGTTCCCTCGTAGCGCACGTAGCGGACCGTGGCATTCCGGATGTAGGCCTCCGGGTCCTTGGCGAAGAGCAGGATCGCCGCGTTCTTGTACTTCACGGCACCGTCACGCCGAACGGCCAGGTGCCGCTTCACCGCAAGGTCCGGGAATGGTCCCTCATACCGGACCGCCTCGCGGTACGACTCGCACAGAGCGCGATCCAGGTCTCCCGGATCGAAATCCTCCCGGACCTCGTCCTCGAACACCCGGATGCCGCGATTGTACTCCAGCTTCCCCACCTCCTCCCGGTTCAGCGGGCCCTTGTTGTCATCCGCCACGCGCAGATAGACCGCTTCGTTGTCGCTGCGCTGGAACAGGCGCTCGTAGTCCTGATCCACGTGGTAGAGGAACACCAGTTCGCCACCCGACAGGAACACCTCCTCCCGCTCGATGATCGCGGGCGGCTTGATGAAGTCGTGAACCAGCTTCCGGTAGGCATCGAGGTCGGGGGGATCGCTGGAAAGAAATCCTCCCCCCTGGTGGAGATCCTCGACCGTCCCGTCGTCCGCGATTCCGTACACCAACACGCCGCCACCCGCGTTGAGCATGCCGATCAGCTCGTTGGCAATCTTCGTCGGTTTCGTATCCCGTCCCTTGCGTTCCAGATACTGGCCCTCCTTCTCCTTGCGGAGCACATCTTCGGTGAGACCACGTTGGCCCGTTGCAGGGCGGCGGCGCCGAGCTTGGTGGCGGCGGCGTAGATAATCTTCGGGCCGTCATGCGGCGGCAGGGCTTCGAGGATGGCGTTCGTCAGGATGTTGCCGCCCTGCGGACGGCGGTCGCCGAGGATGCCGTTGAAAAGCAGGTAGACCGCCCGGCCCTCGTGGACCCCGAGCAAGGGGCTGTCTCCTTTCCCGGTGTAGCCGGTGCCGGCCTCGGAGAACCACAAGAAATCGGCGAGCTGGGCGAAGGTCACGTCGTCGCGGATGTCGCCAAACTCGTTGAACAGGGGCTCGTCGCTCAGACGGCAGAACTGGAAGCCGCCGCCGAGGCCTTCCACTTGGTTGCCCTTGGCATCGGTGTAGCCTTGGGAAACCCGTTTCACCCGTTCCGCCGTGATGTCCTCGGCGATGTTCGGCTCCATTTCCACGAGGATGAACTTCCGCGTTCCGCCGTCTTCCGCGTTCTGCTTGAGCACCGCGTGACCGGTCGTCCCGCTGCCGGCGAAAGAGTCAAGGATGATGCCTCCCTCGCTCACCAGTGAAATCAGATAGGCAACAAGTTCAACCGGCTTGGGGTAGTCGAATTTGAAGCCCATTGCTTCAAGTCGCCTCGCCATGTTCTGAGTGCTGCTGAAACCAGAAAGCGTCGAAATCACATGGCTGGGCGTCTCCCGTTTCTTCACCGACTCAATCGCTCCAGTCTTCGTCATCTCAAAAGTGGTCATTTGACCCTTCGAATCCGGCACCGCGACCATCCCTCGTGCGATAAACTCCTCAATCTGTCTTTTCGAACTCCACCCGCTACTCACCGACACGGGATTGATAGTCTTGAAGTCCCGGATTGTCACAGCGTTGCTGAATTTTGGCCAATCGTTGGATGCCTCCTCAATGGCCCCCTCTTCAACTGCACACGGAAAACCCGAAGGAAGATCGATTGCCGACACCGGGTTCTTCGGTCCATTTTTGACAATGGTGTTTCGGATCTCCGGCCTGAATAGCTTGCTGTGATCCTGAATCGACGGATCAACAACCGCTGGGTGAACGAATGCGTCTGCGTCACGGGCGTAGGCCACAATGTATTCGTGGGAGACCTTGATCTTCGCCTGGTTGTCAAAATTACCGTCAGTCCTCCACGTGAATGTCGCCAAGTGGTTTTTCACCCGGAAGATCTCGTCCATCAGCATGCGAAGGGCCGAGACCTCGTTGTCATCGATCGACACGAAGATCGCCCCGTCCTCGCTGAGGAACTGCTTCAGCAGCACCAAGCGCGGGTACATCATGCACAGCCACTTGTCGTGGCGCGAGAGGTCCTCGGCCTCCTTACCGACGGTCTGGCCGAGCCACTTGAGGATCTCGGGCGCGTTGACGTTGTCGTTGTAGATCCAGCCTTCCTTGCCGGTGTTGTAAGGGGGATCGATGTAGATGCACTTCACCCGCCCGGCGTACTTCGGCAGCAGCGCCTTGAGCGCATGGAGGTTGTCGCCCTGGACGATCAGGTTGCCCTCGTCGGGGTCGCCATGGGACCGCTCCGGATCGGGTTCCAGCAGCCGGAACGGCACCTCCTTGTGGTGGCGGATGACGGCGTCTTTTCCGATCCAGTCGAGTGTGGGCATGGGTGGGTGGTCGAAGCGGAGGATACGATGCCCGGGAGGGCTGACCTTTTCCTAACCACCCGCTCCCGGAGCGGCCAGCCCGAATCCTGCCGTCCGATCCGGGTTGGACCTCGGCGGCGCGATGCGCCAACTTGGGGCCGTGCGACCCGCCCTCACCGGATTCTCCAAAGACGAACTCACCGCCCTGGTCCAGGAATGGGACCAGCCGCCGTTCCGTGCCGGGCAGATCCTCGACTGGATCTGGAAGAAGAAGGTCGGGGCCATCGAGGAAATGACCAACCTTCCCGCCGCCCTGCGGGATAAGCTCGCCGCGGAGTATCGCCCCCATGCGTTGGAGCACACCCACACCCAGGGCAGCGCCGACACCACCCGCAAGTTCCTCTTCAAGCTCCACGACGGCCGCTACGTCGAAAGCGTCCTCATCCCCGCCAACCCAGCGCTCTACGGCGAAAAATCCGACCGCCGCACGCTCTGCGTCTCCTCCCAGGTCGGCTGCGCCTACGGCTGCAAGTTCTGCGCCTCCGGACTGGCCGGTTTTTCGAGAAACCTCGACCCCTCCGAAATCGCCGGCCAGGTCCTCGCCGCCGAGCGCCTGTCCGGTGAGCGGGTCGACAACCTCGTCTTCATGGGGATGGGCGAACCGTTCGCCAACTTCGACCACCTCATGGCGGCGATCGAGATCATCACCGCCGAGTGGGGGCTTCATCTCGGCGCGCGGCACCTGACGATTTCCACCTCCGGCCTCGTTCCACGGATCCGCGACCTCGCTGATCACCCGCAGCAGATCCGCCTGGCAATCTCGCTCCACGGTGCCACCGACGAGGTCCGGAACAAGATCATGCCGGTGAACAAAAAGTGGAACACCGCCGCCTTGTTCGAGGCGCTCGACTACTGGAACTCTCGTAAAAAGCAGCACCTCACCCTCGAGTACATCCTCATCCAGGACGTCAACGACGACCTCGAGCAGGCCCGCATCCTCGCCGGCCACGCCCGGCGGCTCACCGCCAAGGTCAACCTGATCCCCTACAATAAAGTCGAGGGACTCGACTGGGTTCGCCCCAGCGAAACCCGCTGCAAGGCCTTCCGCGACATCCTGAAAAACGCCGGCGTCAGCGCCACGCTGCGCTTGGAAAAAGGCCACGACATCGACGCCGCCTGCGGCCAGCTCCGCCTCAAGCAGGAGACCGAGGAAGGCATCATCGAAGCGCCGGTGAAGGCGCGCTGAGCATCTTTCCAGCAACTCACGCTTGTTTCCGTTCGCTTATCTGAGATCTCTCACGCATGGGCCTTCCCAATCCCTTCCGGCGCGTCTCGCAAGCTCCGACCAATCCCGATTCCACCCCGCCGGCCGCGCGCGAGTTCGATGTCGCGGACCTCTATCGCGGACCGCTTTCTACCGGCGATGAGGACCCCGCGGATGAGACCCCGGTGCCCTTGGATGAAAAGCTCCGCCAGGCCTATTTCTGGATCGTCAACTCGGCGATCATCTCTCCGCATTACGACATCGAGTTCAATGACTCGCCACCCTCCCGTTTCACAGTCGGCGATGGCAAGACCCGGCTCACCCTGCCCTCGGCGCAGAGCTACTCGAGCTTCGTCCTGCTGCCCTTGCTGACCTTCGCCGCGCGGCGGAAATGTCTCTTCGTCGGTGGTCCGGGCCGCGGCAAGACAGCCAGCGCCATCCTGATGGGCGTGCTCGCCGGCTATCCGGTGCGCGATGTCCGCCGGTCGATGCAGCACGGCCACCCGCAGATGACCATCGCCGACCTCCTCGGCAATCCGCTTCCCGCCGACCTCGTCGCCGCCCAGAACATGGAAGACATCCGGATCGCCTGGCGCCCGTGGCTCGGCCAGCGCGTGAAGATCATCGACGAATACAACCGCATCCCCACCCGCACCCAGAGCGCCTTGCTCACGGTGATGGGCGACAACTACGCGGAAGTCCTCGGCCACATCCACGAGTGCCCGGAGTCCGCCTGGTATCTCACCGCGAATGACGACCAGGGCGGCGGCACCTATCAGGTCATCGAGGCATTGCGCGACCGGATCGACGTCATCGTGCCGGCCCTGGCATTCAACCCGCGCTTCCTCGGCACCTTGCTGGAGCGGATCGAGGAAAACATCCGGCCGGAAGAACTGGTACCGCCCGAGATCGTCTTCAGCGAGGCGGAAATCGACAGCCTGCAGAAGCTCATCCGTGCCGTCCAGGTGCCGCGCGACGTCCGCCGGCGGCTTGAGTTCTTCTCCAGCCACTTCGAGTTCTTCGAGCCCGCGGCCTCGCAGTTCGAATACATGACCAAGGACACCGCACGGCTGGCCGGCGCCGAGTGGCCGGAACTCACCGCGCGGGACAACGGTCGCGACCGGCTCAAGGATCTCGGCAGCCAGACCCGCAACGGCCTCTCGGTGCGCAACCTGATGACGCTCCTCGTCTATGCCAAGGCGCTCGCGTTTTTCCGCGGCCATCCGGCGGTCTCGCTCGATGACTTCCGTCAGGTGCTGCCCTTCGTGCTTCATGAGAAACTGCAGCCCGACCTCGATTCACCCTACTTCAACACGGCCGACAACGGCCCGCTCCGGACCGACCACATCAGCTGGCTGAGACGGGTCTTCGACCAATCCTGCGCCGAGTTCGACCGCCTCGATCTCGATCGCAACGATCCCGTCGGCGAACTCGCGGCCGTGTTCGATGCCGGCCTCGAAGGTCTCTCGGAACGCGACACCCGCGGCCGCTTGGAATCGATCGAGCGCCTGATCAACAAGCTGATCCAAGGCGGCAAACTCTACGGTCACCTGCACGACGACCTGATGCAGCTCAAGTACCTGCACCAGCGCTACAGCAACTACCTCCGCTGGCTGAAAACCCGCTGACTGGCTCCATGCTCGCTCCTCCGCTAGCCGGCTTCTTGCAGACCCGACGCGACGCGTGCAACGCACGCTTCAAGGTCGCGCGACGACGCTGGCCGCGGCTCGATGCGGATGACTTCTCACGCTTCCTCATCGCGCAAGTCTCGCCCCTGGCGCTCGCCCTGCAGCACCTGCCCTCCGGCCAGGCAGTCGGGGCGCTCGACGACGCCTACGAGCTCGGCCTTCAACTCGTCGCGGAAAAGCTGGCCGGTCCCGCCGCCGCCACTCCGGCGATCAACTCCCTGTGGACCGGGGTTTTCCCCGAGCTTTCACCGCTGATCGCCACCGCTCCGCGACGGATCATGGCCGCGCTGTGCAATGCCGCGCATCAACTCGACTCCACCCCGGACACGGATGCCGAAAGTTGGCGTGAGCGATTGGTGAAGCTCGGCCCGCGCTGCACCACGGCCGACGAGCTCCTGATCGCTGTCCCGCTTCTCGCATGGCGTGCCGGCCTCGCCCATTTCCGCGAACCCGCCCTCCGCGCCGCGGATGGACTTCCGAAAGAGCTCGCGCTCGAAGCGGTCGGCGCCCCGGTTGACAAGACATGGCATGAAGTCCGCGACGCCTATCTGGCCGATCCCTGGTTCACTTTCGAAAAGCATGACTCCACCCGGAAAGTCGGAGCCTTCCGAGGCTACGGCGGTCTCTTCGTCACGCCGCCCCGGGTTTCGCGAAGCGGCCCTCATCTTCTGGTCCGCAGCGGAGATGAAGCATGGATCCTGCTGGCGGATGCCTTCGGCGCCACCTTCCACCGAGCCGCACCGGATGAAATCTCCGCCGCTGAGCCATCGCCCGACCCGGTCGATGACTTCGGCCGCCTGCCGCCCGGACATCTGGTAACCAGCTCGGCCGCAGCGGGCGGCACCTGCGCCGTCACCTCCGCGCAGAGTCATGCCATCTGGATCGGCCCCCATCCTGAGAAGCGATGAACCTTTCCGCCCTCAAGACGAAGTGGGAGGAAGCGTGGCCCGAGGCGCTCGCCGCGTGGAGCCGATACACCCAGCTTCATCCGCCCATGTTATGTGAAACCCGCCGCGCGGCTCAAGCCGAGCAGCTCACAGGCAGCTTCGCAATGATCCGCTTGCAGGACCAGTCGGTGGTCGTCGATCTGCCGGAGATCGAAAGCAGCGGCCTGGGCGACTACGCCGTGGAAATCCTCGCCCATGAGATCGGGCATCACGTCCTCGCGCCCGCCACGCTCACCGATCACGCGCGTTGCCTCGCGCTCATGTGCAGAGCCCTGCCAACGATGGAAGACCGGGCCCCGATGGTGGCCAACCTTTACACCGATCTGCTCATCAACGACCGGCTCCAGCGCTCCGCAGGGTTGCGCATGGATGAGATCTACCGGCAGCTCGGCAAGCGTCGTGATGCGGATGCATCTTCGAACCCCGGTGCCGTCTGGACGCTCTATCTCCGCATCTATGAACTGCTATGGAGCCTGCCAGGTGGCTCGCTCGGAGGCGCTGCGACCACTCCGGCCATGGAAGGCGACGCGTGGCTCGGCATGCGCCTCGTCCGGAGTTATGCCTCGGACTGGCTTTCCGCGGCCGGGAAGTTCGCCAGCCTGCTGCTTCCCCATCTGGTCGAGGACCAGAAAGCGGCGGAGGATTTCGCCCGCCTGCACGACACCCGCGGCGCCGGGGCGGGCGGGATCCAGGATGGCCTCACCGACGCCTCGGCCGACGACGGCGACATCTCGCATCCTTCGCTCGACCCGCGGATCACCGGCATCGCGCCTGAAGATGATCCGGACTCGAAGGAGACACCCGCACCCATTTCATCCACGACGACGACCTCATCCGGCCAGCAGCGCCAGCCCTTCGAGTATGCGGAAATCCTGCGCGCGGCTGGTTGGCCCGGGACCGATCACGAAGCGGCGATCGCCTACTACCGCGAGCTCGCGATGCGCCACCTCGTCCGCTACCCGCGCCGGCCCGCACCCGAGTCCACCGAGCCGCTCCCGGAGGGGCTCGAGCCGTGGGACATCGGTGATCCGCTCGACGAGTGCGACTGGTTCCAGTCCGTGCTGCAAAGCCCCCACACCGTGCCCGGCCTGACCACCGTGCGCCGCGTTTACGGCACCTCGCCCGGCAGCGAGCCGCGGCGCGAACCGATCGACCTCGATCTCTATGTCGACAGCTCCGGCTCGATGCCGAACCCCGCCGTGCACCTCTCCTATCCGGCGCTTGCCGGGGTGATCATCGTCCTTTCCGCCCTTCGCTCCGGCGCCCGGGTTCACGCGACGCTGTGGAGCGGAAAGAAGCAGTTCCAATCGACGCCCGGCTTCATCCGCGATGAAACGGAGATCCTCCGCGTATTGACCGCACACTACGGCGGAGCCACGCAGTTTCCGCTCCATGTCCTGCGGGAAACCTACGCCAACCGCCGGCCCGACGAGCGTCCGGTCCACGTGCTATCGATTTCCGACGATGGCGTGACGACCATGTTCGACGATCCCGACGAACGGTCCAACCCGGGTTGGGCCCTGTGCGCCCAGGCCCTCGCCAAGGGCCGCGGTGGCGGAACACTCGCCCTCAACATCCCCTCCGATTGGGAGCGCCGGATGCCTTCCTACTATCAGAACCTCGTAAGCACCCTGCGCCGCGCTCGCGACGAACAAGGCTGGCATGTCCACGCCGTTCCCACGCTCGACGGCCTCGTCGCCTTCGCCCGCGCCTTCAGCCGCCAGACCTTCGGGCCCGACGCCAACCTGAGCCCCGCCACCCGATGATCGTCGTCTGGCGCGTCACCACCGGCTGCAATTCCGCCTGCCCGTTCTGCGCCTACGACCGGCGACTCCGTTTTCCGAGAAACAGCGCGTCCGCCGACGAAGTACGACGCTTGCTTGAGATTCTCGCCGGCTATCAACGCGAACACGACGACCCGGTTCTGGTGAGTTGGCTCGGCGGCGAGCCGTTTTTGTGGCCGCACCTGCCCGCCCTCACCCTTCATGCGCAACATCTCGGCCTGCGTGTGAGTGCGACGACCAACGGCTCCACGCTGGGCTCACCGGACGTGAGACGGCATGTCCTCGATCACTACTCGGAGCTGACCATCAGTCTCGACGCTCCCGATGAAGCGCATGACGAGCTCCGTTCGTCGCCCGGCCTCTTCCTCATGCTTCGCAGTGCCGTCTCCGCGCTCGCCCGGCAGAGAGCCATCGAAGCCCGCCCGTTGAAGATCAGGATCAACACGGTCTTGCTGTGGTCGACCATCGACTGCTTTTCCGAACTCGTCGATGAAGTCGCGGAGTGGGGCGTGGACGAGGTCACCTTCAATCTACTCGGTGGCCGGGACCGGCCGGATTACTACGCGATCAACCATCCGAGCCTCGCTCAGATCGAACGGTTCTCCCAGCGCCTGCCCTCGCTTCGCAAGCAGGCGGCCTCCGTGAACATGGTCATTGCCGGCACACCGGACTATGTCCACCGGATGCGCTCCGCCGTTCAAGGACACCCGCATGCGGTGGACGATTGCGGCCCCGGAGAAAACTTCCTTTTCATCGACGAGCGCGGATCGGTTTCGCCATGCTCATTCACCACCCGAACCCTCGGCATGCCATCCAGCGGAATTCATGATGCTTCGGACATCGCCCGTCTCCGCGATCGGTTCGCCAACTCGCGCGCCGCGCTTCGTCCCTGCGTTTGCGATGACTGCCCCAGCACCCAGGTTTTCGGGAAATTCGCTCCCATAACATGAATCGCGAAGGACCCACACTCGAGCACCTGCTGCGACGGCTCGCCGAGGCTCCGTCCGATTTCCTCGCCGAGCCGTGGAGGCCGCCGGGTCGTGGCACGGTGCACGTGCATGCCGTGGTCGGCGACCTGCTCGCCTTGCACGGCGTCGCCATGACTGATGCCACGAGGTGGATTCCGGACGGATCGGGCGCGTCGGTTCGCCGGGCTGGAGTCGCGCTGCTGCTTTGCTGGCTGCTCGCCGACGACCGACTTCTGAAAGCCGGCACCACGGCCGCTGCCCTCGTTTCCCTTCTCAGCGAAGGCGCCGGTGAACTCGCCGGACAAAACCCGGCCGCGACCTATCGGGATGATCCGGAGCGACGCGAAGAGTTGGTCCGTTTCACCCTCGCCCGTCTGGACATGAGGCCTGCCGGCGAAACGATCGCCCAAGCATCGGACCGGCTCACCACGCTGAGTTCGATCGAACGCAACCGCGTGCTCGCCGCCTCGCGCAAGGCCGAGGAGCGGGCCCGTGCCATCCGCGAGGCGCTGGTCCGCAAGGCCGCGCAGGAATCCGCCGACAAATACACGCGCGAATGAACGACCCCGAGCCAGACGATGCGGAACGCTATCCGCTGCTTGGGGAGTCCGGTCGGCGGATGCTGGAATTCCTGCGCGAGCATCCCCATGCCCCGATCTACCGGAACCATAGTGGCAACCGGCTCGATGCGGAGGACCTCGCCTTTGTCCGTCGCGAGGAAGCCGCGGTCTTGGCCTCGCAGGTCGGCTGGCCGCGCGACGGCCATCCCGAATGGCTCGATGCCTTCGTCGCGAGCTGCCTGCGCGATGTGCCGCACTATCGGAGTTATGCAAAAGCGGAGCGCTTCGAGGAATTGCCCTCCATTTCCCGAAGTGATCTTGGAGAAAACATCGCCGCGTTCGTGCCCGACTCCGTTCCGCTGGAGCGGATGATCAATTTCCAAACTTCGGGTACCACCGGTCATCCGCTTCTCATCGCCTCCCACCCGCGGGTCGCGGCCGGCTATCTCGCGTATCACAAACGGGCGCTCGCACGCTTTGGCGTCACGCTCACGGCGGGTCGCGGCGAGGTCGGCGTGGTTCTCATCGGTCATCAGCTCCGCTGCTTCACCTATGTGTCGGTGACGCCATCAATGGATGAAGCAGGCTTGGCGAAAATCAATCTCCACCCCGTCGATTGGCACTCGCCGGACGACCGCCGCCCGTACCTGGAAGCCCTCGCGCCCGAGGTAATCGCGGGCGATCCGCTGTCCTTCGCGGAGCTTCTTCAGATCGCTCCCAGCTTGCGGCCAAAAGCCCTGCTTTCCACCTCCATGATCCTCCTTTCCGGGCTGCGCGAGGAATTGGAGAAAACCTACGCCTGCCCGGTGGTCGATCTTTATTCACTCAACGAAGCCGGTCCCGTGGCCGTGTTCGACCCGGCTCTCAACGGCCACGTCCTCCTCCAGCCCCACATGTATGTCGAGGTCCTCGATACCGAGGATCGCCCGGTCCCCGCGGGCGAACGCGGCGAGGTCACCCTCACCGGCGGCTTCAACTTTTGCCTCCCGCTGCTCCGCTATCGCACCGGTGATTTCGCTTCGCTCGACTTCATCGATGGCGAGCCGGTCCTGCGTGACCTCGAAGGCCGCGCGCTCGTGCGCTTTCGCCGTCCCGACGGCGTGTGGCTGAACAACATCGACGTCACCCACGCGCTCCGTCCCCTGCCCCTCGCCCGCTTCCGGCTCCACCAGCGCGAGGATGCCGTCTTCGAGTTTTCGATCGAAGCCACGGCTGCCGCGAAAACCGAAGCCCATCAGGCCCTCACCGCGCTGCTGGGACCCTCCGCCATCATCGAGTCGCTTCCGTTTCCTCGCATCACAGACTCGGCCAAAGTTCCCCAGTACTCTTCCGCGCTCGCGGGCTCCGATTCATGAACCCGCTCGAAGCGTTCCGGGAAATCCTTCACCGCCCGCCGTGGCTCGAGATCATCGCCAACGGCGTCAATCTCGTCTCCATCGTCCTCGCCACGCGCAACTCGATCCACACCTGGTGGACCGGCATTTTCGGCTGCGCGCTCTTCGGCTGGCTGTTCTTCACCAGCCAGCTCTACGCCGATGTCACCCTGCAAGTCTTCTTCATCGGCACCAGCGCCTGCGGATGGTGGCACTGGCTCCATCACCGCGGTCGGCGCGTCGAACGCCCGGTCAGCAGGACCTCCACGCGGGAGTTGGCGGCCATCATTCCGGCCGGCATCCTCGCCGCCGGTGGCTACGGCTGGCTGCTGCATCGCTTCACCGATGCCTACGCGCCCTTCATCGATTCGTCCGTCCTCGCCCTCAGCGTCGCCGCGCAGTTCCTCCTGATGCGGCGGAAACTCGAAACCTGGATCTTCTGGTTCGCCACCAACTCGCTGGCCGTGCCGCTCTTCGCATCGCGCGGGCTGTGGCTCACGGCCTTCTTCTATCTGCTCTTCTGGATCAATGCCCCCATCGGATTCCTCCGCTGGCGGCGCGAGGCGACGGCATCATGAAACGCTTCGCCATCGGACTGGTCGTCGGAAAATTCGCGCCGCTCCACCGTGGCCACGAGTCGGTCATCCGCGCCGCGATCGAGGCTTGCGACCACGTCGTCATCCTCAGCTACAGCCGTCCTGAGTTCCCGGGCTGCGAACCGGAACGGCGGGCCACCTGGCTTGCGACCCTCTTTCCAACGACGACGCGCATCGTACTCGATCACGCCGGCACGCCCCTCCCGGCAAACGACGATCCCGCCGACATCCACCGCGCCTTCTGCGCATCGGTTCTCCGCGAAAAGACCAACAGCCCCGTCGACGCCATCTTTACCAGCGAGGACTACGGCCCCGGCTTTGCCGCCGACCTCGCACGCCGCCAAGGATCGCCGGCCGAGCATGTCGCCGTCGATCTTGGCCGCGTTCAAGTTCCCGTTTCCGGCACCGAACTGCGCCGCGACATCCATGGCCTGCGCCACTTTCTTTCGCCCGAAGTCTATGCCGGTTTCGTGAAACGGGTCGCCCTTGTCGGCGGCGAATCCACCGGCAAAAGCACCCTCGCCGCCGCCCTCGCAGAGCATTTCGGCACGACCTATGTCGCCGAATACGGCCGCGAGCTTTGGGAAGAGCTGGACGGAGTCCTCAAATACGATGACCTCCTGAAGATCGCCCGCGAGCAGATCCGCCGCGAGGAAACCGCGCTGCGCGACCCGGCGACCCATCGCTTCGTGTTCTGCGACTCTACCCCGCTCACCACGCTCTTCTACTCCCACGAAATGTTCGGCCGCGCCGATCCCGAACTCGAGCAACTCGCCGCAAGGACCTACGACCATACTTTCCTTTGTGCAGCCGACTTTCCCTTCGTGCAGGATGGCACCCGACGCGGAGAGTCTTTCCGAGAAATTGGCCAGGAATGGTATCTCTTGAATCATCCCAAAGGTAGAATTGGGATCCTCCGGGGAAATGTGGAAGAGCGTGTTTGCTACGCATCTTCATTGCTTACGCCCCAAATTCTTCGTCGCGAAATGGCTCCATGATTTTTAGGCGAACAAGAGATTTTTTGGGTCAGGAAAATCTGAATCAGCACATGGGAAGATGGACCGATCTCTCGTGATTCAGGCGGGGGATGGATCCCCAGAAAAAAAAACCTCAAAACCATGACGTCATCCAAACTCCAGATCCTCGGCCGGTTGGGCGTGGTCGCTGGTCTCGGTGGCGCTTCGCTCGCCAGCGGAGCCATCGTGATCAACAACAGCTCCGAAGTCGCTCCCTCGGGCGGCGCGGTCCATGATCCCTACTCACCCTCCACCATCTTCGCCTCGAGCACCGACCTCGCCCAAGGCCTCACGCCGACCGTGGTCAACGGCAATTCAAACTATGAGTTCGCCACCGGCGAATCCGCGTGGACGGATGGCAGCCTGGCCACGGTTTACAATGAGTCGGGCCCGGGCGGCGACGACATCGACCATGCCGCCTATGGCGCGGTGGCGACCGGCACCGTGGTGACCTACGATCTGGGCGGGCTTTTCGACCTGAGCCAGATCGACGTGATCATGGGCTGGAACGATTCGGGACGCGACGATGCCTCGTTCAACGCCCTCGTTTCAACGGACGGCATCTCCTTCAGCCAGATCGCCAGCTACGACAAGGGCACCGACAACACCGGCACCTTCACCACGCCGATCACGAGTCTTCACCGGATCGTCGATGACGGTGGCGGAACGATCGCCACGGGCGTGCAGTTCGTGCAGCTCCAGTTCACCGATGCCGACAACGGCGTGGCCGGAATGGTCGAGCTGGATGTGATCGGCCAAGCCGTGCCGGAGCCCGCCTCCGCCGGGTTGGTGGCGCTGTCCGGGCTGGTCTTTTTCGTGCGCCGCCGGAGGGCTTGATTTTCCGGGTTATTCCATCGGGTTGGAAAGCCGTGGTCGCGGGTGCGACCACGGCACTTTTTTTCAATGGAGCGCCTTATTCCTCGATGCGGAGGAAGTAGCGGCCGGCTCCGCCGAATTCAGAAGCGGGAACGACCACCTGGCCGGAGCCGCCGCCATCGGTCATCGGGTTGAGCGGGCTGGCCAGCGGGCCGAAGCCACTTTCCAGGTCGGGCGACTTGGTCACGCTGTAGCTGGTCGAGGGGGCGCCGGTGAAATCGATCGTGACATCGCCCGACGCCGCGGCGGCGACGGAAACGATGGCCGGCGGAAGGGCGGCGACCGCACCTTCGACCTCGTTGCTCAGCCCGTAGAGGTGGAAGCTGCCACTGAGCGCCGGCACGCCGGGATGAAGCGCGGCTTCGATGACCAACTCGGTGCCCTGCGCGGTGTAGGGATAGCTCAGGTAGTAGGCCTCGTCGTTGTTGGTGGAGCCGAGGATGAGGCTCGGCAGGTCTTCGGGCAGGGCGAGATAGGGCGTGACGACATCGGTGCCGTTGATGAAAGACAGGTCGATCGGCCGGATACCGTTGTTGCCGAATTTGCGGATGAAAACGCGGACGACGTAATCTTCGCCGGGAGTCAGTCCGGAGAGCGTGTAGGTTTGCTTCGCCCCCGGACCATCGCCCGAGCCGGACCAGGTGAGCCCCTCGAAGAGCGAAATGATGCCCGGACCGGTCACGCCGCCCGCGGCGCTGTCCCAGTTTCCGAGGTTGGACGGGCTGGAAAGCCGGCTCTGGTTATTGATCGTGGTCCAGCTGAAGTCGGGCGGCGTGAGCGCGGGGGTGAGGGCCTCGAAGGTAACGCCGTTTACCATCGCCTCGCTGCCGCCGGAAATGGCGTGGGTGTACACCTTGGTCGCGCTGATCGAAGTGCTGGCGTCGTCGGTGATCCGGGTCACGGTGATCTGTGGTGCCTCGGAGGGAGGATAGACCAGCGGGTCATACATCGCGTCGCTGCCGAGGGTGTCCAGCTCCCAGCCATCGCGGGCGCCATCGCCGTCGTAATCGTTGTTGGCGGGATCGGTGCCGGTGTCGTTTTCATCGACGTAGATGCCGGTGTTGGTCTCGGCCACGTCGCTGAGCCCGTCGAAGTCGGTGTCCAGCTCGGTGGGGTCCGTCGATGGGCGCAGGGTGATCGGGAAAAGCTCGTCAAGATCGGAGAGCACGCCGTCGCCATCGGAATCGGCCGCGGTCGGATTGATGTTCGGGTAGGCGCGGTAGCCGGGGAATTCGCCGATGCTGAGCTGGTATTCCTCGATGTCGAAAAGGGTGTCGTTGTCGCTGTCGAAGCTCCCGGTGCCATCGAGGACGGTGAGGTCCGCGGCCCAGCGCAGCTCCCACGGGTCGGGCAGGTCGTCGAGGTCGTCGTCCTTGCCGACGGTGAGCTCGAACGCCTTCACCACCGACCGGCCGCCATCCTCGGTGCTGTCGGCCTGGATGCGCACGGAAAACACCTGCTGGTCGGAGGAGGCGGTCCCGGTGAAGTCGGTCCCGATCTTCAGCTGGTCGCCATCGATGGTGAACAAGCCGTTGTCCGCATCGCCCTCGCCGCTGACGAAGGTGAAGGTGGAGTTGAGCGGGGTGACGCCGAGGTTGGCGGTGAGCGTGCCGATGGCGGTGCCGACGGCTTCACCGGAGAGGAAGTTTTTTTCATCGAGCGCCAGCGCGAACGGCACCTCGGGCAGGCTGGTGACGGCCAGGTTATCGATGAAGTTCCCGTCGATGCCGGTCTGCATTTCCATCCGCAGCGCGCCGCCGTGGCCGGTCCAGGTGAAGTTGTCGTTCACGATTTCCGTGCCATCCACCAGCGCCACCACGTTGACGGGCGAGCTGTCATCGAAGGAGTTGAAGGTATAGCGCAGCTCCACGGCATAGGTCGTCATGGTGCCAGCCACCGGGTTGTAGGTCAGGCCGGTGCCGCCGAGGTTGGTGCCGTTGTTCCAGCGCTCGACGATTTCGCCGCCGCCGGCCGGTCCCTGGCGGATCAGGATGGCGTGGTTGACGTCGCCGGCGTTGACCGGCGAGTCGTTGTTGGGAGTGCCGATTTTCCACGCCAGCCACTCGGAGCTGGAGCCGTCGTGGCTCCAGTCGAAGGTGACCACGAAGCCCTGCGAGCCGAGGATGGTCGGGCCGGTGGTGGCGCCGGCCCAGTCGTAGCGGTTGAATTCCGGGCCGAAGCGGACGCCGCCGATGCCGGCGAGGTCGAGTTGGTCGTTGGTGATCTGCTGTTGGGCACCGAAGGACTGCATGGCAGTCTCGCCGGCGGCGAGGCCGTCGAGCCGGCCGGTGAGTTCGGCGGAGTCGAAGGCGGAGTCGGGGACGTCGAAGTGGTCCGACCAGAGGAGCGTCTGCGACGAAGCCGCCGATAGCGACAAGCCCGCGACGACAGCGGAGATGAGCGATTGTTTCATGGGTTGTTTCGGAGTTCCGCCGGCACGCCCGAAGCCTTCCTCCGAGGACCGACGGCATCATGGCTTCATCTCACGACGCGGCGGTTCCTGACGCCTTTTTGAAAAAAGCGCGGACTCAGCGGTCCTTTTTCCAGTCCAGCGAGTCGATCCGCTCGAGTTCGGCATCGAGGTCTCCGCCCTCGTAGAACGAGAACCACCCGTGGAGCACCACCGTTTCTCCGGGCTGGCAGACCTCGATGGTGGGATCGGCGTGCATGCACGGGCACTCGGGCAGGGCCCAGTGGTGGTAGGCCTTTTCCCAGCCGCTGATGACCCAACGCCTGCCGTCCACGCTGCGGCAGGCGGTGTAGTCGCCGCGGAAGATCTTGTTGTCGTCGGTCTGGGCGGCGAAGCTCTTCGCCCGCCCGAGCAGGACGCAGTTCTGGACCAGGATTTCGCGCAGCGGAGCGGGGGTGTCGTTGCGGATCCACCACTTCAGCCGCAGCTCGGCGGGGCGCGGGTCGACCTCGGCGCCGAAGGCCACGCCGTTGGGCAGCTCGCGCTCGTAGGTCAGCGTGCCGTTTTCGTGGCGTTCCCATTCGACCGGCTGGAGCTGGATGCCCTGCAGGCTCCAAATGGTCGGCTTGTCGGAGTGGGAAAGATAGTAGAGGAAGTTGCGCGTCAGAAAGGCCTCGGGCAGATCGAGAACGACATAACTGGTCGGGTCCCACGGCGTGAACACGCTCACCTTGGTATCGCGCTGCGGGTTCACGGCCTGCTCCAGGAGGCCGATCCGCGGGTGGCGGCCGCCGGGGTAGGGGAGGACGAAAAGCGGTTCGCCGGCAGCGGGGACCGGGTGCGGTCGGCGGTCGATCTGGAAGCGATCGAGCGCGCCAGCCAAGGCATCCTTGTCCATGCCGGTGGCGGCCTTCATTTCATCCAGCCCGTATTGGTGCCAGGCCATGTTCTGGAGCCAGAACTTCAGGGCGTCGTCGGTCTCCGGGCGCCGGTGCCAAGGCGTGGCGGAATTGGTCAGGCGGGGGGGGTGCGCGCTGCCGTCCGCAGCCGGTTTTTCCGCACCCTGGCGGAAAACCAGCACCGCTAACAGCAGCAGGCCGAGGAGCAGGGCTGAAAGCATCACCCACAAGGCGGTATCGCGGCGCGAGGGTCCGCGGGGCGGGGCGGGGAGGCCGATCGGGGTCCCTTCGCCGCCGATCTGGGCGGTGTGGCTGTGGCCGATGGTCACCCGCCGGGACTCGCCCTCGCCCTCGATCACCAGGCGGCGGTTCTGCACCAGCTCGAGGCGGCTCGGGCCGATAATCTGGGCCAGCTTGGAGTGGAACAGGATCCGCTGCGCGCAGTAGTCGGCCGCGGCGGGATCGTCGCGCAGGCGGTTCTCGAGGCGGCGTTGCTCTTCGGGGTCCAGCTGGCCATCGATCAGGCCGTCGATCTGTGCCACCAGCTCCTTGTCCGGCCAGGCTTCCATGTCGGTTTCCTCGCTCATGCTTCAGGCCTTCGGATTTGCTTCTCCACGCAGGATTTCAGGGCGGTCCGCAGGCGTTCGAGTTGCTTGTAAAGCGCGGGCAGCTTCCTCGAAAGCTTGAGGGCGAGTTGTTCGAGCGTTTCGCCACCCGTGTCGTAGCGCGCGGCCAGGATCGCCCGCTGCTCGTCGGCGAGCTGGCCGAGGCAGGTTTCGAGCGCCCGGATGGAGTGGTGGTAATCGGTGGCCGCCTCCTCCTCGGCATGGTGGCGAATCTGTCGATCCATGATTTCGGTCACCTTCGGGTCCATGAAAACGATCGCCCGCGAGCTTTTTTTTCGCAGCAGGTTCAGCGCCTTGAAGCGGGCGCAGGTGAAGGCGTAGCGACGGAAGTCCTCGATTTCCCAGCGCGGATTGAACTTCTCCCACACCACCACGAAGGCCTCCTGCATGCAGTCCTCCACCTCGCCGCGGTCGCGCAGCATGGTGCCGAGGTAGGCGGAAAGGGCGGGCGTCACCTCGGTGAGCAGCGCCGAGAAGTGCTCGGCCACGACCGCCGGGACGTTGCCGGATGTCCGCCCGATCCCGCCGCCGCCGGAGGGGACCTCGGGCGGGAAGGGGTTGTGATCCGGAATGCTGGGCGCGCTCGACATAAGGGTGGGCTTGCGACCCGGAAATGCGGGCCAGCGACCGACCGCCGGGGCCGATGACTTCAGCGCCAGTATTCGAGGTGCATGCCTGCGATGGCAAGCCACGACCTCCCGGATCAGGACATCGCGGAATGATACGTTTCGAGCACTTTTTGCAGCGAGGTGTCAGGAAGCCCGGATCGCCAACATGACATAGACATATCCATCCAGTCAGGATTCCGGAATGCCCCGAAGTGTTTGCGGATGCCCCGGCGGGAGCTCCCGAAAAACCCAAGCTGACCGCGTTCGCCGCGTCATGAATCCCATCCATTCCCAACCCCCGGCTCCCCGGCACCGGCCGCCCGGCTTTTCGCTGATCGTCGTCGTGATCCTGATGGCGCTGCTGAGCCTGATGAGCCTCGGTATGCTCTCGTTGGGCACCATTTCCCTGCGCTCCAGCCACTCGCAGCAGCACCGCGCCACGGCCCGCGCCAACGCGCGCCTGTCACTCCAGCTCGCCTTGGGATCCCTGCAAAAGCTCGCCGGGCCGGACACCCGGGTGACCGCTTCCTCGATGCTGCTGCACGAGACGGATCCGCCGTTGGTCGGCGTGTGGAAAAGCTGGGAGGGCACCGATCACGAGACTTCCGGCCGCTTCCCCGGCCGGCCGGTGGCACCGGACTACGCCACCAAGGAGCAGCCCGCCTCGTCCGGCAGCGAGGGCCGCTTCCTCGGCTGGCTGGCTTCCAGCCCGCGGCGGTTCGAGGGCGTCGATGATGCCAGCTCGCTGGCCAGCCGCTCGGCCACGGCCGGCCGGGTGGCCTTGCTCTCGGACGGCACCCTGGCCACCGGGGACGAGCGCCGCGTTTACCTGCAGCCCACCCTGGTCGGAGGGAAAAAAGCGGGCGCCGTGGCCTGGTGGGTGGCCGGCGAGAACCAGAAGGCCCGCCTGCCGGAACCCTACGAACCGGACGACGACGGCGTGGCGGAGTGGTCGACGATCGCCCGCAGCCACGCCGAGGCCGACCCCGAGGTGTTCGGGCTGAAGCGGCTGCTCGACCATCCGGAGCAGGCGGAAAAAGCGGTCTCGCTCGAGTCGGCCAACCTGCTCGCGTCGGAGCGTGCCGAGCGTCGGCCGTCCGAGCGTTTCCACGACCTGTCGGTGGCCTCCGTCGGCCTGCTGACCAACGTCGCCACCGGCGGCTGGCGCAAGGACCTGTCGTTGTTCTGCGAAACCTGGGACTCGCTGCCCCGCAGCGGGCTGCCGGTGTTTCGGCTTACGCCGGACCAAACCGCCTCCATGGCCCGGCCCACCCAGCGCGACGCGCAGGCGCGGTCGTCGATCCTTTACCCCTGGGCCTCCTACCGCGGCGGCACCGGCACGGCACCGATCTACCAGCATGGCGCGGTCGCCTCGTGGGCCCATCTCCGGGATTGGGTGACCTTTTACCAGCAGGTCAACGCATCCTCCGACGGCGAGGCGACGGTCAGCTACCGGGCCTACGACATCAACGACCCGGGCAACTCGTACCCGTTTCTCCATCAGGTCCGCGTGGTGCCGGTGGTGGCGCGCATCCAGTGGGTGTTTTCCCACGTCACCCAGCGGGCCGGCGGCGAGTATGAGCTCGGCCTGCTGGTCAATCCAGTGATCACCATGTGGAATCCCTACGGTGTGAATTTGCGCTGCAACGGCCTGCGGTTTTCGCTCGAGCGCAACCTGCCGTGCGCGTTCAGCTACAAGGTCGGGCGCGCGGACCGGCGCTACCGCAGCCTGCTCACCGGGAGTGAAAGCCAGGGCGTGCCGGCGCTTTCCGGCACCCCGCGGCTGGAGTACCGCATCCGCCAGCCCTTCATCCTGGGGCCCGGGGAAACGCAGGTCTTCAGCGCCCAGACCGGCCAGCCCGTCGATGTGGATTCCAACATCATCCTCGACCTCCGGTCCGGCTACCGGCCGGGCAGCGGGCATCTTTTTCACGTGAAGGACAACCGCGGCACGAACGTCACGGTCGGCGCGTCCGATGCCATCGTGGTCGATGCCCGTTTCGACACCCCCTACAGCGACTATGCCGAGGGCGTGGGAATCTATCTCGACATGGGTCCCTATAACTCCAGCGATCGGAATCTGGTCTATCGCATGGTCTATGACCGCTCGCTCGCCAACCAGGTTTATCCGCCTATTTCGTCGTCCAGTTTCACCCAGCCCACGGCGGCCGAGGTCACGAACACGCCGGTGCCCTTCCTTTCGACCATCTTCGGCACCCGCCTGGCCAGCGAGTCGCAACTGCCGGCCAAGGGTTTCCTGCAATCCAGCCCGCTGGTGAACTACACCGCCATGGGCAGCAAGGCCGCGGCGGAAGCGGAGATCAACTACGCCTACCCCGGCGTGCTGCATCCGGTGAACTCGCCCTTCGACTACAGCTTCATCCAGCACGCGCCGGGCGACAGCCGCCTGCCGAACAGCAGTGCCGACGGCAACGAAGGCTACATCATCTCCGGCTTCGACAAGAGCAGCGGCCTCAGCCGCGCGGTAATCGCCGAGCTGCCGCTGCGGCCGATCTGCTCGCTGGCCGACCTCCAGAACTGGGACCTGCGCTACGAAAATCCGGTGCCGCCCTTCCAGTTCGACCTCGTCGGCAACAGCGATGCCACCCCCATCCTTCCTCCGGATGCCGTCGTCAGCTCCGGCGCCCCGCGCGATCCGAAGAACCTCCAGCACGATGACGCCTACTGCGCCAACCACCTGTTGTTCGACGACTGGTTCGTGTCCTCCATCGCCACCCGGCCGAACGCCTTCGGCCGCGGCGGGGACTCCTACGAGGAGGTCTACGAGAACTTCGTTTCCGGCGACGAGTCGCTCGACAACCGCGCCTACCAGCCGGCCGCCCGGCGTGCGGGCTCCGACCCGCGCGACGACGTGGAGGATCGCGATGCCTGGCAGACGATCGCCTCGCGGCTCGAGGTGCGCGGGATGTTCAACGTGAACTCGGTTTCTGTGGAGGCATGGAAGGCGCTGCTACGGCACGCGCGCGACCAGAAGATGCCGTATTTTTCGAGCACCGGCGTGGAGCTCAGCGGCTCGATCGATCACGCCGTGTCGCGGTTCCCGATCGCCGGCGACTCCGAGGCCGGCACCCAGGGCAGCGCCGGGGCGTTTCCGGGCAGCTCGGAATTCGGCGGCTACCGGCGCTTCGATGACGACCTGCTCGACGAGCTGGCCGGGAACATCGTCGAGCAGGTGCGCGAGCGTGGGCCGTTTCTGAGCCTGTCGGAATTCATCAACCGCCAGCTCAGCTCCGGCGAACTCGCGCTGGCGGGCGCTGTGCAGACCGCGCTCAACCAGCTCGGCACGGACGGGCCCTACACGGAGCTGTCCCGGCTGTCGCGAAATGCCGGCATCGACCAGCTGCCGCGGGCGAGCCTGGCGGGCTACGAGTTTCCCGAGGCCTCGGTGGGCGAGAGCGCCACCGGCCTGCCCGGCTGGACCCGCCAGGCGGACATCCTGCGGCCGCTGGCGCCGATCCTTTCCGCCCGCGATGACACCTTCACCGTCCGTGCCTACGGCGATGCCCGCGATGCGAAGGGCGGCGTGCTGGCCACGGCTACCTGCGAGGCCGTGGTGCGGCGCATGCCGGATTTCGTCGATCCCGCCGATGAGGCCGACATCACCGACCTGCCCGAGGAAGAGGCCAACCGCACCTTCGGCCGCCGCTTCGAGGTAGTGTCCTTCCGCTGGCTCAGCCCGCGCGAAATCTGACCCGATCCTGCTTCATGAAAAACCCGCTCCGTCTCCTCGCCGCCCTCCTTTTCCTCATCCCCGTCGTCCTCCCGGCGCAGGAAAAGGCGGCCCGCTCGTGCCGCATTCTCTATCTCAATGCTCCCAGCGGCGCCCCGTCCACGCTCCAGCTCTACGATGGCAAGACGGCCCGCGAGGTCGCCTTGCCCGCGATGAATTTTTCCCCGCTCTACCGGCTGCCGGAGGGCGACCTGACGCTCCACCTGCTGCCCTCCGCACCCGCCACACCGGAGGAAATCCCGGCCGGCGCGCCCGCCGCACAGGTGCCGGCCGCGGTGAAGAACTTCTACCTCATGGTCACCACCGACGACGCGAATCCGGTCGCGCCGGTGGCCATGCAGGTGGTGGAGCTGGACTTCGACCGCTTCGCCGCCGGCGGCATCCTCTGGTTCAACCTCACGCCCGTTTCGATCGCCGGCAAGGTGGGGAGCCAGGCGCTCTCGCTGGCTCCCGGCTCCCGCCAGATGATGGGCGCGCCGGCCACCGGCAAGGAGGATTACGCCGTCGATCTCGCCTACCGCCTCAAGCCCGGCGATCCGATCCACCCGATCTGCGAGACCACCTGGCTCCACGACCCGCGCTCCCGGAAAGTGGCCTTCATTTTCGGCGAAAAAGGCCGCCCCGCGCCCCGCGTCCTCGCCTTCAACGACTTCCGGCCGGAGTCCTGATCCAGCGGCCGAAGATCATCTCCGGCAGCCACCTCGCGGACTAAGCCATCCCTACAAGTCGTGGAACGGCCGCGGTTTGCGATCGAGGATGCTCCTTTTGCGGGGGCGGCGCTTCATTTCGCGCTCGTACTGGCGGCGCCACCTTGGGCGCATGAGCCTGCGGATGGCGTGGACAACGATGGTGATGAATCGGGGGCAGGACACGGATGGGCGAAAAGGGTTGGAGACCGTGACGGGGCCTCCGTTATGGATCAAGCCCCGGTGGTCCCGGTATCACGCCACCACGTAACGGAGTGGACGCGGAGAGGCTGCAGGTTCAAGGTCGTGGACAGCCATTCAAGAGCCCGGACACAATCTACGGTATCCCCAGTAGAGCGAAAAAAGGGCCGCGCTCCAGGTGACCATCGCGATGCCCCACCACACGCCCCACAGGCCCCAGCCGAGGCCGAAGGCGAGCAGGTGAAACACCAGCACCGGCGCCGCGAGTTGCCGATACAGGCCGAGCCACAGCCCGTAGGACGGCTTTTTCATCCCCTGCATGGCGAACACGGTGATGAAGATGATCGGGTAGGCGGCGAGGGTTACGGCGGAGGTGAGCAGGTAGTCCCGCCCGTGGCCGATCACCGTTTCATCCGGGGTGAAAAGCCGCATCGCCGGGCCGCGCAGCAGCACGATCAGCCCGCCGCCGGCGAGCATCAGCCCGGCTCCGGCCTTGATCGCCGTCAGCCACGCCTCGCGCACCCGGTCGGGCAGCCGGGCGCCGTGGTTCTGGCCGACGATGCTCAGCACCGCCGAGTTGAGCCCCAGGGTGGGCAGGAGCACGATCTGCTCGATCCGCGTGGCCACGCCGACCGCCGCCACGGCGTCTTTTCCAAAGCGCTGCACGAACCAGGTGGTGACGAAAATCCCGAGTGCGATGGTCAGCATGTTCAGCGCCGCCGGCACGCCTTGGCCGGCGATCTGGCGCAGCAGCCGCGGGTCGGGTCGGAAATGACAGCGTTTCAGCCCGTGGCCGACCGGCGAGCGCCAGGCCTGCAGGCCGAGGAAGGCGACGCCGCCGACCTGGATCAGCACGGTCGATAGCGCCAGCCCGGCCACGCCCATTTCCGGAAACGGACCGAGGCCCCACATCAGCACGGGATTGAGCGCGCAGTTCGCCACGAAGCCGCCGATCAGGAAGTTGCGGAAGTGCCGCGTCTCGCCCATCGCCATCAGGGCGGCGTTGAGCGCCATCGGCAGCAGGATGGCGATGCTGCTGAAGAGAATCGGCCGCATGTAGGCCATCACGGTGCCGAGGTAGTCGCCCTCCGCGCCGAGGAAACGGAACACCGCCGGGGCGGTCGCGAGGCCGAGCCCGGTGAGCACGATGCCGGCCGCGAGCGACATCAGCAGCGACTGCGCGAACACGTGCCGGGCCTCGTCGCGGTTGCCGCTGCCGAGGTAGTTCGCCATCAGCGCCGTGGTGCCCTGGCTCAGCCCGCTGCCGGTGGCCATGACCACGAAGAACACGGGAAACGACAGCGACAAGGCCGCCAGCGCGGTGGTCCCCAGCCAACCGGCGCACAGCGTGTCCACGACGTTGAACATCGTGTTGAAGAACATGCCGATGCTCATCGGCAGCGCGATCCGCCAGGTGAGCCGTGCGATCGAATCGGTGGTCAGCGACAGCGGCGGATTCATCCGCGCAGACCCTCGATGATCTTTCGGCCCTGTCGATGGCGGAATTGCCCGGGGCGTGGGGTGGTGGGCATGCCAAAGTTCTCGCCATCATGCGTCCGGGAGATAGATCTGGAAGATGGGCTTATCCAAAAGCCAGGGCATCGGCATCGCGACCCATCTCCTCGCGCTGGCGGCGGGCTGGCTGTTGTTTCAAGGGCGGGATGATGTTTCCGTGGAGAAGGAAAAGCTCGCCCGAGCGCCGCGGACGGAGCGGCGGGCCGCCGGCGATGCGGCATCGGCGCATGAGTCGGGACGCGAAATCCTGGACCGGGTGATGGCGACGGACTCGAAGGATGCATTCGCGTCAGCGTTCCGGGAATCCGATGGACGGGCCGTCACGGAGGTGCCGCAAACCCCGGACGAGCTGGTGGCCCGGATCCGCGAGATGGAGGTGCCGGCGGATCTCGGGGGCGCCCTCGACCAGCTTGGGAAAACGTATTTCACCCTCAAGGATCGGGACGCGAAATCGGCGGCGATGCTGGAAATACGGGCGCTGCTTCACCACTTGCTTCTGAATGATCCGCACGCGGTGGTGGAGTGGGCGATGAAGAGCCAGGGAATCGCGCCATGGATGATTCAATCCGCGATCGTCGGCTTCGGGGCGGAGTTTTTCGAAACCCGGAGCACCGGGGATTGGGCGGACTTGGCGAAGGAAATGCCGGCCTTTGCCGCGACGCCCTTGATATCCCGGCTGGGGCATGTGATGGCCAAACAGGGGGATGGGGCCGGAGTGCGTGTGATGAAGCAGAAGCTCGCTCCGGAGCTTTGGAGCAAGTTTGCCGCAGAGGTGGGCAAGCAGTGGCCGGGCGAGAGGATCGACGAACTGACGCAGCTGGCGGTGGAGCTCGACGATCTCGGCCTCGTTCTGGGAGGCGAGGGAATTTCCGGTCGGGGCGACTATTTCGCGGCCTTGTTGCAGGACGAATCCTTGTCCGAGGACTTCCGCTGGCTGCTCGGTCAAAATCCCACGGTGCGGCGAAACCTGAGCGAGGATCCGACCCTTCCCCTGGACCTCCGATTGGCGAATGGAGGAAATATCAACCAGATGGCGATGAACGACGTGAACGTCCTCATGAACAAGGAACGGGACTGGGCATTCGCCTTCCGTCACGGAGAAGCCACCGCGCAGGAAATTATGGACATCGTCCTTCAGGGAACGCCCGAGCTGGCGGAGCGCGAACCGGACTTCCTGCGGGAGTTGGTTTTCAAGGAACTGGCGGAGGAGAACCCGGCCGCCGCGATGGAGCTGCTGGACGACCTCCCGGAAGAGCAACGGGATGATTTCGCCCTGTACGCCTCCCGAACGCATTTCGTGGATGTGGATCCACGGCAGTATCTCGAGATGCTGCAGCAGGTCCCGGTCGAGACCTCCGAGCAGTGGGAGGACCGCCTCGACACCTGGAACCGCCGCAGTTTCACCAACCACGAACGGCTTCGCGAGGGCTACGTGGAGTGGGTGCGCGAGCTCCCGCCGGGGCTCGACCGCGACATGGGCCTCTACTCGCTGGCCCGGGCCGTCGATGGCGGCAATCCCGACCTCGCCGCCGAGCTGAGGTCGGAAGTCACCGACCCGGAACTTCAGCGCCGCATCGCCAAACACCGATGAAACCCACGACCCGGATTCTCAGCCATCTCGGAGCGCTCGCCCTCGGGGCCGGGCTCGCCGCGGCCCTGCATGGCACGGGGTTTTTCTCGGAAAACGAAGCGACCGCCGCGGAGGCAAAGTCCCTCGGAAAGTCGGCCCCGGAAGCGGCCGAGGGCAAAAAAGGCAAGGCGCTGAGCGGGCGGGAGGCGCGGATCGATGCCTATCGCGCGGCCTGGGCGGCTCTGATCAAGGAGCCGCTGACCATGGGAGCGCGCATCAATGCCCAAGTGAAACTGCTCCGGGAATGGGCTGCCTACGATCTCGACAGCGCCATCGAGGCCTATTTGGGAGAAGCGTGGGACGCTCAGCAAGACGGCAGGATCTTCCTGTACAATCCCTTGGCGCAGGCCTTCTCGGAAGCGTTCACCAAGCAGCCCATCGAATCGTGGAATGCGCTCGGCCGGAACCTGATGGCCAAGCAGTTGCTGGCGCAAAATTGGATGTTCGCCCAATTGGACAAGGAGCCGAATCTGGTGGCTTCGATGCTGGGTGAAATGCCGGAAAGCGTGCAGGGCGACTTCATCAGGGCTCTGAACTACCAGTTCACGCCCTCCGTCAAAGAAGAGCTGCTGGCCACCATGGCAGCCAAGGGAGAGCCCGGGCAGGTGGAGAAATGGATGTCCCACCTGTATCTCGAAACCTCGGAGGGAGGGGACCCGCAGCTCTTGTTCGAGGAATGGAGCAAGGCCCCGGAAGGCGGCGACCGCATCCGCGAAATGGCGGCGTGGGCGCATTCGATCCGGCGCATGGATCCCGAGGCCTTTTCCGCGCAGTGGGACAAGGTGCCGGAAGCGGATCGCGGCCAGGCGGCGCGCCTGTTGCTGAGCCAGGTGGACCACCGCTCGCCGGCCCTGCTGGATGCCATCGAGGTGGCGGTCGAGGCGGGCGAGTGGAAAGCTCTCGGTGCCGGCGTGGCGGACAAGCTGCGTGGCTTCGAGGTCGATCGCACCGCGCTCGCCGAGTGGGCCCTGGGCCTGCCGCCGCGGGAGGAGGTGCGCGGCATCTTCAACCTCTCTATTTCCGAAATGCTGCTCAACGACCCGGTCGGCGGCCGCCAGTGGCTGGAGGCGCTGCCGGCCGGCGATTGGCACCGCGAGAGCGGCTTCGTGGAGATGATGCTCGGGAACCTGTGGGTCCGGGGAAACGTCGCCGAAGCGCAGCGTGCGATCGATTCGATCACTGATCCGCGACTCAAAGAGGAAGCGATCAAGGCGCGCTACGACTGGCAGCTCATCACCTCGCAACGGGACATGATCCGCGTGGATTGACGCCTCGAGCTTCGGTCAGCGCAGGCCCTCGATGATCTTTTCGATCTGTCGATGGTGGATGCGGAAATGCAGGCCGCCGAGCGCGTGCCAGCCATCGGCATCGAGCGCGCCGAACCAGGGGTGCTCGTAGCGCGCGGCGGTGTGCAGGTCGGGCACCGCCTCGGCGGCGGAAAGAAAGGCATCGCAGGACTTCACGAAGGCCCCCTCGGTCTCCGGGCCGGCCTGGGGCGAGGGTTTCACGTCGGCGGTGCTGGCTTTTCCCGCCGGCGGGCTGCCGGCAGCGAGCGCGGCGATGATGCCGGCGAAGGCGTCGTGGCAGATGCGCAGGTGGTCGAGCGTCATCCACAGCGACCAGTTCCGGCTGCTGTCCTCGAGGCCGCGGACGCGGTCGATCAGCACCCGCTGGCCACGTTGGTCCGGAGGGCGGGATTCGACGAGCTTGAGGATGGCATCGCGCTCGCGGCGGAAGAGCTCCCCATGCGCCTCGCGGCCGCGCCTGCGGTGGCGGGCGAACAGGAACCGGGCGATCATCAGCTCCGGCCATGGCAGCCCGGCTCCCGGCGGCGCGAGTTGGGGTTCATGGGCCATGATCCGAATGAAACAAGAAGCTTGTGTTTTGCAAGTAAAAATGCTTTTGAGATGCAAGCAACCCAAGCTCATGATGACGCCGTGCCCGAGCGACGATCACCCTGCCCCGTGTCCTGTGCGTTGGATTGGTTCGGCGATCGGTGGACGCTGCTGGTGATCCGTGACCTGATGCTCGGGGCGACGCGGTTCAAGGACTTCGCGGCCTCGCCGGAGGGGATTCCGACGAACATCCTGAGCGACCGCTTGGCGCGGCTGGTGGAGGGAGGGCTGGTGGAAAAAGTCCCGGCCGGGCCGGGCGGCAAGCGCTTCATTTATCAGCTCACCGAAAAGGGCCGAGCGCTCAAGCCGGTGGTGCTGGCGATCCGCGACTGGGGGCTCGCCTGGGAACCGGGCACCAAGGTTCTGCTGCCATGAGCGATGGAGAAAAGCCGCTCATCCTCACGGCGGCGTTCGATGCCGGCAGCCAGGCGCGCTTCGAGCAGCTGCGCCGGCGCTATTTTCCGCCGGAGAGGAACTTCATTCCGGCCCATCTCACGCTTTTCCACCACCTGCCGGGCGACCAGCAGGCGGCGGTGGAGCAGCGGCTCCGGGAGGTGACTTCCGGCCTGCCGCCGATGTCCTTCGTTTCCGGCGGAACCCTCCATCTCGGCCGCGGGGCGGCGCTGCGGATCGACAGCCCGGAGCTGGGTTCGCTGCGCGAAATGCTGGCCCGCGCGTGGGAGCCGTGGCTCACCGGCCAGGATCGGCAGGGCTTCCGGCCGCATGTCACGGTGCAGAACAAGGTCGCTCCCGACACGGCCCGCGCGACCTTGGCGGCGCTCGAATCCACCGATCCACCTCCGGCAAGCGGCAGCATCGAGGGCCTTAGGCTGTGGCGCTACCTCGGCGGCCCTTGGGAGGCGCTGGCGGAGTTCCCGTTCGGTTAGATCGAGCCGATTCCAATTGAAGACGCCCTCTGCACTGGCACCGGCTCCGGTTGTGCGTAGGTTGGCGGGCATGAATGCAATTCTGGCCGCCGAAGGCACCGGCAACCTCGTCTTCCTCGTGGTCGTGATCATCCTGCTGGCGATCGCCGCGCTGGTGGTCTCGATGTTTTTCAAGACCTGGCTGCGCGCCAAGCTGTCGAATGCCCCCGTTTCATGGGGAAACCTGATCGGGATGTTCCTGCGGAAGGTGCCGTTCGGGCGCATCGTCGATGCCCGGATCACGGCGGTGAAAGCCGGCCTGCCTCTGACCTCGGAGACCCTCGAGGCCCACTACCTCGCCGGCGGTGACGTGGAAAACGTGGTGCTCGCCCTGATCGCCGCCGACAAGGCCGGGATCGGGCTATCATTTGACCGCGCCTGCGCCATCGACCTCGCCGTGAAGGGCACCACCAAGACCGTGCTGGAAGCCGTCCGCACCTCGATCAACCCGAAGGTCATCGACTGCCCCAACCCCGAGGCTGGCGTTTCCAAGATCACCGCCGTGGCGCGCGATGGCATCGCCGTCAACGTCCGCGCCCGGGTGACGGTGCGCACCAACCTCGATTCCTTCATCGGCGGCGCCACCGAAGAAACCATCATCGCCCGCGTCGGCGAGGGCATCGTCACCTCGGTCGGCTCGGCCGCCAGCTACAAGCATGTCCTCGAAAACCCGGATGCCATTTCCAAGCTGGTCCTCGAGAAAGGCGTCGATGCCTCGACCGCGTTCGAAATCCTTTCCATCGACATCGCTGACGTCGACGTGGCCGACAACATCGGCGCCCGCCTGCAGACCGAGCAGGCGGAGGCCGACAAGCGCGTCGCCCAGGCCAAGGCCGAAATGCGCCGCGCCGCCGCGGTGGCCGCCGAGCAGGAAATGGCCGCCCGCACCCAGGAGATGCGCGCCAAGGTCGTCGAGGCCGAGGCCCAGGTCCCGCAGGCGATCGCCGAGGCCTTCCGCTCCGGTAATCTCGGCGTGATGGACTACACCCGCTACCGCAACATCGTGGCCGATACCGACATGCGCGACTCGATCGCCTCCGACGACGGCCCGGACACCCCGCCGCAGGACTCATGATCCTCGCTTTCGATGTTTCCGACCTGCCCGGCGACGCCATCGGGCTGTTGGTGATCGTGATCCTCACCCTGCTCAGCGGGTTGAAGGACAAGATCTTCCCGAAAAAGGATGCCGACGAGGAGTCGGTGTTTACCGACGAGGAGCGCGAGATCATCTGGCGCCGGCAGGTCGAAACCCTGCCTCCGCCGATGCCCTGGCAGCCGCCGGCTGCGCCGAAACCGGAGCCGGTGGTGGCCGCTTCCAAGCCGCCCATGCTGCCGGAAGTTCGCGAGCCGAGCCGCGAGGAACTCCAGCTCGCCCGGGCTTTCGAAATCCGCACCCGCCGTCGCGGACGCAGCTCGCACCGGGCGGAAATCGACCGCCTTCTCCGCTCGCCCCGCGCCGCGCGGAATGCGATGCTTTTGACCGAAATCCTCGGCCCGCCGGCCGCGCTCAAGCCGCAGCCCTTCGAGACCTTTCCCGACTGATCCCCGTGCGCGTCCTTTTTCTACTACTGTTCTCGTACCTTCTCGCCTTCGCCGCCGACGAGGTGCCCGAGCGCAACCTGCTCGGCCGCTCCGGCGAGGCCTCGCTGGAGGGCCAGGTGGTGGTCATCCCGATCGGCCAGAAGGACCTGATCAACAAGCAGTCGTTCAAGTTCATGCAGCGCACGCTCCACCGTGCCGAGGACGAGGGCGCGAAGGCCGTGGTGCTGCGGCTCGACACCCCCGGCGGGCTGGCTTTCGACACCCGCAGCCTGATCATGGACGACTTCGCCAAGCTCGAGATCCCGCTCATCGCGTGGGTCGAGCGGGAGGCGCTGTCGGCCGGAGCGATGATCGCGTTTTCCGCCGACACCATCTACATGGCACCCGGCACCACCGTCGGCTCCGCCGCGCTGGTCAACATGATGGGCGGCGAGATCGACAAGGTCATGCGCGCCAAGCTCGAAAGCGCGTTCGAGGCGACGATGCGCTCGATCGCCGAGCAGAAGGGCCGGAACTTCGACGTGCTGCAGGCGATGATGATCATCGACGACGAAAACGAACGCAGCTTCGGCGAGGTGACCGTGCCCAAGGGCGCGCTGCTCAACCTGACCGCCACGCAGGCGGTGACGGAGTATGAGGGCAAGCCGCTGTTTGCCGACGGGATCGCGGCCAGCCTCGACGAGGTTCTGGAAAAGGAGGGCCTCGCCGGCGTCCCGGTGGTCACCCCGGAACCCACTGGCTTTGAACGCATCGCGTGGTATCTGGCCGCCTGGTCGCCGCTGCTGATCGCGATCGGGATCGGCGCGGCGTGGTTCGAGATGAAGACGCCGGGTTTCGGCATCGGCGGGGCGGTCGCGCTGCTTGCCTTCGGGCTGTTCTTTTTCGGCAACAATGTCGCGGGCAACCTCGCCGGCTACGAGCTGATGGCCGTCTTCCTGCTCGGCGTGGTGCTGGTGGTGCTGGAGTTCTTCATCCTGCCCGGCGGCATCGCGGGCATCATCGGCGGCATCCTGATCTTCGGCTCGCTGTGGTTCGCGATGGTCGACCAGCGGAGCTTCAACCGCGACAACCTCAACGATGGCATCTACTTCAGCCTCAACGAGCTGCTGGTGAAACCCGGCCTCTTCCTTTGCCTCGGACTGCTCGGGGCGCTCGGCTTCGTCCTGCTGCTCGGCCGTTTCCTGCCTCAGATCCCGCTGCTACGCAGCCTGGTGGCCGTCCACAACCTGCCCGGCGGCGCGCCGACCGATGCCGCCGCGCAGAGCGGCCTGGCGGGCATGACCGGGATCGCGCTGACCGACCTCCGGCCATCCGGCACGGTGATGGTCGCCGAGCGGAAACGGGATGCCGTTTCCCGCCACGGGCTGATTCCCGCCGGCAGCGAGGTCCGGGTGCTGGAAGACGGCATGACGCTGAAAGTGGAGCGGTTTTCGCCGTCCTCCGCCGACGTCTAACATCAGTTTTGGGCGCGGGTCGGGCCGCTGGCCGAAAAGTTAGAGGGCGCTGGATTTCCTCTGGCTTTTCCCAAGCAATCGGCCTAGCGTCAGGAAATTTCAAAATTTTCCACCGGGCATTTGGCACGTCTGTTGCTTTGAAGTGCCACACCAACCGCGCAACATGAAGAAAATCGAAGCGATCATCAAGCCGTTCAAGCTGGAGGAAGTGAAGGAAGCCCTCGCCGAAGTGGGCATCCAGGGCATGACCGTCACGGAAGTGAAGGGATTCGGCCGTCAGAAAGGTCACACTGAAATCTACCGGGGCTCCGAGTATACCGTGGATTTCCTTCCCAAGGTGAAAATCGAAATCATTGTCGATGATGCGCAGGCCGGCGCGGTGAGCGAGGCGATCGTGAAGAGCGCCAACACCGGCAAGATTGGTGACGGCAAGGTGTTCATTTCCCCGGTGGAAGAAGCCATCCGGATCCGGACCGGCGAGACCGGTTCGTCTGCTGTCGCTGTGAACTGACAAGCAGTTCTCGCCACCATTTTACCACGCGGCCGCTTCCTTCGTGGAGGCGGTCGTTTTGGTTTTTTAGAGGCGGATGGAAGGGGGCGGGGTATGAGAGGGGCGGCGGGCATGGACCGCCGGGCAGGGAGGTGGAGCTGGTGAGTGAGTGGGGACGGTTCGAGTTCCCGGCAGCGAGAAGGGCGATCGGTGAGGAGGGGGAGAGCAGGCGGTTTCCCGGGAACTCGAACGGACGGTCAGAGCGAGAGCGCTGCCAAGCCCCCGCCCGGCGGTCGATGCCCGCCGCCCCTTCTTGTCGGAGGTGGATGGAAGGGGGCGGCGGGCATGGACCTCCGGGCAGGGAGGTGGAGCTGGTGAGTGAGTGGGGGCGGTTCGAGTTCCCGGCAGCGAGAAGGGCGATCGGAGAGGACGGGGAGAGCAGGCGGTTTCCCGGGGACTCGAACGGACGACCAGAGCGAGAGCGCTGCCAAGCCCCCGTCCGGGGGGGGGGGGGGGGGGGGGGGGGGGGGGGGGGGGGGGGGGGGGGGGGGGGGGGGGGGGGGGGGGGGGGGGGGGGGGGGGGGGGGGGGGGGGGGGGGGGGGGGGGGGGGGGGGGGGGGGGGGGG
>NZ_BAABRI010000007.1:0-213224 GCF_040362925.1 Haloferula sargassicola
TCAGAAACAGAAGCCAACGGCGTCGCGGAATCGAAGCGCGTCCATCCGAGGAGCCAGGTGCGGCAATTCCGCACGCCGGGATCTGCGAGGGGGGCGCCGGATGACCGGCGTCCCTACCTCAATCTGCTGAAATAAGATGCTTCCCACTGTCACACGCTGGTTTATTCGGGGCGTCATTCGCGATGGTCGCCTGACAGAGGCCAGGAAGCGATTCGAGACCGGGACGGCCAAGCCGAGCCCATGGAAGCTCGATGGCGCATCATGCTGGAGCGTGGTCTGCGAAGAAGTAATTGATACCGACCACAATCCGGAGGGTTACGACGCCGTATATGCGGAATTGGCTCGACGGGGTTTCACCGGCGACGAGATCGATGAGATGCGACGGCTTGCTTGGAGCACTGCGGGGTGGCTGAACTACGATATGATGGTCTGGGATTGGTGCCATTTGGATGAGCACGACATGCGCGAAGCCCTGAATCTGAAGCTGGAGAAGCACCTGATTCGACGAAAGACCTACGATGAAGCTCTCTCTTCGATTCAGCGCTTCCTTGATCGAGACCCGCCAGAGACAAGAAAAAGAATTGCAGAACAAGCCGTAGCGCCGAACCCCTGACTCGCCGCGAGTTCCAGGCGTCATGAACGCTTCAGCCTCAATCCACAGTCAAAGCCCCGGTCCGGTCAGGGGTCCTTTGACGTTTTTCGCGAGTCCCGTCGGAAGTTCCTGTCATATGGCATTCGGGACCCATGTGCCTCATTACCCTTCTTCCGCCCATTCTGACGTCTCACAAAAATGAACCTCGCATCCGTGCTTCTGTTGATCTGCTGGCTGGCGGCAGGTTGCGCCTCCTATGAAACGCATGCGGCGCGCCGGACCGCGGGACTTCGTGAAATGTATCCGCCCGGCACCTCTCGGCAGGAGGTCCAGCGGAAATGGAAGCCGGTTGAGCCCGATTTTTCCGCCGCGCGCCCCGGCCAGGGCTGGAGGGCGTATCCGAACGATTTCATCGCCCGGAAGCTGGCCGGGGTGGAGGTGCGGACGGGAAAAAGGGTCGCGCTCGTGGAGCGGTATTGGGGGCCGGACGGCTTCGTTTCACTCTGCTGGTGCTGGTATTTCTATGACTCGACGGAGCGGGTGATCGACGTGGAATGGCAGTATAAAAGCGATTGAACCGTGAGTCCGGAATCCATCTCAAAGCACCATCGGGCATTCCTTGCCGGGGTCTTCTTAGCCGCGTTGGCGTGTTTCCTCGCGGTCAAGAGCTACACCGGCGTCCGCAGCGCCAAGGACCGCTCCGAAGCCATCGATGCCGGCAGGGATCGGGGCCGGGGAGCATCATCATTCGACATGAATCATCTTCGGGGCGAGGGCGATCAAGAAGGCGAATGGAGGCCCATCCGTGACCTGAGCCCGAAATTGCGGAAGACCGTGCAGGAGCTGGAAACTCGGGCCGCGTTCATGGATTCACCCCTGGGGTTCAAGAGCGACGAGCAGATGGCGGCCATGGAGGAGGCAAGGGAAATCGTGGACGACCTGAGCGTCAATGAGCTGAAGGCCTTGATTCGATTCTATCGTCGCCCCGATTCATGGAAACTTCCGCTGATGGGCTTCGATCTCGTGGGGTCCCTGATCTACGAGCGATGGGGAAAGCTCGATGGGCAGGACGCGGTCGATGCCATCACCCGTCGAGTTGAGGATCAGATCGAGAAAAATGGAGGTGCATTCGATGCGAACGACCCCTTTCGAGATCCGGACCTCCATGAGATGGCCGTGGTTTTCTGGGGGTGGTCGTCTTCCGATCCGATGGCATCCGGCGAAGGCCTGCGCCAGATGCTCGACGAGCTCGGCAGGAGGGGGATCGAGGTCTCGGAGCTTGAGGAGGGCATTCGATCGAAGCTCCGGCAGTTCGCCCAGCCGCCCGCGGTGGTTGAGGAGGGTGAAGACCCTTTCGTCGAGTAATCACCGCTTTTGCCCCTCCATGCCGCGGAAAGCGCGTTGCGGAGGGGGGGAATGGCGGTTAGACCGGAGGGGATGAAGGTCGGCATCATCGCCAATCCCAACAAACCCGGAGCGGTCCGGGCCTATGGACGGCTCGTCGGCGCGCTGGGCCAGCGGGGGATCGAATCCCAGGTGGACCGGGAAACCGCGGCACTGGTCGGAGGGGAGGGGCTGCCCGGGCCCGAGCTGGCGCAGGCCTCCGACCTGGTGGTCGTGCTGGGCGGCGATGGCACGATGCTTCACGCGGTGGCCACGCTCGGTGGCACCGAAACGCCGATGGCGGGGGTGAACATCGGCACGCTGGGTTTTCTGACCAGCTGCACCGATGACGAGCTGGAGGAGTTCGCCGAAGCTCTGAAGAACGGCAGTTTCCACGTCAGCAAGCGAACCATGCTGGCGGCCACGGTGGTCCGGAGCGACGGCCGCACGAAGGAATACCTGGCGCTCAACGAGGCGGTGCTCGCCCGCGGCCAGACCGGCCGACTGGTCTCGATGAAGGCCACGGTCGATGGCGACCTGCTCAACCGCTACCGGGCCGACGGCCTGATCGTGGCCACGCCGACGGGGTCCACGGCCTACTCGCTTTCCGCCGGCGGCCCGCTGATCAGCCCGGCGGCGGACGTGTTCGTGATCACGCCGATCTGCCCGCACACGCTCAGCCAACGCTCGCTGGTGATCGACGACACGACCGAGATCGAGCTGGCCCCCGACGGCCTGGAGGAGGGCGCGCTGCTCTTCACTGTGGACGGGCGGGACTGCGACGAGATCGGTGCGCTCGACCGGGTGAAGATCCGCAAGGACGCGCGCTCGCTGAACCTCGTCCGTCTCGAGGGCCGGTCCTTCTACGGTGCGCTGCGCCAGAAGCTGAACTGGCGCGGCGGCTGAAGCCTTCCAAAAACCACCATGCGTTACGACCCCATCGATCCCCAGCTCTTCGTTCGAAATCGAGAGAAACTCCGGGCCCTCCTCAAGCCGAACAGCATCGTCATCGTGCTGGCCAACGACATCCTGCCGACCAATGCGGACGGCACGCTGCCGCTGCGCCAAAATGCCGACCTCTTTTACCTGACCGGCGTAGACCAGGAGGAATCGGTGCTCGTCCTGATGCCCGACGCCGTGGAGCCGCGGGAGCGGGAGATTCTTTTCGTCAAGGAGACCAGCGAGCACATCGCCATCTGGGACGGGGAAAAGTTGACCAAGGACGAGGCCAAGGCCGCGACCGGGATCGAGCGGGTCGAGTGGACGTCCTCCTTCGATGGCTGGCTGCACCGGCTGGTGCCGCAGGTGGACCACATCTACCTGACGACCAATGAGCACCTGCGGGCCGACGTGGTGGTGGAAACGGCCAACGACCGCTTCATCAAGCGCTGCCAAGCGCGCTACCCGCTGCACCGCTACGAGCGGCTGGCCCCGCTGATGCACCGCCTGCGCATCACCAAGGACGCGGAGGAAATCAAGTTCATCCAGAAGGCCTGCGACATCACCGGGGCCGGGTTCCGGCGGCTGCTGGGCTTCATCAAGCCGGGCGTCGGCGAGTGGGAGATCGAGGCCGAGCTGCTGCACGAGTTCGTGCGGCGCGGATCGCGGGGCTTCGCCTACACCCCGATCGTCGGCACCGGCAAGAACGCCTGCGTGCTGCACTACCTATCCAACGACAAGGTCTGCCAGGACGGCGACGTGGTGCTGATGGACGTGGCGGCCGAGTATGGCGGCTGGAACTCCGACCTGACCCGCTCGGTGCCGGTCAACGGCCGCTTTTCCCCGCGCCAGCGGGAAGTCTACGATGCCGTGCTGCGCGTGTTCCGCGGGGCCAATGAGATCCTGCGGCCGGGCAACACGCCGATCGAGTACCAGAAGCAGGTGATGGAACTGATGGAGGCCGAGCTGGTGAACCTGGGCCTGATCGGCGCCAAGGAGGCCCGCGAGCAGCCGGCGGACAAGCCGCTGGTGCGGAAGTACTTCATGCATGGTACTTCGCACCACCTCGGGCTGGACGTCCACGACGTGTCCCCGCCGCACGAGCCCTTCGCCGAGGGCATGGTGTTCACGATCGAGCCCGGCATTTACATCCGCGAGGAGGGCCTGGGCATCCGTTTGGAAAACGACGTGCTGATCGGGGTCGAGGGCAACCGCGACCTGATGGCCGACATCCCGATCGAGGCCGAGGAGATCGAGGAGCTGATGAACGCCGGCTGAGCCGGAAGTTTCACCTCCGCGACTTGTCGGGCCGCGGGGGCGGCGGCGGGACCGGCCGGGGGTCCTCGGCGATGCGGCCGAGCAGGTGTTTCACCGCGGCCTCGAGCTGCGCGTCGCGGCCGAGGAAGGTCTGGTGCGGGAGGTTGTCGACGGTGATGTCCGGCTCGACGCCGGTGCCCTCGATCAGCCACTCGCCTTCGGGGCTGTAGACGCCGAACTCGGCGGCGGTGCACATGCCGTTGTCGACCAGCCACGGCCGGGCGCTGAGCCAAATTTGGCCGCCCCAGGTGCGGGTGCCGATGATTTTCCCGAGTCCCAGCCGGCGGACGCCCTCGCTGAAGGCCTCGCCATCGCTGGCGGTCCACTCGTTGCACAGCACGGCGAGGTGGCCGTTGAAGGCGAACTGCATGTTCGAGTACGGCTGGCCGGCGCGCGGCGACCAGTAGAACCACGGTTTCCGCAGCAGGCGGCTGAGGATCCACGAATCGGTGTTGCCGCCGCGGTTGTGCCGCATGTCGATGATCAGGCCCTGGCGCTGGAACACCGGATAGAAGGCGCGCGCCCATTCGAGGATGCTGCCCGGCCCCATGTTCCGCAGGTGGACGTAGCCGATGCGCTGGTCGGCGGACTCCTCGACCTGCTCGCGGCGGGTGAGTTCCCACTCGGAGTAGCGCAGATTCTCGGCTTCGTGCGGGGCGAGCGGCTCGACCAGCACCTGACGGCTGGTGCCCGTAGGGGAAACGATTTCCAACAGAACCTTCTGGCCGGCCTTGGTCGCGAGCAGGTGCTCGGGGTGGTCGATGCCCTTCAGTTCGCGGCCGTTGATGGCAACGATGACCTCGCCTTCATGCGCGTCGATGCCGGGGCGGGCGAGGGGGGCGGTTTCGCCCGGATAGTCGGGGTCGCTGGCATAGACGTGCTCGATCCGCCAGCCGCCGGTGGCCGCATCGCGGGAAAAGCGCGCGCCGAGCGACGAGGGCTGGATGTCATCGGGTCCGTGGCGGAGGTCGCCGAAGCGGATCACGGTGTGCAGCGCGCTCAGCTCGCCGGCCATTTCCTGCATGATCTCGCCCAGGTCGGCGCGGTCGGCCACACGGTCGATCAGGGGCAGGTAGCGATCCCGCACCGCGGTCCAGTCGGTGCCGTGCATGGCGGGATCGTAGAAGTAATCGCGCAGCATCCGCCACGACTCGAGGTAGATCTGCCGCCACTCGGTGCGCGGATCGATGGCGAACTTCCAGCGGTCCAGAGGCACCGCGTCCTCCAGCTCGGCCGGGGCCTTGCCATCGGCGGGCACGACGTGGAAACGATCGCCCATCCGCAGGGCGACGGATTTTCCGTCGAGCGACAGCTCCCAGTCCTTCGGGTCGGTGGCGAAGACTTCGGGCTCGGGTTTCGTCGAGCCGATCTTGAGCCGGATCAGCTCGGGCTTCGGGCCCTTGCCGGGGACTTCGGAGCGGTAAAACAGGAACTCCCGGGTGGCCGCGAGCTGCGACAGGTTTCCGGACACGTCCGGGACCTCGTAGAGCCGGCCTTGCAGCCCGTCCTTCTCGATCTCCACCACCGGCTCATCGGGATGAGCCTCGCCCTCCTCGGCGGGCTCGTCTTTTCCCGGCTCCTCGGGATGCAGCTCGTCGGGCGGCGTGAAAGGAAACCTCAAGCCCGGCTGGAGCGCGAGGGCGTAGATGCGGGTGCTCTCGGTGAAAAACGGCTCGGGCTGGCGCGGGCCCCACGGCGAGCCGACGAGCGTCTGCAGGGTGCGATCGCTGAGGAAATACAGCCATTTCCCATCCGCCGACCAGGCCGGGGAAAAGCTGCGGACGCGGTCGCTGGTGGCATCGGTCACCGTGCCATCGCGGGTGTCGAAGAGGCGGATGCGGTGGAAGGTGTTCTCCGCCGGCTCGACGAAGGCCAACCAGCGGCCGTCGGGCGACCACGAGATTTCCTGGAAGCCCCACATCGGAGCGGTGCTGACCTTGACCTGCCGCCCGCCGTCCAGCTCGCGCACCCAGAGGTCGAGGTTCTTGTCCTCCCACGCGATCTGTTTTCCGTCCGGCGAGGGAATCGGCGCGTGACGGAAAATGGTGCCGTCATCGGTCAGCAGCTCGGGCGTGCCGACGCCGTTGGCGGGCAGTCTGACCATCTCGATCTCGCCGGTTTCATCGGTCTGCGCGACGAGCGAATCGCTGCCCGGCAGGAAGGTCGCCTGCCGATAGCGGGCGCCGGCGGGCGGAGCGATCTCCACCAGCCGCCCGCCGGGTTTCACCGGAGCGACGAACACGCTGCCACGGGCGGTGAGCGCCAGCCGGGTGCCGTCGGGCGACAGGCTGGAGCGGGTGAGGTAGTCGAAGGGCTTGTCGATCCAGCGCTCGCGGGTCTGGTCGAAGTCGGACTCGATGGTGATCGGGATGACCTCATCGCTCCCACGCGCGAGGTCGTGAAGCCGCAGTTGGCCGGCCCATTGATAGACGATGCGGCCGGCATCGAGGCTGGCGGTGCGGATGTCGAAGTCGTGGTGGTTCGTGATCGCCACCGGCTCGCCGCCGCCGGTGGGCATCGACCACAGGTTCATCGAGCCCCCGCGGTCCGAGAGGAAAAAGACGCGCCCGTCGCCGAACATCGGGTTCTTCGAGGTGCCGCGGTAGTCGCCGGTCAGCGGTTCGGCTTCTTCGGCCCCGTCTTCGTAGCGCCACAGGTTCTGGGCGGTGCCCCCTTGGTAGCGCTTGGTGCTGCTGCTCTGCGGCGAGAGGCGGGTGAAATACAGCACCTTTCCGGTCGGGTCGTAGGTGCCCTCGGCGGCTTGTGCCAGAGGCACCAGCGAGGACGCGCCGCTGGCGGGATCGATCGCCACCAGCTGCACGTTCGGCAGCGTGGAGTGGGCATGGGTGGCGCAGAGCACGCGGCCATCGGGTGTCCACCCGACCGGACGCGAGCCTTCGCCATCCCAGGTCAGGCGCTGGGGCAGGCCGCCATCCGCGGGCATGGCGTAGACCTCGGTCGGGCCCTCGTAGGCGGCGGAAAAAGCGATCCATTTCCCGTCCGGCGAGATCGCGGCCGAGGTTTCATCGGCGGGATGAGTGGTCAGGCGCCGCGCCGTGCCGCCCGCGACCGGGACCTTCCACAAGTCGCCCTCCGCGGTGAAGACCGCCGTTTCCCCGCGGATCGCCGGCGAGCGCAGGTAGACCTCGGTGGCGCCGCGCGCGGCCGCCAGACCGACGGCCGCCGCCAGGCAGCGGTGGGGGAACCGGAGTTTCACACGGAGCTCAGAGCTTCTTCAGCCGGAGGGTGCGGAAGGAGACCCTGTCGCCGTGGTCCTGCAGGGCGATGTGGCCCTTCTTGGCCTTGTTGAAGAACTCCCAGCCGTTGAACTTCGACTTTGACAGCATCTCCTTGAACTCGTCGCTGGTCGAATCGACGTCGGCGGTCACGGTGCCGTTCAGGTAAAGAGTGATCTGCGTGCCCTTGATGACGATGCGGGCCTCGTTCCATTCGCCGGCGGGCTTGGACCATTCCGGCTTCGCCGTCTTCAGCGCGTAGAGGCCGCCGGCGAGGTTCTTGGCCTCGATTTCGTGCGGATACTTGTGGTCGTCGCTGGGGAAGGAATCGAGGATCTGGTACTCCGGGCCGCTGACCCACGGGTAGGCGTGCTCCTCGGTGGCGTGCCAGATGATGCCGGAGTTGCCGCCGTGGACGATCTTCCACTCGCAGCGGAAATCGAAGTCGCCGAACATCTTGTCGGAGGTCAGGTCGCCGCCGCCGCCTTCGGTCAGGGTGATGGCGCCATCCTCCACCTTCCACTGCGAACGGGGCTTGTCCTCCTTGTAGGTGTGCCAGCCGTCGAGCGACTTGCCGTCGAAGAGCAGCTTGAAGCCCTCTTTCTTTTCCTCGGGAGTGAGCGTGTTCGGATCGGCGGCGAAAGCGGTGGTGGCCAGGGCGGCCAGGACGGTGACGAACGGAAGCGGTTTCATGATCGAGCACCCTACGAAGCGACCGCCGGGATTCCTGCAAAAAGGTGCGCGCACCGGTGATTTCCCGGAAAAAAGAAAGCGCCGCCCGGGCGTGGAGCCGGACGGCGCTGCGGAGATCGTTGGGAAACACCGGCTCAGCCGAGGACATCGTCCATGGCATCGATGAGTTCCTGCATGGTGGCCACGGTCTCGTTGCCCATGTTGGAGATGCGGAAAGTGAGGCCCTTGATCTTGCCGTAGCCGCCGTTGATCAGGAAGCCGTGCTTGTCCTTGAGCGTCTTGATGAAGGCGGACTGGTCGAAGTTTTCCGGCGTCTTGAAGCAGGTCAGCGCCTGCGACCGGTAGCCTTCCTGCGCGAAGATCTCGAAGCCGTGCTTGGCACCCCATTCGTGAACCATGGCGTTGGTCTTCGCATGGCGGGCGATGCGGTTCTCGAAGCCCTCGTCGGCGATCTTGCTGAGGATGTATTGCAGCCCGAACAGCGTGGCGATGGCCGGCGTGGAGGGCGTGTTGTTCTTTTCCGCGTTCTTCGCGAACTCGACGAAGTCGAAGTAGTAGCCGCGGTTCGGGATCGTCTCGGCGCGCTTCATCGCGTCCTCGGACACGGCGAAAACCGCCAGACCGGGCGGCAGCGCGAGCGCCTTCTGGACGCCGGCGATCATGACATCGACCTGGTTGGCATCGAAGTCGACCGGCACGGTCGAGAGCGACGAGACGGTATCGACGATGAACATCACGTCGGGAAACGACTTCACCACCTTGGCGATGGCGGGCAGGTCGTTGAGCACGCCGGTCGAGGTCTCGGAGTGGATGAAGGTCACGGTGTCGAAGCCGCCTTCCTCAAGCTTGGCGCGGACGGCTTCGGGATCGATCGCCTCGCCCCACTCGACCTGCACCTTGTCGGCGGCGTAGCCCATGCTCTTGGCGACGCTGAACCACTTGTCGGAAAAGGCGCCGCAGCAGAGGCAGAGGACCTTTTCGCGGACCAGGTTGCGCAGCGCGCCCTCCATCACGCCCCAGGCGGAGGAGGTGGAAAGGAAGACCGGGCGGGTGGTGCCGAAGATTTCCTTCAGACCGGGCTGCAGGGAGGCATAGAGCTCTTCGAAGTCCTTGCCACGGTGGCCGATCATCGTGCGGGTCATCGCCGCGTAAGTTTCAGGCGAGACGTCGATGGGGCCGGGTGCGAACAGTTTCGGGGACGACATGCGGCGAACCCTAGCGGGGGTCCGACGGACGCCAAGCGGAATCAGGGCCGGGTGACACGCAGCCGCAGGAACTGCCGCGGCGCGTCTGAGACCGGTATCGGCGAGGCGAAAATGACCGTCTCGGTGCCGTCGCCATGGTCCAGCGGATAGCCGGGCAGCATCATGGCCGGCTGCCAGTCGGTGCCGAGCGCGGAGCCCGTCTGGTGCCAGTAGCTGAGGCCCGCCAGGGCCGGCCGCGGGCGACGGTAGGCCGAGGTGAGATAGGTCTTGCCGTCGATTTCCTCGATCCGCGGAACCGGCAGGGCGCCGGCATCCGGCGTGAGCGGATCGGTTCCGAGGGCCGCCTCCATGAGGGTCTCGATGCCGTCGCCATCCACATCGGCGCTGTCGCCGGCCCCGGCAGTCTGAGCGGCGGCGAGGCTGCCGAAGGCATCGATCTTCCACTGGTTCACGGGTGAGTCTTCGAGCGCGATGGTGGCGGAGGCGGGTTCGGCCACGTAGCCGTCCACCTCGTCGAGGATCAGCGTGACCATGCGGGTCCCGGTCGGCGTTTCGGAATCCACCGGCGTGATCAGCACCGTGCCGCTGGCCGAGCCCGCGGGGAGGATGAAACTCGAGGGATGCGGCGAGGAGATGAAGTCGATTCCCTGAAGCGCGGCGTCTCCCGTTTCGCCGAAGGCGAGGGGGATCGACAGCGCCTGGGTGGTGGGACCGGTGCGGGTGATGGTGAACCGACCGGTGTCACCGGTCCCCCGCCGGGCAGGGGCGTCGGTGGCGGTGACGGACAATGAGCTGCCCTGGGTGGCAAGCGTTCCGATCTCCGTGGAAGTCAGGGCCCGAGCGTACAGGCGGACGTCGTCGAGCGCGCCATCGAGCGTGTTCTTGCCGGAGTTGTTCGGGATTTTCGTGCCGAGATAGAGCGGGTCGGTGCTGGTTGCCAGCGGGCCGCTGGCGGCGGCGGTGGCGACCTCCACGCCATCGAACCAGATCGACATACGGGATCCATCGTAGGTGGCGGCGGCGTGGACCCACTGGTTGGCGGGCGGCAGCGGGGTCTCAAGGCGGCCGATGCCGGCGAGCTGCCAGACGAACACTCCGTCTTCGGCGTGGAAGCGGTATTGATTGTCGGAGCTGCCTTTTTGAAGGATGCGGCCGTTGTCGATCCAGTGGTTCGCCCGAACCCACGCTGCCACGGTGACCGCGGAGACAGGATTGAGCGGGTCGGCGGACGGCACGGTTACCGATTGCCCGATCGAATGGTCGAAGGCCAGCGCCCCGCCGAGGCGACCGTCGGCGATCCATTGCGGATGGGGGCTGGTCAGGGTGCCGTGGTTGGCGAGCCCCGACGAGTCGGGAACGTTCGTTCCGGACGTCTGGTCGAGCCGCCAGTGTCCGACGAGGCCGGTGCCCAGGTCGGCGCCCGCCATTTCCGCGATCTTCGCGCCGCCGAGCGCCACGCCGTAGAGGCGGACGTCGTCGAGGTCGCCCGACCAGTGGTCGCCGGCCACCGAGTCCGGGGTCTTGGTGCCGATGTAGAGCGGATCATTGCCCGCCGGGATGCTGCCGCTGGCTTCGGCGCTGGCCACCGGCAGTCCATCCACATAGAGCATCATCGCCGCGCCATCGTAGGTGGCGGCGAAATGGTGCCACATGCCGGGAGTCGGCAGCGGGGCCTCGAGGCGGCCGACATCGGCGATGTCGAAAACGAGGTTTCCGCCCTCCGCGAGCAGGCGGTATTGGGTGTCGTTGTTGCTTTTCTGCAAAATACGGCGGTTGCCGTACCAATCGACCGGCATGCCCCAGGCGGTGATCGAGAGGGCGGAAGACGGGTTCAGGGCGGCACCCGGCTCGACACGCACGCTCTGGCCCTGCTCGCCGGAAAAAGTCAGGGCGCCACCGAGGTAGCCGACCGGATTCCACACCGGCTCGGGAGCGGTGAAAGAGCCGGCATGGCCGGCACCGGTGACGTCGCCCACTTCCTCCCCGGAACCCTCATCCATGCGCCACCAGGCGATCAGGCCCACGTCGAGGGCGGTTCCGGTGATGGAGAAAGTGAAGAGCGGCTCGTCCGGGTCGTTGGTTTCGATGACCACCATCGCATCCTGGCGCGCCTGCTCCCGGGGATCGAAGCGGATCGCGAACACCGACTGCGAGCTGCCGGCGATCGAGCCCGCCGGCGGCGTGGCGACGGAAAACGAGGCCGCGCCGGGGCCGGTGATGGTGACCAGCGCGGGCAGCTGAAGGGGCAGGTTGCCGAGATTGTGGATGGTGAAGGTGTGGGTGGCGGGCCCGCTTTCCACGGTGACCACGCCGAAATCCGTGCCGTCCGCGAGGTCGGGCGTCAGGTCGGCATGGAAGATCTCGGTGCCATCGCCCACCAGCTGGATCTCGGGCGCGGGGGTGCCGACGTTGGGCACCACGGTGACCTCATCCGAGGGCGCCGACTGCACGTAGGTCCCGTAGGCTTTCACGCGATAGGTGTTGTTTTGAAAAGGAGCTGCGGCGCTGTCGATGAAGCTCTCCTCGCCCTCACCGGCGTAGCCCACGATGCCGAAGGCTCCGCCCTCGACCGAACGCTCGACCACGAAGCCGACCTCGTTGTCGGACTGGTCACTCCAGCCGAGGGTGACCGAGCTGTTGGAGGTCGGGGTGGCGGCGAGCCCCACCGGTGCGGCCACCGTTTCCTCCGGCAACCCGCTGATCCACTCGGCAAGCATGGCCACGCCTTCTTCGTCGATCTGGTTCCGCGCCAGCGGGGGCATGCGCAGTTCACCGTTGGTATTGACCCGCCGGAAAAGCACGGAGTGATCCAGGTCGGCCGGAACGACCACCCGGTTGTCGGTATCGCCGAGTTCATTCACCAATACCCCGTAGTAAATGCCCTGCTCGGCGAATGCCGCATCGTAGCGGGCATCCCAGAACGCCTGGACGCCGTCCGGGCGGTGGCAGTAGGAGCAGTTCGCATCGAAGTAGGAACGCGCCCGCTCCTGCAGCGAAGCCGCGGAGTCGTCGTGATCGTGGAGCTTGGCCAGCGTGGGGAGGTCGCCTTCGCCGGGGGCGGCGTCGAAAAGCCCGACGTGCCCCCAGGCGAGGAGCTGATGATCGGTCACGCCGTTCGGGTAGGTCATTTCGCGGTTGAACTGGCGTGTGCTGAGCCCCAGTGATCCGCCTGCCTGTGGGTTGTGGCAGGTGAGGCAATCGCTACGGCTGGGATAGTACCAAGGCTGCCTCCTGGTCCCGATCTCGAAGCGGGCGATCGTTTCCGCGGCAGCCGTGTGGGCGGTGACGGCAAGTCCGAACTCAACCGAGTCCGGGAGGTCGAGCGTGACCCGCGCGTATTCCGTCCACGTGAAGCCATCGCTCCCCGAGTAGGCGATGAAGGTGTCCCCCTCACGCTTCATCCGCAGCCAGGTGTTCGGATAGGAAACGGTCGGCTGCGGCTGCGGGGGATAGATCGCGGCCGCGTTGCCGCCGGTCGTGGCGCGGTATTGGAATTCGTAGCCGCCCACGTTGTTGTTCCGCTCCGCATTGCTGGGGAAGACGAGGGCCATGACATGGCGCGCGTTGGGGGACAGCGAGTCGCGGACCATCAGCCCGGTTTTGGTGTAAAGATCAGCCTGCACGACGCTCTCCACCCTCACCGCCTCGTCGAAATCGCCGGTGCGGGTCTGGTGGGCGAAGTGGAACTGGTCGCTGGCATTCCAGATGTCGGTGCCCCCGGCGTGGACCGTGACGAGGTTCCCGGAGCGGCTGGTCGAGCCGGTGAGCGCCGGAGTTCCGATGTCCCCGGCGACCAACGGGCCCCACTCCCCGGTGGCGATGGTCACGCTTTCGGAAAGCGAGCCGTCGAGCAGGTCGGCATCGGTCTGGTCGGCCCGCCATTTGTAGGTGGCGCCATAGACGTCGCCATCGGGCTTCACGACCAGCACGCGGGTTTCGAGCCGACGGGTGACGGACGGGTCCGTTTCATCGACCGGCAGCTCGAAGTGCTTCACGAACACACTGCCGACCGGGAAGTCCCACTTGCCGTCCGCATGAAAGCCGACGGTGGTGCCCGCCGGGATCATCGCGAAGCGTCTTTTCTCGGCTCCGTCCGACCAGAAGGGCGCGTTGATTTCGTAAGGGATGAACGGATCGCCCGGCTCCAGCGTGACGAGGTCGTCGAAGATGCCGGTGGCTCCGAGCGTGGCCGGCAGCGGTTCGCCGGGCTCGGTGGCACCTCGTTCGAGCTTGTAGATGCGACCTTCCGTGCTGCTCAGCTGGCAGAGGTAGAGTTCGCCGTCGGCATCGGTGCCGAACGAGCCGAGACCGCGGTAATCGTTGCCGGAGTTCGGTCCGGGGCCGTCGGGAAGGATCGCCAGCCGGACCTTCTGCGCCGGGGAAACGCTCTCGTCGAGATACCAGACGTAGCCGCTCATGTTATCTCCGAAGATGTATTTTCCGAACAGCTCCGGAAAACGGCTGCCGCGGTAAACGTAGCCGCCGATCACGCAGCTTCCGTCGCCGGTGCCGTGGGGGTAGTCGATGATCGGCCGCTTGTTCACGCCGGGATAGGGTGGCGTGAGATTGCCGGTGTCGCCCTCGATCCGCGGCCATTGGAAGTTCAGCCCGGGCGGGTCGCTCGGCTCGATGACGCTGATCTCCTCGCGCGATTCGGCACCGACATCGCCGATGAAAATCCGGCCGGTGATCGCGTCCACGGTCATGCGGTGCGGGCTGCGCAAGCCGATGGCGAAGAACTCGCCGAGGGCGTCCGGCTGGCCGACGAAAGGATTGTCATTCGGGATGTAGTAGCGTGGCCATTCCGGACTGATTTCCCCGATCGCCCGCTTGGTCGGCGCGTGGCTGATGTCCCCGCCGCGCCTGTCGACATCGATTCGCAGCACGCCGGAGAACAGGCCGGTATCGATCACCTGGCCGTTGCGGCCCGGATTGGCGTCGTCGCCGTTGGTAAGATAGAGGAAGCCGTTGTCCGGATGAAAAAACATGCCGCCGCCGTTGTGCCAGACGGTGCCGTCCTGTTGGTCGATGACCACGTATTCACCCGCGGCATCGGCCTGGTAGGCGGCGTCGAGCGTGAAGCGCGAGAGCCGGTCACGGGTGGGCGTGGCGGTGGGCGGGCGGGTGTTGGCATCGCCGATCACCGGGCCGAGGTCGCCCGCGCCGCCGGCGATGCCGCCACGCCAGTTGTAGTAGACGAAGATCTGCCGGTTGTTCTGGAAGTCCGGGTGGGGAGCCACGGCCAGCATGCCGGAATCGTCCCAGCCCTGGGTGTGGGCGGAAAGATCAACCACCAGGGTCTTGGTGGTCGTCTCTGGATCGTTCTCGAACGACCAGATGCGTCCCTCGCGTTCCCAGACAAGCAGTTGGTTGGTCCCGGGGATGGCGGTGAGCCCGACGGGGTTCAGGAAGGTCAGGTTTGGAAAAGCGGGGACCGCCGAATAGTCGGTCGGAATGGCGGGCGGTGCCTCAGGGAACGTTCCATCAAGGAAGGGGCCGGCGGTGGGGCGGGCGGTCAAGCCATGCTGCTGGGCGTGAAGGCCGGGGAGGAGGGCAAGCGCCGCCGCCGCGAGAAGAGCGGTGAAGCGGACGTTCATGCAGGGCTTTTCGAGCATCAAAGCGTGAACTATTCCGCCGCGGAGGGATTTCCCATGCCTATTCCGGAGCGCCTTTGCAAAAATATTCGACGAACCGGTTCTTATGGCGGATTTCGGGCCGTATGTGGCGGAAATGTTTCATCCGGCCGGATTTTGGTCTCCGAAGGTCGGGGTTGCAGTTTCCCGTTGCATCCCCATCGCGGATGCGCAGCCTCCGGGGCATGCAATCCTTTGAAGGCAAAGTCGCAGTGGTGACCGGTGGCGGTCGGGGCATCGGCGGATCGATCGCCAAGGCGCTCGCCGCGCGCGGCGCGAAGGTGGCGGTGGTGAGCCGCAGCGCGAGCAGCTGCGGGGCGACCGCCGAAGCGATCAACGCCGAGTTTCCCGAAATGGCGAAGGCCTACGCGGTGGACGTGGCCGACCACGAGGCGGTGGCCGCGCTCGGCAAGCAGATCGTTTCCGACTTCGGCACCGTCGATATCCTGGTCAACAACGCCGGCGTGACCCGTGACGGGCTGCTGATGCGGATGAAGGAGGAGGACTGGATGACGGTCCTCGACACCAACCTGAAGGGCGCCTTCAACACGGTGAAGGCCTTCATGCGGCCGATCATGAAATCGGACGGCGGGCGGATCATCAACATCGCGTCGGTCATCGGCCTGATGGGTAACGCCGGCCAGGCGAACTACGCGGCGAGCAAGGCGGGCCTGATCGGCTTCAGCAAGTCGGTGGCCCGCGAGCTGGCCGGCCGCGCGGTGACCTGCAACGCGATCGCGCCGGGCTTCATCGCCACCGACATGACCGACGCGCTGCCGGAAAACGTGAAGTCCGAGATCCAGGCGAAGATCCCTCTCGGCAGTTTCGGCTCGGTCGAGGACGTGACGAACCTCGTCGTGTTCCTCGCTGGTCCGGGCGCGCGTTACATCACCGGCCAGGTGATCGCGGTGGATGGCGGCATGACCATGCACTAAGCTGCGGGCATGGAGCTGATTCTGCTGCGACATGGCAAGGCGGAGGACCACCGGCCGGGCGGGGATTTCGACCGACGGCTGGAGGAAAAGGGCATCCGCCAGGCGCGGCGGGCGGCGAAGCTGCTGGCGGGAGTCGACCGGCTGCCGGAGGTGGTGCTTTCCAGCCCGCGGATCCGCGCGAAGGAGACGGCGGAGCATTTCTGCGACGAGGCCGGGTTGCCGGAGCCGATGTTTCAACCCTGGCTCGACTGTGGGATGGATCCGGAAACGGCGCTCCGCGAACTACGGGGCTTCTCGGAGTTCGGGCGGGTGATGATCGTCGGCCACGAGCCGGATTTCTCCGGCCTGGCGGAATGGCTGCTCGGGGCGCCGGCCGGCAGCGTGGAGGTGAAAAAGGGCTCGCTGGTGGGCTTGGAGGTGGTCCCCCAGGGACGGAGGGCAAGGCTGCTCTTTTCCATCCCGCCGAAGATGATCGGCTGACGATCAGTCGATCAGGTCGCGGTAGTATTTCGTGGCGAGTTCGGTGGTGAGTTCGAGCGTGTCCTTGCTCAAAGGTGTGCGCAGGGCCTCGTCGGCCATGGCGGCGCATTCGGCGTGGGACAGCGCGCGGATGGCGTGGCGGACGCGAGGGACCTGATGGGGGCCGACCGAGAGTTCCTCGACGCCGAGGCCGAGGAGCAGGGGGGTGAGGCGGACGTCGCCGGCCATTTCCCCGCAGACGCCGGTCCAGATGCCGTTCTGGATGGCGGCATCGATGGTGCGCTTGATCAGCCGGATCACCGCCGGGTGGGTGGGCCGGTAGAGGTCGGCCACGCGGTAGTTCACGCGGTCGGCGGCGACGGTGTATTGGATCAGGTCGTTGGTGCCGATGGAAAAGAAGTCGACCTCCGGCGCGAGCAGGTCGGCGATGATGGCGGCCGAGGGCAGCTCGATCATCACGCCGATGTCGATGTTTTCATCGAAGGGGATGTTTTTGGCCGCGAGCTCGTCCATGGCCTCCTTCACCAGGTCCTTGGCGCGGCGGACTTCCATGATGCCGGAGACGAGCGGGAACATGACGGCGACCTTGCCGTGGGCGCTGGCGCGGAGGATGGCGCGCAGCTGCTCCTTGAACATGGCGGGGCGGTCGAGCGAGACGCGGATGCCGCGCCAGCCGAGGAAGGGGTTCGGCTCGGGCTCGAGCAGGGGCTCGACGGGCAGCTTGTCGCCCCCGGAGTCGAGGGTGCGGATGATCACCGGATCCGGTGCCAGCGCCCGGGCGAGCTGGGTGTAGGTGCGGGCCTGGAAGTCCTCGCCGGGGATTTGTTCGCCTTCCAGCAGCAGGAACTCGGTGCGGTAGAGGCCGACGCCGCGGGCGCCGCTGTGCTTCACGAAGGGCAGTTCCTTGACCAGCTCGATGTTGGCGGAAAGCGTGATCCGGCGGCCGTCGGTGGTGACCGCCTCGTCGTTGCGCTGGGCCTCGAGCTTGTGGCGGACGCGCTCTTTTTCCGTCCGGACCCGCTCGTAGCGGGCGAAGGTCTCGGGCGTCGGGTTGAGGATCAGCTTGCCGGTGTAGCCGTCGATGATCGCCGGGGTGAGCGCGCGGACTTCGAGCACCGCGCCCTGGAGCCCGACGATGGCGGGGATGCCGAGCGAACGGGCGAGGATGGCGGTGTGGGAATTGACGCTGCCCATTTCCGTGGCGAAGCCGTGGAGGTGGCGGCGGTCCATCGAGGCGGTGTCCGAGGGCGACAGGTCGTAGGCGACGAGGATGTGGTTGTCAGAGGGATGCCCGTCGCGCTGGTCCTCATGGGAAAAGTTCCGCAGCACCCGCTGGCAGACGTCCTCGATGTCGGTGGTGCGCTCGCGGAGGTAGGGATCCGGCACGCGGCGCATGGCCTCGAGGAAATTCTGGGCCACGGCGTAGAGCGCGAACTCGGCGTTCTGCTTGCGCTCGGCGATGGCTTCGTTGACCCGGTCGACGATCGCCTTGTCCTCGATCATCATGAGGTGGGCCTCGAAGATGCGGCTTTCGTGCTCGCCGGAGATGGCCTCGATGCGCTTCTGCAGCTCGGACAGCTGGCCGCGGGTGACGGCGAGGGCGTTTTCAAAACGGGCCTGCTCGGCCTCGACATCGGTGATCGGATAGACCTCGGGCGCGGAGAATCCGCGGGCGACGACGTGGACGGGGGCGATGCCGATGCCGCGGGAGACGGCGGTGCCTTGGAGCACGCGCTCTGTTTCCTGGGCCTGCCTCGTCCTGTCCTTCACCAAGGCGATGCTGGTGGAGGGAAGGAGGGCGGAAAAGAAGAATTAATCCTCCTCGAACTTGCGGTCGACGAGGTCGGCAAGAGCCTCGATGGCGGACTCGGCGTCATCGCCCTCCGCAAAGACCTGGATGACCGAGCCGTGGCCGGCGGCGAGCATCATGAGACCCATGATGCTCTTGCCATCCACCTCCTCGCCGTCCTTTTCCACGCGGATGTCGGACGTGAAGCGGGACGCGGTTTTGACAAACTGCGCGGCGGGCCGGGCGTGGATGCCCAGCTTGTTTTGGATGGTGAATGCTCGTTGGACCATCAGGTGCGTTGCCTTGCGGCGGCGGGAGTCTAGGAACGACGGAACAGATTGGCCAAGGGATTTTTCAAAGGCCGGTTGGCGGATTATTACGCGCCATGTGCTGGACGAGGCGCTCGTTGAATTCGTCGGCCATGTTGTAGCCCAGCTTGCGGAGCTGCTGGTGCAGCGCGGCGATGGCGACCATGCGGGCGGTATCGCGCCCCGGAGCCACCGGGATTTCCACCATGGCGACGGGCTGGCCGAGCACGTCGAAGGTTTTCTGCTGGATGCCGACGCGATCGACTTCGTTGAGGTCGCTGTGGAGGGTGAGGTTGATGACCAGGTCGAGCCGTTTTTCCGGTCGGATCGAGGTGAGGCCGAAGAGGTTGGCGACGTTGACGATGCCGATGCCGCGGATTTCGATGTAGCCGCGGGAAAGCTCGGGAGCACTGGCGGTGAGTTCGCTGTTGGCCCAGCGGACGCGCACCATGTCATCGGCCACGAGGGCGGCGCCGCGCTCCAGCAGGCCGATGGCGGTCTCGCTTTTCCCACTGCCGCTGCGGCCCATGATGAGGACGCCGATGCCGCGGATGTCGACCATGCAGCCGTGCAGCGTGGTGGTGGGCGCGAACTCCGCTTCCAACTTCAGGGTGGCGGCGTTCATGAAGTTCATGGTCACCAGGGTGGTGGAAAACACCGGGATGGTGTGGCGGGAGGCGATTTCCAGGAGGTCTTCGGGCACCGGCACGCCGCGGGAGACGACGATGGCGGGGATGTCGCGCTCGCACATGCGGCCGAAGCGCTCGGCCCGCATCTGGGGCGTGAGCTTTTTGAGGTAGGACATCTCGGAGTTGCCGAGGACCTGGACGCGCTTTTTGGCGAAATAGGAGAAGAAGCCGGCCAGCGCCAGGCCCGGGCGGTTCGGGGCCGGCTCGCCGATCGGGCGCTCGAAGCCGTGGCGGTCGCTGACGAGGGTCAGGGAAAGCTCGGAGCCATGGCGCTCGAAGAACTCACCGATGGGCACGCTGAAGACCTTTTTGATCCGCGGAGGCATGGGGGACTGTAGAAAACAAGCGGGCGGAGGCGATGGAAATCACGCCTCCGCCCGGGAAAGGGCCTGGGTTTCCGGAAACCGGTTCAGAAGTTCCCGCTGACGCCGATGGAGACCAGGTCGGTATCGCCGCGGGCCATGCCGAAGAAGTTCCCGGCGGCGTTGGTTTCGTTGATGTAGGAGGTTTGGGTGAAAAGGTGGGTGTAGCCAACATCGAGCGACCAGCAGGGGTTGAAGGACCAGCTGGCACCGACGCTCAGCCAGAGGCGGTCGGTATCCGGGATGCGCAGGGTGCGGAACTGGGGTTCGACCGGGGACTCGTCGTAGGCCACGCCGGCGCGCAGGGTGAGGCGCTCGGTCGCCTTCCAGGTGGTGCCGAGCGAGAAACGCCACACGTCGTTCCAGTTCTCCGGGGTGGCGGCCGGTTGGGCGGGGGCGCCGAAGACGATGGGCTGGAGTTGCTGGAAGTCGCTCCAGCCGGTCCAGGTCACGTCGCCGTGGATCGCCCAGCGGTCGTTGAACTCGTGGTAAAGACTGAACTCGAAGGTGTCGGGCAGTGTCAGGTCGACGATGCCGGGGCCGTTGAAGATGGGCACCACGGCGGAAACGATGCGTCCCTCGAGGGTCAGATCGACCTCCGACCGATAATGGAGGCCCACCCGCGTGCGGTCGGTGATTTCATACATCAGGCCGACGTTGTAGCCGTAGCCCCAGTCGTCCCCGGCGAGGTCGAGCAGCGGCAGGGAGTTCGGCAGTGTGGCATTGAGCGCGCCGTCGGCGTAGACGGCGTCGAAGCCGGCACCGATCGAGACCTTCGGATGGAGCCGCCAGGCGATGGCGGGGTTGAAGTTGATCGTCTTCAGCTTGCTCTGGTCGGCCATCGGCCGGGCGGCGAAGGACAGCGGGTAGTTGGTCGCCAGCCCGTAGAACGTGTAGGACCCGAAGCCGATGGTCAGGTCGTCGGTGAGGTCGTGGCTGAGGTAGAGGAAGGGAACGTAGGCATCGTCGGCCACGTTTTCGGCCACCGTTCCCACCGTGCCGCCGCCGGTGTAGAAGCCTCCGACGTCGACATTCGGATAGATGCCCGTGAGGCCGACCGAGACCGACGTTTCACCCGGCAGATAGATCATCCCGGCGGGATTCGAGGCGAGCACCGAGGCATCGTCGGCGATCGCGGACTCCCCCGAGTAGGCGCGGCCGAGACCGCGGGCGGAGCGCTCTTGGAGCTGGAAGCCGGCCCCGTGGGCAAAGGTGGCCAGCAAGGGGCTGAGAACGAGGAGGCGGTGCAGGTTCATGATGGTCTATACGACAACCGCAGATCTTCGGGCTCCATGGAATAGGGGACAAGAATGAAAAACCGCTCGGTTTGTCAGCTGCGTTTGACAGTGAGGTGGTTGTGGGCGAGGGGGCGGGCATGCCGCATGCATCCCTTCACGATCCCATCGGAAGAATCCGCCTCGTGGGCCGGATCGAGGCCGTTTCCTTCCTGTTCCTGCTGGGAGTGGCGATGCCGATGAAATACTACGCCCACCAACCCGAATGGGTGCGGGTGGCGGGGATGGTCCATGGCGGGCTGTTCCTGGGGCTGCTTCTGCTGGTGGGGATCGCGTGGCTGGAAAAGAAGCTGCCGTTTCGCTCGGCGGCCATGGTGATGGTGGCCTCGGTGCTGCCGTTCGGGCCGTTCGTGATCGACCGTCGGCTGGAGAAAAGGGAATCCGAGGTGAATTGACAGGGGCGGCAGGCCGTGGATGCTTCGGCCGCCATGAACAAACGGATGAGATTCACCGCCGCAGCGGCCCTGGCTGCCGCGTTCGCACCCCTGCATGCGGAGGAATCCGCCACCACCCCGCCGATCAAGATCGAGGACGGGAAACCTGCCGAAACCATGCCTGAAACGCCTCCTGACGTCGCCGCCGTTCCCGAAGATGCCAAGAAGACCGACTCCGGTCTCGCCTACAAGGTCCTCCAAGAGGGCAAGGGCGACAAGAAACCGAGCGCAACCGACGTGGTGACCGTCCACTACTCCGGCTGGACGACGGACGGCAAACTCTTCGACAGCTCGGTGAAGCGCGGCGAGCCGACCAGCTTTCCCCTCAACCAGGTGATCAAGGGCTGGACCGAGGGACTGCAACTCATGACCGTGGGCGAGAAGCGCCGCTTCTGGATCCCGGCCGATCTTGCCTACGGCGAAAATCCGGGCGGTGGCCGTCCGGGCGGCATGCTGGTGTTCGACGTCGAACTCCTCGACATCAAGGAACTCCCGAAGGTCCCGGAAGACGTGCAGAAGACCGCCAGCGGCGTGGCCTATCAGGAAGTCACGCCGGCGACCGGCGAGGGCAAGCCCGGCGAGAACGACGTGGTGACCTTCCAATTCAAGGGCTCCACCATGGACGGCAATCCCGTCACCGACACCTCCAAGCAACCGACGCCACCCTCCGTGCCGCTTTCCAAGCTGCCGCCGGCGATGAAGGAAATCTTCGCCGACATGAGCCCGGGTGAGAAACGCAAGGCTTGGCTGCCCGAGCAGCAGCTTCCCGGCGGCTACATCGTGGCCGAGCTGGAGCTGATCTCCTTCAAGCCCGCCCCGCCGGCTCCGGCCGTGCCTGAGGACGTCGGCGCCGTGCCGGACGATGCGGAAAAAACCGACAGCGGCCTTGCTTCGAAGGTCCTCACCCCGGCTCCCGAAGGCGCCGAAAAACCGAAGGCGACCGATACCGTGAAGGTCGATTACACCGGCTGGACGACCGATGGCCAAATGTTCGACAGCTCGGTGACCCGCGGCCAGGCCGCCCAGTTCCCGCTCAACGGCGTGATCAAGGGCTGGACCGAGGGCGTGCAACTCATGGGCGTGGGCGAGAAGCGCCGTTTCTGGATCCCGGCCGAGCTCGCCTACGGCGAAAACCCGGGCGGTGGCCGTCCGGGCGGCATGCTGGTGTTCGACATCGAGCTGCACGAGATCGTCAAGTGATCCCGGCGCGCTGACTCCAACGAGCCATGTGGCGGCTGGCGGTCATCCTGTTGTCGTCGCTCCTGTTGCCAGGCTGCATGATCGCGTTCCCGAGCGACCGGGAACGCGTGACGCGCCACCGGGCCGAGGTTTCCCGCTCCGTCGAGGAGCCGCGCACGGTGCCGGTGGTGGTGTTCGCGGACAGCCTGCACACCGGGCTGATCCTCGACCTCAAGTGGCTCCGCCAGCACGGCTACGTGCCGCCGAAAGAGATCGGCGACCTGCGGTGGGCCGCCTTTTCCTGGGGCGATGAGACTGCCTACGTGCAGAAGGAGTGGCTGACGCCCGGGCAGGTGATCCACGCCCTGGCGCTGCCGTCGAATTCGGTGATGGAGGTCATCGCCTTCGACTACAACATTCCCAACGTCTGCCACCACCAGAGGCTCTATCAGGGCTTTACCACCGAGTCGGCCGGGGATGAGCTGGCGGCCTATCTGAATTTCAGCACCGTCCGGGATGCCGCGGGCGTGCCGGACACGCTCGGTCCCTCGAGCTGGGGTGGGGGGCAAATGGTTCGCTCGCCGCACTCGTACTATTTCCCCCGTATCTGCAACGTGTGGACGGTCGAGGCGCTCAACGCGGCCGGCTTCAGGTTCCACCGCTGGACCGGGCTCTCGGCCGACGGCGTGGTCCGGCAGGCGACCTCGAAGCGCAACGGCTTTGCCCAGATCTGGGATCCGCAGTGGCAGATGGAGGGAGCGGACCTGCCGTGAGATGGGAGGCCGGCGGCTTCCCCGGTTGCCCGGGGAAAGGCCGGCCGGCATGAGGAGAAGTCTTCCCGGGCTCAGATCATCCGAAGAACTTCTCCCTTCCCGTGGAGGGCCGTCGTTTCAGGCGCAGCCTTCCAATCCGTCCCGGACCGGCACCACTCCGCGTGCCGCAGGCCCTTGCCCACGCAGCCCTTCAGCTCGTGCGTGATGGCCGAGCCGAACTCAAGCTGGCGGAACACCAGGTTGTCCCACCGCAGGCGGGTGGCGTCCGAAATCTTGACGAAAGGCCCGACCGCCTCGGGAGTTCCAGGCACCGGCCCGTGCACCGGCACCCCCGAAGGAGCGGCGATGAAGAGCACGAGGAGCAGCAGGACTTTCATCGCCCGCATCCTGCCCCGGGCTCCTCCGCCCGGGTATCACGGGATGAGGGGCAGGTGATCGCGGGGGCCTCAGGAAAGGGACGGGACGCCAATGGCGGGGTCCGTCTCCGCCGAGTAATCGACGTTTTCCAGCCCGAAGCCGAACAAGCGCAGGAAGGAGGATTCGTAGCCTTCGACGTCGGCAAGTTGCTTGAGGTTGGCGCTATCGACCTGCCGCCACGCCTCATCGACCGCCTGCTGGACGTCGGCCTCCATTTCCCAGTCGTCGACGCGGATGCGGCCTTCGTCATCGGGCTGCGGGTCGGCTTTTCCATAGAGGCGGTCGCGGAACAGGCGGTCCATCTGCTCGATGGTGTCCTCGTGGGTGCCCTTGGCCTTCATCACCTTGTAGAGTAGGGAAATGTAGAGCGGCACCACGGGAATGGCGGACGACGCCTGGGTGACGAGCGCCTTGTTGACCGAGACCCAGGCCTTGCCGCCGAGTTCGGAGAGCTTGTCGTCGAGCGCGCGCTGGGCGCGTTCGAGGTCGATCTTGGCGGTGCCGATGGTGCCGTCCTTGTAGATCGGCCAGGTCACTTCCGGGCCGATGTAGGAGTAGGCGACGGTGGTCACGCCTTCGGCCAGCACCCCGGCTTCCTTGAGGGCATCGATCCACATTTCCCAGTCCTCGCCGCCCATCACCGCCACGGTCTGCGCGATGTCGTCCTCCGAGGCGGGCTCGATGGTCACCTCGTCGACGACGTGGTTGGAGGTGTTGAGGTTCTTGTTGGTGTAGCTCCGGCCGATCGGCTTGAGGCAGGACTTGAAGACCTCGCCGGTCTTCGGGTGCGTGCGGCGGGGGGAGGCGAGCGAGTAGATCACGCCATCGACCTGGCCGAGGTCGGCCTTGATGGCGTCGATCACCGTCTGCTTCATCTCGTCGGAAAACGCGTCGCCATTGAACGAGCGGGCATAGAGACCGGCGGCCTGCGCTTCCTTTTCGAAAGCGGCCGAGTTGTACCAGCCGGCGGTGCCGGTGCGCTTCTCGTCGCCGGGCTTTTCGAAAAACACGCCCATGGTGGCGGCACCGCATCCGAAGGCGGCGGCGATGCGCGAGGACAGGCCGTATCCGGTGGACGAGCCGACCACGAGGACCTTCTTCGGGCCGCCTTCGATCGGGCCCCGGGAGCGGACGAGCGCGATCTGGTCGGTGACGTGTTTGGCGCAGCCGTCGGGGTGCGCGGTGGTGCAGATGAAACCTCGGATCTTGGGCTCGACGATCATGGTGGGCGCGACCGTAGGGAGCCCCGCCGGGCCCCGCAAGTCCATCTCCGCGAGATGGGATGAAGCGCGGATTTCATCATCGGCGCTCCGGTCCGCTATCCTCGCAGGATCCACTCGATCGCCTTGTCGGCCAGCTTGTCCAGGGCGATGACCGACTGGACGAGGTGCTCCTCCTTGGTGTCCTCGATCTTGTTGTGGCTGATGCCGTGCAGGCTTTGGACAAACATCATCACCGTCGGGATGCCGGCGGCCGCGACCTCGGCGGCGTCGTGCAGCGGACCGGATGGCAGCCGGTGGGAAACGCCGCAAGTCTCCTTGATGGCTTCATCGCAGAGATCGATCAGCTCCGGATCGAAGGGCCGGGGCGCGATCTGCCACAGGCGCTCCCAGTCCACGGTCACGCCGCCCTCCTCGGCGAAGCGCTCGCTGGCGGCCTTCGCCTCGGCGAGCATGGTGGCGAGCTTGTCGGCATCAAGGTGACGTTGGTCGAGAGTCACGCGGCAGGTTTCCACCACGCTGGTCACGATGCCCGGCTCGGTGGTGCACGAGCCCATGGTGCAAACGCCCTCTCCGCTCCTGGCGGCGATCTCGTAGATCTCGGCGCTGAGTTTCCCCGCGGCCAGCAGGGCATCGCGCCGACGGTTCATCGGCGTGCTGCCCGAGTGCGCGGCCTGGCCGCGGAAGGTGATCGCATGGCGCTCGACGCCGAAGGTGCCGAGCACCGCGCCGAGCGACAGATCCAGGTCGAGCAGCACCGGACCCTGCTCGATGTGCAGCTCCAGGTAGGCCGCGGCGTTCTTGAGCTGCTCGCCGCTTTCTTTCACATGGTCGAGATCGATCCCGTGCTCGGCGATCGCGTCGGGCAGGGAAATGCCGTCCCGGTCCACGAGGACGCGCGCCTCCTCCAGGTCGAGATTTCCCGAACAGGCGGCCGAGCCGAACAGGCTCTTGCCGAAGCGCGCGCCTTCCTCGTCCGCCCAATCCACCACCCGCACCGTCACCGGCGGGCGGCCGTCGTATTGCTCGTTGAGGCGACGCAGCACGGCGACTCCCGCGAGGATGTTCAGGCAGCCGTCGAGCCAGCCGCCGTTGGGCACCGAGTCGATGTGGCCGCCGATCAGCAGCTCCTGGGCCGACTCGCCTCGGAGAGTGGCCCAGACGTTGCCGGCCTCGTCGGTTTCCAGCTCGACCGGCATGCCTTCGAAGAGCGTGCGATACCACTCCCGCGCCTTGACCCAGACCGGTGTGAACGCGACGCGGTGGGCGCCATCCGCATCTCCCGTCAGGGCCCGCAGTTCCTTCAGTTCGGCGACGGTTCGTTCCGGATCGAGGCTCATTCCGAGGATTCTGAAGCGGTTCCCGTGCCGTGGGGAGCTTGGAGTTTGCCCCCCAGCCGCCACTCCCGCGTCACTTCTCCGCCTGCTTTGACGCCCGTTCGATCTTCACCTCATCGACGCCCAACAGGTCCTTGATCCGCGTTTCCAGGGTGGAGTCAACGAGGTCGAGCACGCCGGATTTTTTCGCCTCCACCCGCATCTGCTGGCGCAACTCGCGCAGCAGTTGGGAACGATCTCCGGCGTTGATGCTGTTGGCCCAGCCGTCCTTTTCGCTGAGCACCTCGAAGTCGATCAGCTCCACGGCCAGGACGTCCGCCTCCGGGAAGGTCGCGACGGGTTCGCCGTTCTCCATCCGCAGCGAGACGCCGTCGGCCAGCCGGTAGCCGGCGGTGACGCGGTAGTTTCCGCGCACCACGAGCTGCTTGGTGCCGGCGGGCAGGTATTTCAAAACGTAGGTCTCGTTCTCGAAGCGGCGCGTCGCCGACATGCGGAGCTCGACGAGCCCCAGCTCGCGGATGTCGTTCTGGGAAACCACCTCGGCCCGGCCCTCGACCACGCGGGTGTTGGAGTGGGTCAGCGCGGCGAGCACCTTGTCGAGGCTGCGGTCGAAACCCGCGGTGGTGCCGCGGGCGAAACTTTCCACCAGCCTCACGCCCAGCCATGCGAGCAGCAGGAAGCCAGCGATCACGACCAGCAATCGCAGCGTCTTCCAGCCTTCGGAGCGATGTTCCATGCGCATAAGTCGAGCGTGGTCGGGCGGTCTGTCAACGCCGCTTGATGGCCGTTTCGGTTGCCAGTCGGGCCGGGCGAGAGTATCCGGCGGGCATGTGGGAATGGTTGTCCGGGCTACCTTTCTGGCACGGCATGGGCGTGACCGGCGGCTGGATCGTGACCATCGTGCTGATCGTCGTCGGCCTGGCCGGCTGCGTGGTGCCGGTGCTTCCCGGCCATCTTTTCATCCTCGGCGCCGCGGTCTGGCACTGGTTCGTTTTTCGCGGGGATTCGGGGGTGGAATGGTGGACCTTCGTGGTGCTCGGAGCCTTGCTGGCGGGATCGCAGATTTTCGAATGGGTGAGCGGCGCCGCCGGCTCGAAGTGGTTCGGCGGCACCAAATGGGGCGCGGCCGGCGCCATGATCGGGGCGTTGGTGGGGATGTTCTTCATGCCCTTCGGGCTGGTGCTCGGCCCCTTGATCGGTGCCTACGGCTTCGAAGCGCTGTTTGCCAAACAAGGCCATCGCGAGGCCCTCAACTCCGGCGTCGGCTCGGCCGTCGGCACCCTCGCCTCCCTGGTGGTGAAGCTCGCCGTCGGCGTGGCCATGATCCTCTGGTTCGCGCTCGACTTGGCTTTCATCGGCTGAGGCCGGCAACGATCCACCTCGTCGTGCAACGGCGCGGCCAAGCCCTCCACAGCTCTCTTCTCCGCAGCTGACCTCGGTGCCGGCGCTTTCGTTGCTGGCCCTTTCGTTGCTGGCTCTTCGTCGCTGGCCCTTCGCTGCTGGCCCTTCGCTGCTGGCCCTTCGCTGCTGGCTCCACGCCTCCCGGCTCGGGTTTCCGCCCGCCTTGCTTCCGCTACCAGAGAAAATCGCATATCTCAGATGTGCGATACCAAGCGTGGAGCCGCGACGTGTGTGCAGGAAGTGGGGGGGTTAGGGTTAGGGGGAGGGGTAGGGTCGGCATCACGGGAGCGTTCGCCACGATGATGCGGGCTCCTGGCTCTTGGAAGGCATTGGAGCTGCGATCCGGCTTGCGGGGTGATTGGAACTATGAATCGGGCGAAAAGGTCACCCCGCGGAAGAGGGTTTTCCGGGCGAGGAAGGTTGCGGGGTGATTGGAACAATGAACCGGGCGAAAAGATCGAAATCGAACCACGAAATATCCGGAAAACACGGAAGGGCGCTGGGGAGCGGCTTCGTCGATGGATTGGGTAACCCCGGACCCCGGACCCCGGACCCCGGACCAAGGACCAAGGACCAAGGACCAAGGACCACGGACCACGGACCACGGACCACGGACCACGGACCACGGACGAACTTGGAACTTGGAACTTGGCCGGTGGTGGTCGAGGATCTGCCCGCCGCTCCCCGGGCGATCGCTGTTGGTTTTTTCGGAAACCGGCAGAGGAAAGTCCGGACACCACAGGGCAGCGTGCCCCTTGAAAAAGGGGGACGGTCGCGTCAAGGCGACCGGACGGAAAGTGCAGCAGAAAACAAACCGCTCCGACTCGTCGGAGTAAGGGTGAAAAGGTGGGGTAAGAGCCCACCGCGCCGGAGGTAACGACGGTGGCACGGCAAACCCCGCGTGGTGCAAGACAGAACAGGGGAAGGGCTGCCCGCCCGCCGAATCCCCGGGTATTAGTCGCCGCCCCGAGTCCTCGGGGCCGCCGCCTCGCGCGGTGAGAGAAATGATCGCCCAGTCCCGCAAAGGCAGGACGGACAGAATCCGGCTTACAGGGGAGCGGCCGCCCTTTTCCTGATTCACCGGATACCCCCGGCGGGCGCGGCATTTTCGCGGCAGTCGTCTCCGCGCGAGGGTCGATTTTTTCATAAAAAATGCCTCCCCCGAATGGAGTGCCGATCTTTCCATGACACATGCCCGCTGTCGGGTTGAGAAAAGAATCGTCGCCAGACCGTAGTAAGCCACGCCCATGTCAGCGAAACCCTACCTCACCAGCCGCCGTCATTTCATCCAGGGAGCCGGAGCCCTCGCCTTCGCCACCTTCGCCGCGCCGTCTTTCGGGGCCGTGGGGGCGAACGATCGCATCCGCCTCGCGCTGATCGGTTGCGGAGGGCGGGGGAATTCGCTCTTCGACCAGTTTTCCGGCGAGAAGGATGTCGAGTTCGTCGCCTTCGCCGATCCCGACCAGCAGCACCTCGACAAGATCGGCGAGAAGGCACCGAAGGCGGAAAAGTTCACCGACTACCGCAAACTCCTCGAGCGAAAGGACATCGACGCGGTCGTCATCGCCTCCCCGAATTACTGGCACGCCATCCACACCATCCACGCCTGCCAGGCCGGCAAGGACGTGTATGTCGAAAAGCCGGTCACCTTTTCCCTCGAGCAGGGCCAGGCCATGCTCGCCGCGGAGAAAAAATACGATCGCATCATCCAGGCCGGCACCCAGAACCGGTCGGACACCGGCCTGATCGACGCCTTTCAGGCGATCCAGGAGGGCAAGTTCGGCAAGATTCTCCAGCTGCGGGGCCTCTGCTACCGCAACCGCACCGGCATCGGGAAGCTCGATCACCCGCTGGAAATTCCCGCCTCGGTCGACTACAACCTGTGGCTCGGTCCGCGTCCGGACGAGCCGATCCGGCGGCCGCACCTGCACTACGATTGGCACTGGGACTACAACACCGGCAATGGCGACATCGGAAACCAGGCGCCGCACGAGTTCGACCTGATCAGCTGGCTGCTCGGCGACCCGCGGTTTTCCGGCGACATGCATTGCCTCGGCAACCGCTTCGGCTGGGACGATGCGGGGAACACGCCCAACCTCCAGACCGCGTGGTATGAGATGGCCGGCGTGCCGGTGGTGTTCGAGGTGAACGACATGACCCTCAAACCGGACGTCAACGCGTCGCCCGCCTTCAAGGGCGTGCGCGTGGGCATCGTGGCCACCTGCGAGGGCGGCGAGTTCCGCGGCGGTCGCGGCGGTGGTTTCGTGGTCGGGGAGGACGGGAAAACCAAGATCGCCAAGTTTCCGGGAGACGCCGGGGGAGGGCATGCGCGCAATTTCCTCGATGCGGTGAAGTCGCGCGATGCCTCGTCGCTGCGCGGCAAGCTCGCCCATGCGGTGCATTCGGCGGAGGTGGTCCACCTCGCCAACCTCGCCTACCGCGCTGGCGAGCCGGTCCCGCGGACCAAGCTCGTCGGAGATTTGCCGGAGACCATCGCCGACGTCATCGAGCGGCAGGAACGCCAGCTCAAGGCGTGGTCGATCGATACCGAGAAAACGCCCTACGTCCTGGGCGCGCCGGCGGCGATGAAGAACGGCCAGCCGCAAGGCGGGGCGAAGCTCATGTCGCTCGCAGACACGACCTACCGCGAGGGTTTCCCGCTGCCGGAGATTTCTTGAAGATCCGGCCGGATTGACGCGGGAATCGGGAGATGGACCCGCCGGGCATCCGTGTGTAGGGGTGCGCCATGCTGAAAGGGCTGCTCGCTTGGTTTGCCTTGTTGACGGCCGTCCACGCGGTCGGTCTTCGCGTCGCCACCTTCAACATCGAGACCCACCGCAATACCGAAGGCTGGCCGGACTACGCTCTGGGAGATCCGGGCACACCTGACCACGACAGCGTCGCCGCCATCCTGGGCCGCGTGGACGCCGATGTGGTGGCCCTGCAGGAGGTCCACACCTCCGACCTCAGCGGTTCGCCCAGCGAGGTCGACCAGCTGGCCGCCACGCTCGGCCTGCCCTACCTCTATGCCGGGGTCAATTCCGGCAACTTCGACACCAGCCTGCGGGTGGTGATCCTTTCCCGCTATCCCTTCCTGTCCGCCGAGTCGATCACCTCGCCGCCCGGCGCCAAGGAGATCAGTCGCCACTGCCCGGCGGTGGTCGTTGATATTCCCGGCACCCCGGCCGACCCGCTGATCATTTCCGCCCACCTCAAGTCCGGCACCGCGGCCGCGGACAAGTTCCGCCGCGCGATCGAGATGCGCCGGCTCACCGACTACCTTTCCAGCTCCGGCTTCGCCGAAAGCGACAACTTCATCGTGATGGGCGACTTCAACCCATCGTCCACAACCACCACCTTCACCACGCCGCCGTCCGGGCTTCCCTCCACCTTCGATCTCGGCGAGGACCTATCGCTGCCGGTCACCTACACACCGGCCATGATCACCTACTTCGGCAGCCCGCAGCCGGTGCTGCTCGATCCCCGCCAGCTTGATGGCGATGACGGGACCTATGAGTTCGGGCAGACTCTCGACCTGCTGATGGTTTCCCCGGGCCTGGCCTCGCGACCGTATGCGACGGAGGTCTACAACTCCGAGATCGACGTTTCCAACAGTGCCGGGCTGCTCAAGTTCGGCTCGCCGCTGCCGGCCGCGACCAGTTCGACGGCTTCCGACCACTACATGGTGTTCGCCGATTTCGAGCTGGATCCCGACCTCGGTGCGCTCGGGCTGGCCAGCTCGGTGCCGTCGTTTGCCGAGGGAAACGGCTCGGCCACCCTCACCGTCACGCTGCCCGAGCCGCTCGGCGTGGAGGTTTCGGTATCGCTTTCCAGCGATGACTCCTCGGTCGTGCCAGCCGCTGCGTCGCTTACGATCCCGGCGGGTTCTGTCGCGGCCACCACCACGCTTTCCGCTCCCCGCGACTACCTGGCAACGGGGGTGCGGACGGTCGAGATCACCGCCGAAGCGAGCGGCTATGACGCGGACACGGTGACGGTGCAAATTCTCGACCCCGATACCGGTTACCAGCTCACAGGTCCGGGAGACGAGGTCTTCGAAGACTTCGACGGCTTCTCCGGCGATCACGATCCGGCACCGTGGCTTTCCGACGCCGTCATGTGGGCGGGGCTTGACGACGGCAGCGGCACCGCCGCGGGAGCGCGGTCCTACGGCTCGGGGGATGAGCAGGCCGTGGGCTATTCCGGGCAGGGGCCGATGGTTCTCGAAACGCCGATCGTCAATGTCTCGGCGGAGACGATGACGATGCTCGATGTTTCCTACGATGCGGAGATCTGGAAATGGCTGGCATCCGGCGCCGCGGACTCGATCGAGGTGGAACTCGAGGCGGGAGGAATCGTCACGCCGCTTCCGGCGCTCGGTTTCGCGCCGGCGACGAACGCCGCGGCCGGGACCGTCTTGCCGTTGGCCACCCGCGTGACCGGGCTTGCGGTGGGCCCGGGCGAGGACGCCGTGCTGCGGTTCCATTTCGTGCCCGGGGAAAACTCCGCGCCACCCTCCGACGCAGTGTGGATCAACGAGTTTCACTACGACAACTCGGGTACGGACGCCGGCGAGTTCGTGGAAATCGTGGTCGGCCCCGGCTATGCCGGCGCCCTCACCGGGGTCCAGCTCCTGCTCTACAATGGCAATGGCGGCGCGGCGTATGATTCCGCCACCTTGGATTCCTTCACCCTCGGGGAAACCACCTCGGATGGGTTCAAGATCTACTCCAAGCGGATCCCGGACATTCAGAACGGTTCTCCGGACGGCCTTGCGGTGGTGGTCGGCGGAGGAGTGTCCGAGTTCATTTCCTACGAGGGTACCTTCACGGCCACGACCGGAGCGGCGAGCGGGATGACATCGGTCGACGTCGGTGTTTCACAAAACGGGAGCGGGGCCGAGGAATACGGATCGATCCGCCGGGTCGGTACGGGCAGCTCGGGCGGAGATTTCACCTGGGCGCAGGACAATGCGGTGCCTCACAGCATCGGAACGATGAATGCCGGGCAGTCGATCGTGGCTCCCGGGCTTCCCTCGCAGGGCTTGGCCATCGACCGGGTGTCGGTGGTGTGGCAGGTCGATACCGATCTCGATGGCCTCGCCGACGATGAGGATCCGGACGACGACAACGACGGCATGAGCGACGAGGATGAGCTGGCCTTCGGCACCGATCCCGCCGATGCGGCTTCGATTTTCGAAACGGAACTCGTGATGGAGGGCGTGTTGCAGCTCCGGTTCCCCGGTGCGGAGGGGGTGGTCTACACCATCGAATGGTGCGACGACCTTGTGAGCTGGGACCACTCCGCCACGATCGAGGGGAATGGCTCCGCCATCTCATTCGGTGTGCCTAACGATGGCGATCGCGTCTTTCTCCGCGTCCGCGCGGGGGACTAACCGGGCCGGAGAGCGGCGGCGGCGGTTTCTGTCACCGAGCGAAAGACCTTCCTTCCGTCTCCGTATGGAGGCCCTGCACTCCCATATCTCATAGCATCATGACCTCGATCAATCGTCGCCATTTCCTCCAAAAGACCGGACTCGGAGCTAGCGGAATCGCCCTCGGATTCCCGGCCGTGGTCCGCGGGAAGGACCTTAACAGCCGCATCCAGGTCGCCTGCATCGGCGTCGGCGGCAAGGGCTCCAGCGACGTGGACGACACCGCCCGCTGCGGCGGCGAGATCGTCGCCCTGTGCGACGTCGACTCCCGCTTTCTCAACAGCAAGGCCGAGGCCTTTCCGGACGCGAAGAAGTTCGTCGATTACCGGAAAATGCTCACGGAGCTCGATGGCTCGATCGACGCGGTCGTCATTTCCGGCCCCGACCACATGCACGGTCCGGCGGCCGAGATGGCGTTGAAGGCCGGCAAGCACATCTACTGTCAGAAGCCGCTGACCCAGACGGTGTTCGAGGCCCGCGAGCTGCGTCGCATGGCCGGGGAAAAGAAGCTCGCCACGCAGATGGGCAACCAGGGCAGCGCGGGCGACGGCCTTCGGCGCGCGGTCGAGGTGGTGCAGGCCGGCGTGATCGGCAACCCGCTCGAGCTGCACGTCTGGAGCAACCGGCCGATCTGGCCGCAAGGCATCCCGCGGCCGGAAGGCTCGGACCCCGTGCCGGACTACCTTGATTGGAACCTGTGGCTTGGCGTCGCCGCCAAGCGGCCGTTCAAGGACGGCGTCTATCACGACTTCAAGTGGCGCGGCTGGAACGACTTCGGCACCGGGGCGCTGGGTGACATGGCCTGCCACACGGTCAACATGCCGTTCCGGGCGCTGAAGCTCGGCTATCCGACCCTGGTCGAGTGCGAGATGGCCTCGCGGATCTTCCCGGAAACCTATCCGCTGACCTCGCGCATCCGCTTCGAATTCCCCGAGCGCGAGGGCTTGCCGCCGGTCAAGTTCTGGTGGTACGACGGCTCACCGGGCAATGATTTCAAACCGCTGCGTCCCTACCCGGAAATCGTGCGGGAGGTCATGTTGCTGACCCGCCGCATGCCGGAGAGCGGCTGCCTGATCATCGGGGAAAAAGGCGCCATGTTCTCGCCGGACGACTACGGGGCCCACTCCTTCATCAAGCTGAAGAACGACGAGCGTTTCGTGAAAACCGCCGAGCACGAGGCGGCGATCGCGGTGCCGGAAAGCATTCCCCGCTCCCCGGGGCATAACGAGGAGTGGTTCCAGATGATGAAGGACGGCACGCCCGCCTATTCGAACTTCGACATCGCCGCCTACCTCACCGAGATCATCCTGCTCGGCTGCATCGCCCTGCGCGTGGGCGAGGGCGTGCGGATGGAATGGGACGGCCCGAACATGAAGTCGCCGAACTGCCCGCAGGCCGCGCAGTTCGTGAAGCGGGACAACCGGACCGGCTGGTAAGGGAAAACAAAGCGGCCCGCCGCAAGGCGGGCCGGTTCGTGGTCGTCAGATCGACTTGTAGCGGATCCGCTTGCCGTCGGGACCGATCGGGCGGTCGTCCACCTGGTTGGTTTCAACCTTCATGGAAACGCGGCGCGGGCGGGCGGCCGGATGGTCGTCGCGGCCACGATCGACGGCTTCGTCGGCGCGCAGCTCACGGCCGTCGAGCTTCATGTCGTTGATGGCCTCCATCGCCTTCATGCCCTCTTCGGGGCCGGGAAAGGTCACGAAGGCGAAGCCGCGCGGCTTGCCGGTCTCGCGATCGGAAGGGCGATGGATGTCGAGGATGGGTTCGTGATCGGCGAGGGCGTCGCGCAAATCCTGGTTGGTGGTTTCGTAGCTGAGGTTGCCTACAAAGACTTTCATCATGTTGTTTTCAGTGTGTTCACCCGCCGCCGGCAACCAAGGCACTGCGCTTCAACTCGAACCGACGAACAATCCACCCGCCAAGCAAACGACCAATCCCTGCCAGCGGCAGGCCTCAGGAAGCCATGACACGGACCCTCTCGAATTCCGAGAGCTTTTTACCGGCGGGCGCCGGGAACCGGGCCTCAAACCGCCGCGGGCCGGGGATCGGTGGGCACGCCGGGCCGGATCCCGCACTTTTACGGCCGGTTGCCCATTTCCTTGCCGTGCAGGCGATTTGTTCCGGCGCGGGACCGCAGCGGGCGGCCTCGTTAGTCCCGGCTATGGAAGCGGCGCTTATTTCCTCATCGGTGACCGGCGGCGGCTGGGAGGGCTCTGCGTGCGGGGCATCAGCACCTGGTTGGAGGTGCCGCCGTAGTCGAGCGTGTAGAAGATCCGCTCCCGCAGCGGCTTGAGGTGGGGCATCACCCGTGACAGCGCCCGCTTCGGCATGAAGCAGAACAGCATGTTCTTCTCGCCCGTCCGTCCCTCTCCCCGCAGAAGGGTGGTTCGGAGCCCCTCCTCGTGCAGCGCGCCGGCCAGATCGCGGACTTCGTCGCCGCCGACCGCCCTCAGCGTGAGGTTGCCCAGCGGGATCCGCCGTTCCACCAGGATGCCGAGGACGTTTCCCATCGAGAATCCCAGCGCGAAGAACAGGCCCAGCCACGGGTTTTCCTCGATGCGGGTCAGGGTCAGCGAAATCACCGACAGCCAGATCACCACCTCGACGAAGCCGAGGAGAAACGAGGTCTTCATCCGTCCGTCGATCACCGAGATCACGCGCAGGGTGCCGATCGTCACATCACTCATCCGCGCGAGCATGATCAGCAGGCCGATGCCAAGGGTCTGCATCCACTCCATCCGGGCAGCTTAGCCAAGGCACCCGAGGGCACAAGGGAAGGATCGGTCGCGGCGAGCACGGCCGGGCCCGCCGGAGAGGGTGCCATCGTTCTCGTGGGGCCGGCGCCGAAGCGTCAGTTGTTGACCGGATCCGGATGGGCGATCAGCCCGTGCGGGCCGTGCTCGAGGAGATAGACCTCGCGGGCGAGACCGCCTTTGCCATGGCCGCGCTCGACGGTGGCGCGGAGCATCGGATGGGCGTGCTGGATGGAGATAAGCCGGAACAGCGGCTCGCGGCGCATGCGGAAAAAGCAGTGCAGAGGGACATCCGGGTGACTGGCATTCCAGAGGAAGCGGGCGTGGCTGTAGCCCGGGATCCGGGAAAGCGCGAGCAGCACATGGCGAACACGGCGCTCGCCGTGGCGGTTGGCGAGACGGCCGGCGGCGCGCTTGGCGAGCATGGTTTCCCACCAGGTGGCCACCGGGTCCTCGACCGCCTCCTCGACTTCCACGATCAACTCCTGCGCATGCCACGCCATGGCGGCGTGGAGTTGCTCGCGGGTGATCGCGCCGGCCTCGAATTCCTCGAAGAGCCGGGGTGGGATGAGCGGTTCGGGCATCGCCCTCACTGAAGCGCCGATGAGGGATTCGGCAAGCATGGAGCGCCGATGATGAATTCGGCAGGTGGAGCGCCGATTATGAAATCGGCATTGCCTCGGCCCAAGGGCTGGAGTTTTCTTCGATAGGGAGCTCCGCAGCTCTCTACCCCGAACGTGCCGCATCTTCGAACAGGCGTGCCGATTTCATCATCGGCGCTCCTTCACGCCTCGGCCGACAAGGCCGCCAGGGCTTCGCGGATGTGGGCGTTGACCTTGTGGTCGACGCTTTCCACTCCGACGCGGATGGCGTTGCGGATGGCGACATCGGTCGAGCCGCCGTGGGCGATGATGACCACGCCGTTGACGCCGAGCAGCGGGCTGCCGCCGTAGCTTTCGGCGCTGGCCCGCTGCTTCAGCTCGGCGAAGGCGCCCTTGGCGAGCAGCGCGCCGGCCTTGCGGACGGGGCCGGCCATGATCGCCTGCTTGAGCCACTTCGACATCGCCTTGGCGGTCGCTTCCGCGGTTTTCAGCACGATGTTTCCGGTGAAACCGTCGCACAGGCAGACGTGGAGTTCCTCGTCGAACAGGTCGTGGCCCTCGACGTTGCCGATGAACTCGAAAGGCGCCTTGCCGGTGGCGGCGAAGTCCTTGACGAGCTGGAAGGTTTCCTTGGTGAAAGCCGTGCCCTTCTCGTCCTCTTCGCCGTTCGACATGATGCCGACCTTGGGCTTCTTGACGCCGTAGACACCGCGCGAAAAGGCACTGCCCATGATGGCGTAGCCGAGCAGGTGGGACGGCTTGGCCTCGGGGTTGGCGCCGGCATCCAGGAGGTGGCAGACGCCGTGCTCGTTGGGCAGGCCGGAGGCGATGCCCGCGCGCTCGATGCCGGGGATGAGGCGGAGCTTGATCTGGGCCGCCGCCACGCAGGCGCCGGTGTTGCCGGCAGAGACGAAGGCATCGGCGTCGCCGGATTTCACCAGCTCCATGGCGATCGAGATGGACGACTGCTTTTTCCTCCGGATGGCGGTGGCGCCGGCCTCGCACATGGCGATGACCTCGGTGGACGGGACGATCGCGATCCGTGGGTCGTCAAGCTTCAGCCCGTGAGCGGCGGCACCGGCGCGGATCGCCGCTTCGTCGCCGACGAGGTGGAGCTTTTTCAGTGTGGGGAAGTCGGCCAGCGCTGCGGCGGCACCGGCGAGGTTGACTTCGGGCGCGCGGTCGCCGCCCATGACGTCGAGGGCTACTTTCATCGGAGCGTGGGATGTGGATACAGAAAATCACCGCTCCGGCGGTGCGGAGCGGCGACTTCAGGAAAGTCCATGGGGGCGCGGCGCGCTTTAGAACGCGTCGACCTCAAGCACCTTGCGACCGGCGTAGTAACCGCAGGACGGGCAGGCGATGTGCGACGGGATGCGGCTGTCGCATTCCGGGCAGGTCTTGAAGATCGGGGCCTTCCAGCGGTTTGCGCCACGGCGCATTTTCTGACGGCTCTTGGATTGACGACGCTTGGGTACTGCCATGACGAGAAAAGGTTAGCGGTCTGAATCGGTGTTCTTCAGCGCGTCGAGGGCGGCCCATCGGTCGTCCCCTTCGGCGCGGGGGCGCGTCTCTACAGTATCGCCCGCGGGTTTGTCCACTGCCAAATATCGAGGATCGATTTCGCACTCCTGCGGCTCGTCGGCGTTCTCGCAGCGGGGATCGGCCGGGAGGTTGATCAGGATCTCCTCGCGCACGGCCTCGGTCGCGTCGATTTCCTCGCCCTCGGTGATTTCCATGGAAATGGCGGCCGGGTCCACCTCGATGGTCTGGATGAAGGGGTGGATCGTGCGCACGCAGGTGAATTCGAACGGCGCGGAAATCCGCCCGGTGAGCAGCAGCTCGGAGCCGAAGCGCTGGACGTGGAGGTCGAATTCGAGCGGGCCGACGGCCTTGGCGTCGTCGTCCTCGGGCAGGTCGAAGATCTCGGCCGGGAGTTCGCCGGAGAGCGGCTGGCCCTCGTCGGGCAGGGTGGCGAGATCGATGAGGAGGAGCTTCTTTTTCATGCGATGGGTGAGGGAAAATGATGGAGCCGAAGCCTCGGTCCCTGGCGACCCGCTACTCGCTGCAGGCTACCGGCAACGGCGGCAGCATAGCGTGGATTTCGGCCGGCGACAGGCCGGATTCGCGGTAGGTGCGCAGGGCGCGGGCGTCGTCGCGCTTGGCCAGCCGGCGACCGGACGAGTCGGTGACCAGCGGGTGGTGGAGGTAGCGGGGTTCGGGAAATCCGAGCAGCGCCTGAAGCACGCGGTGAAGGTGGGTGGAGGCAAGCAGGTCCTCACCGCGGGTGACGTGGCTGATCTGCTGCGCGGCGTCGTCGGTGACCACCGCGAGGTGGTAGGAGGTGCCGATGTCGCGGCGGGCAAGCACGGCGTCGCCGAGCAGGAAGGGATCGACCTCGACGCGGCCGAAACGCAGGTCTTCGAAGGTCAGCGGGCCGCAACGTTCGGCGGCGGCCGCGGCATCGATCCGCCACGCCGGCTCGCGGCCTTCGGCGCGGAGGGCTGCGATTTTCCCAGCCCCCAGCCCGCGGCAGGTGCCGGGGTAAAGCGGGCCCTCGGGTCCTTGCGGGGCGGAAGTCATGGCGTCGAGTTCGGCCTCGATTTCGCGGCGGGTGCAGAAGCAGGGATAGACGACGCCGAGCGATTTCAGGGTTTCCAGCGTGAGCCCGTAGGCATCGAGCCGGTCGAGCTGACGCCAGGGCGTTTCCTCGAATCGGATGCCCAGCCAGTCGAGGTCCTTGATGGCGGCCTCGTAGTATTCCGGCCGGATGCGGGTGTGATCGATGTCCTCGAAGCGCAGCAGGCATGTTCCGCCGCGGCGGACGGCGAGCTGGAAGGCCACCTCGGCCGCGTAGGCGTGCCCGAGGTGGAGCAGGCCGGTGGGACTGGGAGCGAAGCGGGTGAACACGGGGTGGCAAGTTGCAGATTTCCGTTAGCGTCGCAAGCGACATGGGCTATCGAAAGGGCGAACAGATGGCTGACAAACGCGTGTTGATCGTGGGCGCCGGGCCCGGAGGATTGACGGCGGGGATGATCCTCGCCCGTCGCGGGCTGGACGTGACGATCGTGGAAAAGCAGGACCGCGTGGGCGGACGGAATGCCGAGCTACGGGCGGGCGAGTTCTCCTTCGACACCGGCCCGACCTTTCTGCACCAGAAGTTCACCCTCGACGAGGTCTTCGCCGAGGCGGGTCGCAAGGCCGATGACTACCTCGATTTCGTCAAGCTCGACCCGATGACCCGCCTGACCTGGGGTGATGTCTCGCTGGAAACCACGACCGACATCGACCGCATGGCGTCGAACATCGAGGCGGCATTTCCCGGCGACTCGGAAGGCTACCGTCGCTTCATGGACGACCACACCGCCAAGCTGCGGACGATTTTTCCCTGCCTCCAGCGACCCTACCACCGGATCGGCTCCTACCTCCACGTCAACCTCCTCAAGGCTCTGCCCTACGTGGCCACGCTGAACTCGGTGTGCGACGTGCTCGACGATTACTTCCAGGACGACCGGCTGAAGCTCGCCTTCACCTTCCAGTCGAAATACCTCGGCATGTCGCCATGGAAATGCCCGGCGCTGTTCAGCATCCTGTCGTATCTCGAGTACCGCTACGGCATCTATCATACCCAGGGAGGGCTGTGCCGGATCTCCGAGGCGATGGCGACGGTCTTCCAGGAGCACGGCGGCACGTTGCGGCTCAATGCGCCGGTGAAGGAGCTGCGATTTGCGGGCGGGAAAACGACCGGCGTGGAACTCGCGGACGGCGAGGTGATCGAGGCGGACGACGTCATCCTGAACGCCGACTACGCGCAGGCCGCGACGAAGATGCTCAACGGCCACAGCGTCCCGCGCGAGAAGATGGAGAAGAAGAAGTTCTCGTGCTCGACCTTCATGCTCTATCTCGGGCTTGATACGATCTATCGCGACGAGCCGCATCACCACATCCTGTTCGCCGACGACTATCACCTCAACGTCAAGCAGATCCAAGGCGAGAAGGATGTCTCGAAAGACATGTCGATCTACATCCGGAACTCCTCGGTGACCGACCCGACCGTGGCCCCGGAGGGGAAATCCGGGATTTACGTGCTGGTGCCGACCATCAACTGCCGCCACGGGCATTCGTGGGAGGAAACCAAGCAGGCCTACCGCGATGAGGTGCTGGCGAGGATCGAGGCGCGGACCGGGATGAAGGACCTGCGGTCGCACGTCGTCGAGGAACGGATCATCACGCCGGAGGGCTGGCGCGACGACCTGGATGTCTTCATGGGCGCCACCTTCAACCTGGCGCACACGCTCGACCAGATGCTCTACCTCCGCCCGCACAACCGGATGGACGGCCTGGAGAACGTGTATCTCGTCGGCGGCGGCACCCACCCCGGCAGCGGCCTGCCGACGATCTACGAGAGCGGCCGTATTTCGGCCAACCTGCTGTGCGAGGAGCGCGGAATCGGCTACGAGCGTGTGGACCTGGCGAGCGAGTTTTTATAGGAGCCGTGGAGCGCCATGGAGCGCCGATCATGAGATCGGCATCGCCTGTTCGGGGAGACGGCGAGTTCGATGTAGAGAGCTTTCGGGCACCCTATCACCATGGAACTCCGCTCGCTTGGTGAGGCGATGCCGATCTCATGATCGGCGCTCCAACTCCTCCACGATGGTGCGCGCCCCTCCGCGATGTAGAGAGCTTTCGGGCACCCTATCACCATAGAACTCCGCTCGCTTGGTGAGGCGATGCCGATCTCATGATCGGCGCTCCAACTCCTCCACGATGGTGCGCGCCCCTCCGCGATGTAGAGAGCTTCCGGGCACCCTATCACCATGGAACTCCGCTCGCTTGGTGAGGCGATGCCGATCTCATGATCGGCGCTCCAACTCCTCCACGATGATGCGCGCCACCTCCGTGCCCGAGTAATCGCGGTGGTTCCGCTCCCAGCCCTTTTCCGCGATGGCGTTCCGCGCGTCCGGGTCGCCGGCGAAATGCCGGATCTTTTCCGCAAGGTCGTCGATGCCTTCGAAGTAGACGATTTCATCCTCCGCATAGAGCTTCTCCAAGCCCGCCCCGCGTGGAGTGAGGGTGAGGATGCCGTTTCCCATCAGCTCGGCGATCCTTGACGACGAATAAAGCTCCACATCACTCCGCCTGCTCAAATTCAGCGCCATCTTCGAGCGCCGGATGACCTGCTCCTTTTCCCAACCCATGATCAGCGGCTGGTCGAGGCAGCCGTAGTAGCCGACCCGCAGCCCCGGCAGCTTGTCGCGCAACTCGGCGAGGAAAGCGCGGCGCTCGGGCTGGCCCTTGTCGCGGCCGAAAAAGAGAAGGTCGTGAACGAACTCGTCCTCCGGCGTCTCGAAAGCCCGGTGGCACTCGATGCCGGCATCCACCGCACTCGGGATGAAAAACGCCGGGCAGTCCGGCGTGGCGAAGGACTCGAGCAGCGGCCCGCCGGTCGAGCAGAAAAGCGCGTCGAGCACCGGGGTGCGGTCGCGCAAGTGCCGCGTGGCCTCCTCGTCCCAGAGAGGATCGACATACCAGAGCCCGATCCGGATTTCCGGCAGGATGCTCCGGATTTCGCGCAGCGTATCGGCGGTGATCCACTGGGCATGGCCGAGGATGAGGAGGTCTGGATGGACGTTGCGGCAGGTCTCGACCAGCGCCTTGTTGGCCTTCTTTTTCCCGAAGGACTTGCTGCCGGTAGGCGAGAGCATCCGCGCGCGGTCGTTGAGGGAAAAAGTGTAAACGAAGTGCCCGAGCCGGATCAGGCCGTGGTGGATTTTTTGATCCTGGTTCCACAAATGCTCGCCGTCCTTGTCGAACTGGAGGTTGCAGGCGTGGACGATGCGCATGGCCGGAGGCTAGGCTGCAAGGTTTTGGGGTGGAAAGGGCTTTCCGGGGGGCGATTGCAGGATGGACGGCCTCGTGAGGATGAATGGGATGTTCAGAAACCGGATCAGGATCATGAAAATCCTGTTGATCCTGCGACCACCTTCCTGCACGTCGCCTCCGGAACTTGAAACGGGAGGGAAGCCTGAGCGAGACTCCGGGCGTGTTGCGGATCTGTCATGTGCTGGCCAGCGTCGGGGAAAAGGGCGGGCTGGAGAAAAACGTCATCGAGCTGGCAAACCGGCAGGCCGAGCTGGGGCATGAGGTGAGCGCGGTGGCCGATGAGACGATGCGCGCCTACTTTTCCGACAAGGTGAACTTCGTCCCCCATCCGATGTCGGGCGGGCGTCTGAATCTCTTCAACCTGCGGGCGCTCCAGCGGCGGATCGTTTCGACGAAGGCGGAGATCGTCCACGCCCATGCCAATAAGGCGGGCCAGATGGTGCGGTGGATCCGCCGCGGTCTGGGAAACATGAAGCGGGTGGCGACGGTGCAGAACATCAAGCGCAGCGCGAAGCCCTTCCGTGACTACGACGCGGTGATCACGGCCTCGGCTCAGGTGCGGGACTCTCTGGGCGGGATCCCGGCGACGGTGATCTGGAACTCGATCGAGCCGCCGCCCGAGGGCACCAAGGAAGCCGCGCTGGCGACTAATCCGCCGTGGCTGGGAGGCGGCGAGCCGGTGTTTTGCACGGTTGGCCGGCTGGTTCCGGCGAAAGGGATGGACCTGCTGTTGGAAGCCATGGCGCAAGTGCCGGGCTTCAAGTTGTGGCTGGTCGGCGACGGCCTGCAGCGGCCGGAGCTCGAAGAGATCATCGCGAAGCACGGGCTGACCGAGCGGGTGTGGATGGCGGGGCACCGGGATGACGCGGTGGGCCTCATGGGCTGCGCGGATCTGTTCGTGGTCGCTTCGCGAAATGAAGGCGGCCCCTACACTTTGGCGGAGGCGCTCCACATGAAGGTGCCGTGCCTTTCCACGAAGGTCGGCTTCGCGCCGGAGTTCCTGCCGGAAGAGGCGCTGATGGAGACCCACTCGGTGGACGAGCTGGTGCGGGGCCTGAGGTTCGCGCTGGAGAAGCCGGATGAACTTCGTGAGCGAATGGCGGGAGCCTATCAGCTGGTGGCCGGCGAGGTCACGCTGGAGGCGATGACCCGGAAGGTGCTGGAGGTTTACCGCAGGTAGCGCAGGTCTCCGGTGGCTCTCATGGCCCAGCGGGCGAGATCTTTTCCGTGGGAAACCCAGTCGTGGGCGAAGTCGCGGACCGTGAACTGGTGGGAGGCGAAACAGGTGAGCACGATGACCAGCAGCAGGTTCGCCAGGTAAATGATGGCCAGCGAGAGGAAGGTGCCGTTCTCCTTCAGGTCGGGCTGGTCGCGGGGGATCATCCACAGCGTCCACAACAGGTGGAACGTCCAGAAGAACCCGAGCAACGCATAAATGGTCTTGGTGACCGTCGGCGTGGGATTGAAAAACTGGGCGGCGATGGCGTAGGAGGCCATCAGCGTGGCGGCCCACAGCGGCACGAAGTAGGGCGCCAGCGAGATGACGATGTTCGACTTGTCCGTGGTGACGTAGCCGCCGTCGGCGCTGACCCCCCAGTCGCTGATTTTTCCGCGGAAAAGCCAGATGGCCAGGATGTGCGTGAGTTCGTGACCGAGGACGTAGACGTAGAGGAAGGCATTCCAGAACAGCCCGGAAACGAACCACCCGGTCATGAGCAGCGCGCCGGTGGCGAAATACCAGAACGCGCTGGTGGTCCAGAACGAGCGGTCCATGGCGAAGCCGCGGAACAGGTCGAAGTAGGTCCAGGTGGTGACGAGGCACAGCGGCAGCAGGGACAGCCCGAGCAGCCAGCGGATCATCCGCAGCAACACGCCCGGCGTGTCGTCGAGCGGCAGCGGAGCGGCGACGGCCGCCTGGATGTGCTTGAACCGACGCCGGCCCGCGGGCTTGTTCTTCGTGACCCGCACGCGGGCGCGGGCGTCGGCCAGCCGAAGCGCCTCGGTGAAAGTCGGTCGGTGCCGGCGGCGGTTGTTGCCACCGCGCTTGCCCAGGTTCAGCTCTTTCCTCCGGCCCGCCATGCGTGGGCGAGGAGATACTTCGGATTCCTTAAGCGATCAAGATGGAAGAAATGCGCAAGCGGAGCGCCGACGATGCCCGCGCGGGGCGGTGCCGATGCCACCCTCGCCGGTCCTAGTCCTTGGTCACCGGCTTGCCATCGGCGGTCCAAGAGGTGATGCCCCCCCGCATGTCGTAGACGGTGGTGAAGCCTTCTTCTGCCAGAATCGAGGCAGCTTGGGCGCTGCGATGGCCGCTACGGCAGTAAACGACCACCGGCTTGGATTCATCCAGCGCGGCGGCGGTCTTTTCGGCGAAGCCGGGCTCTTTGACGTCGAGGCGGACGGCGTCCTCCAGATGCCCCTCGTCCCACTCCGCCTTGGTGCGGACGTCGAGGAGCTGGGCACCTTCGTTGACCTGCTGCTGGGCGACGGAGGTGCTGACTTTTTCCACCACCGGTCCGTTTGCCGGGACCGAGCAAGCAACAAGGAGGAAGGGGGAAACGAGGAGAGTCGCGAGCTTCATGGCTGAGGTCGTTTTCAGGCTGGGGCTCCGATACGCCCTGAAGGCCGCACTCCGAACCCGGGTGGCGGTCAGTCGAGGATGCCGTTCAGCGTCCCGCTCGGGCGCATGGCGGCGGAAACCCACGACTCGTCCGGCTGGTAGTAGCCGCCGATGTCGACCGGCTTGCCCTGCACGGCAAGGAGTTCCTCGACGATCTTCGCCTCGCTGTCGGCCAGCGCCCGGGCGATCGGCTCGAACTCGGCCTTCAGCTCGGCGTCGTCGGTTTGCGCCGCGAGCGCCTGGGCCCAGTAGAGGGTCAGGTAGAAGTGCGAACCGCGGTTGTCGATGCCGCCGAGCTTGCGGGTCGGCGACTTGTCGTTCTGGAGGAACTGGCCGGTGGCGGCGTCGAGCGTGGTGGCGAGCACCTTGGCCTTCGGCAAATCATGGACCTCGGCGAGGTGTTCGAGCGACACCGCGAGCGCCAGGAACTCGCCGAGCGAATCCCAGCGGAGGTAGTTTTCCTCGACGAACTGCTGGACGTGCTTCGGCGCGGAGCCGCCGGCACCGGTCTCGAACAGGCCGCCGCCGTTCATCAGCGGGACGATCGACAGCATCTTCGCCGAGGTGCCGAGTTCGAGGATCGGAAACAGGTCGGTGAGGTAGTCGCGCAGGACGTTCCCGGTTACGGAAATGGTGTCCTCGCCGTTTTTCGCGCGGGCGAGGGTGAAGCGGGTCGCCTCCTCGGGCGAGAGGATGCGCAGGTCGAGGCCGTCGGTGTCGTGATCCGCGAGGTAGGCGTTGACCTTCTTGATCAGCTCGGCGTCGTGGGCGCGGGCTTCATCGAGCCAGAACACCGCCGGCGTACCGGTCGCGCGGGCGCGGTTGACGGCGAGCTTCACCCAGTCGCGGATCGGCTCGTCCTTGGTCTGGCAGGCGCGCCAGATGTCGCCCTCCGCCACTTCGTGGGAAAAAAGCTCCTTCCCGTCGGCATCGACCACGCGGACGAGGCCGGCCGACTTGATTTCGAAAGTCTTGTCGTGCGAGCCATACTCTTCGGCCTTCTTGGCCATCAGGCCGACGTTCGGAACCGAGCCCATGGTGCGCGGGTCGAAGGCGCCGTTCTCGCGGCAGAAGTCGATGGTGGCCTGATAGACGCCGGCGTACGAGTGGTCGGGAATGACCGCCAGCGCATCCTGGCGCTCGCCGGCCCGGTTCCACATCTTGCCGGAATCGCGGATCATCGCAGGCATCGAGGCATCGATGATGACGTCCGAGGGCACGTGCAGGTTGGTGATGCCCTTGTCGGAGTTGACCATCGCGAGGTCCGGCCCGGCGGCGAGGGTGGCCTCGATGTCGGCCCGGATTTCCGCCTGCTGGGCCTCGGGGAGTTCGGAAATCTTCGCCACCAGATCGCCGAAGCCGTTGTTCAGGTCGATGCCGAGCGGCTTGAAGGTGTCGGCGTGCTTGGCGAGCAGATCCTTGAAGAACACCTTCACGCAGTGGCCGAAGATGATCGGGTCGGAGACCTTCATCATGGTCGCCTTCATGTGCAGGGAGAACAGGATGCCCTCGGCCTTGGCGGCCTCGATCTGGTCCTGCAGGAAGGACACCAGCGCGTCCTTGCTCAGGCAGGTGCCGTCGAAAACCTCGCCCTCGAGCAGCTTGAGGCCGTCCTTGAGCACCGTCGTCGAGCCATCGGTGCCCACGTGCTCGATGCGCACGGTGGTCGGCGCGGAGAGGGTCACGGATTTCTCGTTCGAGGCGAAATCCCCGGCGTCCATGGTGGCCACGCGGGTCTTCGAGTCGGTCGACCAGGCACCCATGCGGTGCGGGTTGGCCTTGGCATAGTCCTTCACCGCCTTCGGCGCGCGGCGGTCGGAGTTGCCCTCGCGCAGGACCGGGTTCACGGCGCTGCCCTTGACCTTGTCGTAGCGCTCCTTGATCGCCTTTTCGGCGTCGTTCTTCGGCTCCTCGGGGTAGTTCGGCAGCGCGTAGCCCTTGCCCTGAAGCTCGGCGATGCAGGCCTTGAGTTGGGGGACCGAGGCGGAAATGTTCGGCAGCTTGATGATGTTCGCGGTCGGTTCGAGCGCGAGGCCGCCGAGGAAGGCGAGCGCGTCGTCCTGGCGCTGGTTTTCCGTGAGCACTTCCGGGAAGGTGGCGATCACGCGGCCCGCCAGAGAGATGTTCGGCAGCTCGACCTTGATCCCCGACGAGGCGGTGAATCGACGGATGACCGGCAGCAGCGAGTACGTCGCGAGGGCCGGGGCTTCGTCGGTCTTGGTATAGTGGATGGTCGGGGAGTCGGACATGACGGGCGTGGATTTAGGGAAAGCGGTGGCAGCGGTCAAAGAATTTGCGGAGCAGGGGAAATGCCGGGCTGCCGAGGAACCCTCGCAGGATGAAGAGCTTCGCGGACTCGTGATGGATCCCGGTGTTTCGGTGTTTCGGTGTTTCGGTGTTTCGGTGTTTCGGTGTTTCGGTGTGCGGCGGGATGGGGCTAACGAGCAGCGGATTGGGATAAAATGGCGCGGTTTTGACGATTTCCCGGCTGTACGAGGGGCTTCGGCTCCGGCGGGATGGGTCGTACAGGACTGTAAGGGGGCATTTGGCGTGGCCGGAGGGGTCTTACAGGACTGTAAGGGGGCATTTGGCGCGGCCGGAGGGGTCTTACAGGACTGTAAGGGGGCATCCGGCGTGGCCGGAGGGGTTTTACAGGTCTGGAGGAGGGCATTCCGCGTGGCGGGAAGGACCCTGCGGGCGGGTGCTGGGTCCGTGGTCCGAAGCACCGAAACACCGAAACACTGAAACACCGAAACACTGAAACACCGCACCCGCGTGGAAGCGCTTTCCCGTCCCCTCAACCGCAAGCGGGCCAGGAAAGGATCCGGGGTTCACTTCGGGGGGTCCCCCTAATGGGTGAGGGCATTGTCGATCGCCGGTTGCGGGCCGGGCCGTTTGAATGCGGCATGAAGTGCTTACAGGGATGGCTTTTCCTCCTCCTCGCGCCGTCGGTGCTGGCGGGGGTGGAGCTGCGCGGGAAGGGCGATGAGGTGGTGATGAAGAACAGCAAGGTCGAAGTGACGATCGACAAGCGCCATTCGACGGTCACCTCGATCCGCATGGGGCGCCACGAGATGGTGGGGGGCAAGCCGATCTATTACAGCATGGGCGGCGGCAAGGGCTACCGGCAGCCGGGCGGCGCGGAGTTCCGGGTCGTCGAGGACTCGGGGGAGATCGCCCATGTGGCTTTCCTCCAAAAATGGCGGACGGGGATCCCGCAGGAGGTCGATATCGAGGTCCACTACGTTCTCACGCCGGACACGTCCGGCGTCTATACCTACGGCATCCTGAATCACCCCGGGAGCTATCCCGACGGCGGCGTGGGGGAGTGGCGGATGGTCTGGGGCATGCCGGCGAAGAACGAGCGCGAGTGGCTGATGGAAAAGATCCGCGTGGACGGGCTGCGGGACTGGGAGATGCCCTCGCCCGACGATTTGGCGAAGGCCAGGCCGACCGGCATCAAGGAAATCATCGAGATCACCCGCGGGCCGCGGAAGGGCCGCTTCGACTGCAAGTATGACTTCAACCTCGAATATTACTCGGTCGGTTGCTGGGGGCATGCCAGCGACAAGAACCACGTGGGGGCGTGGATCGTGCTGCCGAGCTACGAGTTCTTCAACGACGGGCCGATGAAGCAGGACCTGTCGTCGGCTTCCGGGATCATCCACATCCACTTCGGCCGCAATCACTACAACGGCTCGGGCACCAGGCTGGTGGCCGGCGAGGCGTGGCGGAAGATCTACGGTCCCTATCTTCTCTACTGCAATGAGGGGGGCGATGCCGACCAGCTATGGGACGATGCGCGGGAAAAGGCCGCCGAAGAGCGCGCCAAGTGGCCGTACCCGTGGGTCGGGGACGACGAACTGTATCCGCCCGCCGAAAAGCGCGGCAGCGTGAGCGGGCGCCTCGTCATCAAGGATCCGCTGAAGCCCGCGGTCTCGGCGGCGGGGGCCTGGGTCGGGCTTTCGCAGCCGCCGCCTGGAGGGAACTGGCAGTTCGAGTCGAACCACTACCAATACTGGACCAAGGCCGGGGAGGACGGCGCGTTCATCATCCCGAATGTCCGGCCGGGAGAGTACACCTTTTCCGCCTTCAATGACGGGGTGGTGGGGGAGTTCGAGCTTTCCGGGGCCAAGGTGAAGGCAGGCGACAACCCCGCGGGCACGATCGAGTGGAACGTGGAGCATCCCGGAAAATCCATCGCCTGGGAGATCGGCGTGCCGAACCGCCGGGCCGACGAATTCCGCCTCGGGAAGGACTTCTTCCATGGCTATGTGTGGACGCGGTTCTCGGAGGAAATGGAGAACCCGCTGGTCTATACCATCGGCAAGTCCGACCCGGCGACGGACTGGAATTTCGCCCAAGGCGCCTACATGAAGGGTGGCAAGTGCGAATCGTGGCCGTGGGAGATCCGTTTCCACGTGGATCAGGACTACGACCGCCAGGGCACCGCCCACCTGGTGCTGGCGTGGGCGTCCACCGACGGCGCCCGGATGGAGGTCAGCGTGAACGGCGGGCACGTGGCGCGCTTCTACCCGAAGGTCGGGGGCGGCAATGCGTTGCTGCGCGAGGGGATCCACGCGAAGTACGGCTACGATGTCATCGACTTCCCGGCCAGGGAACTGCGCCGCGGCACCAACCGCATCACCCTGGTGCAGGGGCGCGACAGCGGACCTGCGAACCACGTGATGTATGACTACGTGGCGCTCGAGCTGCCCTGAGGGTCAATTCTCCAGCGCGGAGATCCGCAGGTAGCAGCAGTCGAGCCCGGGATCGTCGAGGCGCGCCCGGACCTCGGTGGTGGCGGGATCGATGACGGTTTCCTGGAGCTGGATGCCATCGGTCGACCAGTGGGCCAGGTCGCTGGACCACTCGACGGCGAGCTGGACGCCGGAGATGTCGCCCGGCCGGCGGAAGGTCAGGGAAACGCCGGCGGCGTCGGTCTGGAGCGTCCAATCCGGCGTCGAGGGAGCGAGGGGATCGAGCTGGAGCACGAATTCGAGGAGGTTGGCGAGTCCGTCGTGATCCGGATCCGCGGAGCCGGCGACGAGCGCGGGATCGATCGAGCCATCGAAGGCGAGGATCGTCCAGGCATCGAAGGCCTCGGGAGCGGGGGATGCTACGGTGGCGGCCGTACTTTCACCCGCCGGGTTGAGGGTGGTGACCCGGTAGTAGCGGTCCGCGGAAAGGTCGGCCGCCTCGGTGAGCGCGGGAGTCGTCAGGCCGGAAGCGAGCTCGACGAAGGGCCCCGAGGGCGTGTCGGAACCCTCGACGCGGTAGCTTTCGGCCCAGGCCGGAGCGGACCAGGTGAGTTCGACGTGGTCGGAGAACCGACGAGCGGCAAGATCCTGCGGCGGGCCCGGCACCTGCCATCCGTAGACCTCGATTTCGGCCACGTTGCAGTGGGGATCGTCCGCATAGCGGAAATAGCGGTAGAGGCCGGGTTGGTCGATGGCGATGCGGGTGTAGATGCCTTCCGGCGGGGTGTCGGTGATGGTGTGAAGCGTGACGGCATCGCTGAAGTCCGGTTCGTTCGCCGCCTGAAAGACGCCGCCGGGCATGCGGAAGGCCCAGCCGGCGCGGGGCAGGAAGCTGATGCCGGTGATCCGGCTCGCGCGCTGCGAGGAGAAGTCGAGCCCGGTCCAGCAGCCGTCGGAAACGGGTGCGTCGAAGAAGGTCGCGGGGTTGCCGTCGAAGGCCTTGTCACGGGTGTCGCCGAGATCGTTCCAGGAGCCGGCGGTGCCGATGGACTCACCGGTGAGCGAATGCTCGAAGCCGGCCGGCTCGGGCATGGGCACCGCGATGGTGGCCGGCACGGAGGTGCCGAAGTCGCCGCCAACAGCTTCGACTTCGAGCTGGGCGGTCGTTTCCCCGGCCACCCGTGTCAGGTCGGGCACATAGCTGGCGCGGGCCGAGGTGGTGCCGAGCCACCGCCGATCGCCATTGGGGAAACGGCGGAACACGTTGTAGTAGTAGAGCCCGCTGGTCGGCGAGGGGTCCCACGCCAGGCGCACGGCGAACTGGTCGGCGGTGAGGGCATCGGTCTGCGTGACGCGGAGGTCGGTGACCGGCGAGGGGGTGGAAATGGCACCGTTGTAGAGCGCGAGCTGGCCGATGCGGATCGAGTAGTTGCTGACCGTGGAAGTGCTCGCAAAGCGCAGCCCGATCGAGCCGATGGTGCGGCCGGCGTGGGCGGCGAGGTTGAAGGTGGTGGTGGTCCAGCCACTGCTGGTGGTGCTGCCCGCATCCCACAGCTCGAGCGTGCCCGGAGCGTCCTGGAAGGCGATGGCCAGCTTCATCCGGCTGGGCGCACCGGACTGGCCGGTTTTGAAAATGATCCTCGCCCGGGTCCGCGAGGTGACCGGCAGGTTCGCGGCGTAGAGGGGGATGTCGTTGGTGGCATCGAGTGTGCCCTCGACCAGCAGCGAGGTGCCGCCGGTGTAAGCCTCGCCGAGCTGCAGGGTCGGATGGAGCTGGCTGCCGGTGCTGTGGACGATCCAGCGCCAGGTCGGCAGGACGTCCTGGGTGCTGAGGTTGTTCCAGTCGAAGTCGCCGGCCTGGACGCCGTTGACGAAGTAGGACTGGCCCTGGCCGCGGTTGAAGTGGGTGACGAAAGGCAGGCTCTGGAGCGGCGTGGTGGCGGGAAAGTAGTGGGCCATGCCCTTCCAGTTGGAGGAGGTCGCGGTGTTCGAGGGGTCGCCGTTTTGACCGGAGAAGAAGAGGATTTCCCGATCGTAGAACTGGACTGGATCGGAGGAGTGGTTGAAGACCGCCTGCTGGCCGTAGAAGGCCAGGGACAGGCGGTGAGGTTGGTTTTCGGGGAAAATCGCGCTCCAGTCGATCGAGGCATCGTAGCCGCCGGACTCGAAATCGACGCCGGCGTAGACCTCGTAGGGATCGACCCCGAGGCTCTGGGCGAGCGAGCGGGAGTTGGCGAGGCCGTTGGTACTCCACCAGAAGTTCAGGAACATCGAGTCCGCCACCCGACTTCCGTTGTGGCTGAGAAACATGTCATTGCTGGAAGTCAGCGCGTTCTGCCAGCTGATCGAGCCGTTCTCGGTCATGGCGTCATACCACATGATCTCCAGCTCCGGAGCCTGGGCGCGGAAGTAGGAGATGAAGTCGCGCATGTCGGCGGCATCGCCGGAGTTGCCGCCGGCGGTTTCCTGATTGATGAACCAGCCGTCGAAGCCGTAGTGGCGGGTCATTTCGATGAGCTTGTCGGCCACGGGAAAGCTTTCTCCGTCCTTCTGCAGCATCGCCCGGACGAAGCCGAACTGCCCGCCGTAGGCGGTGGGCGGGAAGAAAATCGTGCCCAGCACGGGGACGCCGTTGCGGTGGCCGGCATCAATGACCGGGGCGTTCGGCGCGAGGATCAGGCCCTCGCCGGCGGAGCCGCCCCAGAACACCATCTTGTCGGTGTATTGCCACCCGGTGTAGGCGTTGTAGTGACGGACGCGGGAGCCTTGGGACGGGCTGTAGCTGGTGGGGGCGAAGGCCGAGAGGATGGTGGCGCCGCCCTCGTTGGCGCGGGCGTGGGAGTTGGCCTGGAAGGCGAGGTTGCTGGTGCGGGCGGCCCTGGGGACAAAGGAGCGGTTGAACTCCGTGGCGGTGTCCGCTTCGGGCGTCCAGCGCAGCAGGGACTCCGGATACCAGAACGAGGCATACGGGGGCACGGTGGCGGGCAGGGCGAAGTCCTCCGTTTCCGTGAAACGGGCGGTGGGCACGGAAGGGTTGATGCGCTCGTCGAGCAGAACCCAGTGGCTGCCGTCGTCGCTGCCCTCGAAACGCCAGTTTCCGGGGTCGCGCTCGGCGGCATCGTTGGCGGTGGTGAAGCCGTAGGCATCGATGGTGACCGCCTGAGGAAAGTGAAACACCAGCGGATGCATGGTGAGGTCGAGCCACTTGCTGTCGGTGCTGCCGTCGATGGCCTTCGCGGGATCTTCGCCGGCGGGCGAACTGCCCCCGGGGTTGGTGACCGACACGCCGGCGAGGTCGAGCCGGTCGCCCTGGTGGAGAAAGCGGAACTCGGAGAGCTGGATGAGCGTCGTCGGCGGATTGTCGCGCTGCCGCATGGGGGTGAACCGGAACCACGGGTGGGTTTTCCCCGCAGCGGAGGCGGTGACGACCAGGGCGCAGACGGCAAGGGGCAGGACGGTTCGGCTGGCGACGGGATGTTTCAGAAACTTCATGGACGGATAGGGAAAGCCGTGGCTCCGGAGAGCTTCCAAAAGCGGGCTGCGCTGGAAGGCTAGGAAAAAATCTTCGGCGAGACCATCCAGCATCTCACGCGCTCATTCATCCGTCCGCTCGGGCAGGCCGAAATGGCCCTTGGCCCGATCGCCGAAATAGAGCGTCAGGAACGAGGCCACCGACAGGATGGAGGCGACGTCGAAGCGGTTGTAGGCCACCGCCAGGCCGAGGGCACCGGTCAGCCAGATCGCGGCGGCGGTGGCAAGGCCCATGGCGTATTCCTCGTTCTTGAGGATCGCACCGCCCCCGAGGAAACCGAGGCCGGACATGATGCCGCCGATCGTGCGGGCGTGGTCGCCGTGCTCGCCCAGGACCGGGATGGCGACCAGCATGAAGCCGCAGGAAGTCATCGAAACCAAAGGAAAAGTCCGCAGCCCGGCGGTGCGGTTCGCGCGCTCGCGGTTCCAGGCGGTGGGCAGGGAAAACGCGAATGCCACGGCGAGATGCCACAGGGCGGACAGGCCATCAAGGTCTCCGGTCATCAAGCTCAACATGCCCCGGATCCACCGCCGCTCAAGGGGCGCCTGTGCCCGCCCGGCCTACTTTTCGGGCTTCTGGAACATCTTCGAAGCCATCTCCAGGCCCATCAGCTGCATTTCCTTCACCTGGTCGCGGTAGCTCTGGAAGGCCGCCATCTGCTCCTCGTTGAGAACGTCGCCCACCTTGCGGTTGATGATCTCCGACTGGGCGTTCCAGTCCTGCTCGAAGCGGTCCTTCACGTTCGCATCGGCCAGCGCCTCCATGCCCTCGGCGCCGTTCCAGTCGGTCCCCTTGTAGCTGGTGCGCGCCTCATACATGGCGTCGATGAGCGCCGTTTCCTGGCCGGGATCGAGCGGCGCGCCGGCATCCGTCATGGCCGTGCGCAGGCCGCCGAGCTGCTGCTGCTCCGGGAGCTTCTTTTCAAAGTCCTGATAGGCGGCGAAGTCCTCGTCGTTGTTGAGGAAGGACTTCACGGCCTCCTCGGTCTGCTTTTTGGACTCCTCCATTTCGGCGAGCAGGGCATGGCGCTCTTCGTCGTCCTTGGCCCCCATCAGCTTCATGCCGATCTGCTGTTGGTCGGCGAGCAGGTTCGACTTGAGGTCGAGGAAATAGTCGGCCTCCTCCTTGTTCAGGCCGAAGGATTCGACGAGGTCGGCATACCACATCGCCGCCATGGCCTTGACGCTCTGGGCCATCATCGAGCGGGTGACCGGGTTTTCCGTCATCTTGCGGAGGGTCTTCCCCATGTCGGAAACTTCGGTTTCGGGCTCGTCCGGGGTTTCCACCCGCCGGGCGAGTTTCGGAGGCATGGCTTCAGCTCCTTCTTCCGCGGCACCCATCGAGGAGCCGGCGGTTTCCTCCGAGCGGCTGGCGACCGGCGGCGGCGTGGATGCGAGGTCTTTCCTCAAGCCCTGCATCCGCACTTCCTCCACGGCCACGACGGCGACCAGCAGCGCAACGACCACCCATCCATTGATTTTCACGATCGTCAGTATGGGTGCGGCATCGGCCGGGCGCAATCCGGCGGAGCAGGAAATGCTGTCAGCACGCAGGACGGGCTTAGTCCACGATCTTCAGGCCCTCGACGTGCATCCGGTAGCTCCCGGGGGGCAGATCCAATTCGGCCAGTCCGTCCACCATGCGCAGCGTGGCGGACTTGCCCTCACGGCTGACCTTGAGGGTTTTCCCATCGGCCGGTGCCAGGCGGAGGGTGGCGGTGGTGTTCGGGGGGATCACCGCCTCGAGTTCCATCCCGTCGCCCGTCTTTTTCCACCCGCTGGAGGCCAGTCCGTAGGGTGTCTTGAGCTCGGTGCGGGCTCGGTCGAGCGGCTTGCCCGGCTGCGGCTGGATGAAAAGGTGCCGGTAGCCCGGCTGTGCGGGATCGGGCGCGAGGCCGGCGATGCGTTCGTACATCCACTGGCCGATGGCGCCGTAGGCGTAGTGGTTGAAGGAATTCATGCCCGGATTGCCGAAGCCGTCCTCGTGGCTGTAGCTGTTCCAGCGCTCCCACATGGTGGTGGCACCTTGGCGGATCGAGTAGAACCACGAGGGATAGCTCTCCTTGAACAGGGCGGTGTAGGCAAGGTCCGTGCGACCGAAGCGGTCCAGCACCGGTGCCAGCAGCGGAGTGCCGAGGAAGCCGGTGCGCAGGTGGCCCTCCGACTCCTCGAGCATCCGCTCGAGGTGGCCGAGGGCCAGCGGGCGGAGTTTTTCCGGCAGCAGGTCGAAGCCGAGCGCGACCAGGTAGCCGGTCTGGGTCTCGACCGGGGTGGTCAGCTTGCCATCGTCATCGAAATACCGGGCGGTGAATGCTTTCGCGATCCTCTGCTCCTGCCGTACGAGCCGGGAGGCTTCGTCTTTTTTCCCGAGGCGCTCGGCGGCGAGGGCCGTGAGGTGGGTCGAGCGGGCGAAGTACGCCGTGCCCAGTAGATCATTCGGCGTGTCGGCGCGGGAGTCCTGGTTCTGCGGGTAGGGCTGGAGCCAGTCACCGTACGCGGTGATGTCGACGATGCCGTCCTTTTCCTTGCTCTCGTAGTAGCCGACCCAGCGCCGCATCATGTCGAAGTTCTCGGCGAGGAGGTTGAGGTCGCCGGTGCGGACGTAGATTTCCCAGGGAATGACCGTGGCGGCGTCCGACCAGCCGGGCCCTCCGCAGGCGTCGTTGAGGACGTTAGGGATCACGTTGGGAATCGAGCCATCGTTATGCTGATCGAGGCGCATGCTCTCCAGCCAGCTGGCGAAAAAGGCGTGGACGCCGGCATTGTAGACCGCGGCCGGCGCGAACACCTGCGCATCGCCGGTCCAGCCGAGGCGCTCGTCGCGCTGCGGGCAGTCGGTGGGAACGTCGAGGAAATTCCCGCGCAGGCCCCACTGGATGTTGCTCTGGAGCTGGTTGAGGAGTTCGTGGGAGGAGTCGAACGAGCCGGTCCACGGGAAGTCCGAATGGAGCACCACGCCGGTGACCCAGCCGAGGTCGGGCTTGGTGCCTTCCGGGAAACCGCTGAGCTCCACGTAGCGGAAGCCGTGGAAGGTGAAGACCGGGTGCCACTCCACGGTGCCGCCGGCCGCGGCGGTGTAGGTATCGGTCGACTTCGCGTTGCGGTAGTTCGCGGTGTAGAGCGTGCCGTCCTTTTCCAGCATCTCGGCGAAGCGGATCGTGATCTCGGCGTCCTTCTTCACCGGGATCCGGAGCTTCGGCCAGCCGACCATGTTCTGGCCGAGGTCGAACACGAACCGACCGGAGGCCGGCTCGGTGACCGCCACGGCGGGCAGCTCGCGCTCGATGCGGGTGGGGAAATGCCGCTTCGGCGCGATGCGGACCTTGCCATCGGGCTTCGTGGCCGTGACCGGTTGCCACGAGGAGTCATCGAAGCCCGCCTTGTCCCAGCCCGGCATCTCCCGGCGGGCGTCGTAGATTTCGCCATCGTAGATGCCGGAAAAGCGGATCGGCCCCTCGTTCGTCGCCTTCCACGAGCCGTCGCTGGCCACCACGGAAGTACTGCCATCCTCGTACTCGATTTCCAGCTGCAGCAGCAGCTGCGGCGATACCCGGCCGGCATTGTGCGTGCCCCAGCCGAGGCGGCCGCCGAACCAACCCTCGCCCAGCTCCACGGCCAGCGCGTTGTCGCCCTGCCGGAGCTGGCCGGTCACGTCGTAGGCCAGCGTTTCGATCTTCTTTTCGTAAGGCGTCCATCCCGGTGCCATGAAGTCCTCGCCGACCTTGCCGCCGTTCAGGCGGACCTCGTAAACGCCGCGCGCGGTGACGTGGAGGCGGGCCTTGGCGACCTTGCTCGTGACCTCGAACTCCTTGCGCAGCCGCTCCGGGACAAAGCGAGGCTGGTCGCCGCCGGCCTCTCCGGTCTGCAGGTTGTAGCTTTCATTTTCCGCGAGAACGAGTTCCTTCCGCTCGCCGTCGCGCGTGAGCGTGAGATGCAGCTTTTTCACCACGCCGAACATCGGGTCACCGCCGGCGAGGTCGTTGTTGGCGGCGATGAGAGGTTTGCCTTCTTCGAGGCGCTGACGGAACTCGGAGGTGAGATCGACCGCTTTGTCCGGGTGGCCTTCGGGCACGTAGATGGCCTTTTCCACGGTCACTTCGGGGCCGGGCGGCGGCGGGGGAGGCGTCATGTGAATCCACGAGCCCTGCCAGTCGGACGCCTCCAGCAGGCCGAGTTCGAAGCGGGCCGTCTCGCTCCAAGGCGAAGGTTGGCCGTCCTGGTCCCAGAACTTGACGCGCCAGAAGACGGACCGGCGGGAGTCGAGCGCCTTGCCGTGGTAGGGGAGCCAGACCGAGTCGCCCGAGCCGACCTTGCCGCTGTCCCACAGGTCGGGCGTGCCGGAGAGCTTCTCCTCCGAGCTGGCGACCACGATGCGGTAGGCTTTTTGAAAGGCGGCGCCGCCGGTGGGCGGGAGTTTCCACGAAAAGGTCGGCGAGCTGTCATAGAAGCCGATCGGATTCACAAAGCCTTCGCTGACGCGAAGGTCGACGGCAGGATCCACCGCCAGGGCGGGTCCCGCTAGCAGGGCGGCAAGGAGCAGGGTAGGTCGCATGATTTTGGGTTTTTGCAGACCCTTTCCATACGAAGCCGGCCGCCCCGGTTGTCACGGAAGTCCGTCAGCCTTCCGGCGGCCTCAGCCCAGCTCCAAGGTCACCGGGCAATGGTCCGAGCCGGTGATTTCCGGAAGGATGGCCGCATTCTTGAGCCGCGGCTTGAGCGCCTCGGAAACGCCGAAGTAGTCGATGCGCCAGCCCACGTTGCGGCCCCGTGCCCCACCGCGGAAGCTCCACCACGAGTAGGCTTCGGTGCGGTCCGGGTGAAAATGCCGGAAGGTGTCGGTGAAGCCGGCCTCAAGCAGCGCGGAGAAGCCCGCGCGTTCCTCATCGGAAAAGCCCGCGCTGAAGCGGTTCGCCTTGGGGCGGGCGAGGTCGATCTCCTGGTGTGCCACGTTGAGATCGCCGCAGAAGATGACCGGCTTGCCCTGGGCTTCGAGCGACTTGAGGTAGCCGCGGAAGGCGATGTCCCACTCCATCCGGTACGGCAGCCGCCGTAGTTCGTTCTGGGCGTTGGGAGTGTAGACGTTGACCAGCTGGAAGTCATCGAACTCCAGCGTCAGCACCCGGCCTTCCCGATCGTGCTCGTCGAGGCCCATGCCCTGGGTCACGCGGATCGGCTCCCGGCGGGAAAAGACGGCCACGCCGGAGTAGCCGGGTTTCACCGCCGCGTTCCAGTGGGCGTGGTAGCCGGCGAATTCCAGCGGCAGCTCGACCTGCTCGGGCCGGGCCTTGGTTTCCTGGAGGCACAGGAGGTCGGGCTGGTGGGACGAGATGAAGTCGGGCAGCGTCTTGCCGAGGCAGGAGCGGATGCCGTTGACGTTCCAGGAGACGAGTTTCATGGGAGATGGGAGATGGTGGGACGGCACAAAAAAAGACCGCGGCCGGTGAGGCGCGCGGTCTTTGTAAAAGGTTTATCCGGAAGGATCAACGCTTGGAGAACTGGAAGCGCTTGCGGGCACCGGGACGGCCGGCCTTCTTGCGCTCCTTCATGCGGGGATCGCGGCGGAGGAAGCCGTGGGGCTTGAGCTCCTTGCGCAGCTCGGCGTCGGAGATCGTCAGCGCGCGGGCGATGCCGAGGCGGATGGCACCGGCCTGGGCCTGGAGGCCGCTGCCCTTGACCGAGACGTTGACGTCGTAGCGGTTGGTGGCGTTGACGGTCTGGAGCGGGGCCAGCACCGTGTTCTGAAGCTGGAGGGTCGCCAGGTAGTCTTCGAAGGGGCGGCCATTGATGGTGATGGTGCCGGAGCCTTCGGTGAGGGTGACGCGTGCGACGGCGGTCTTGCGACGGCCGGTGGCGGAGAGAACGGGAGTGGCTGCTGCTGCTGCGCTCATGGGAAAATTAGGATGGGAGTTTCAGGCTCAGGCGACCTCGTAGGCTTCCGGCTGCTGGGCTTCGTGCGGGTGGCTGGCACCGGCGTAGACCTTGAGCTTGCCGAACTGGGCGCGGCCGAGGCGGTTCTTGGGGATCATGCCCCACACGGCGCGCTCGACAAGGAGCACCGGGCGGCGCTTGCGCACCATGCGCGGGGTTTCCACTTTCTGGCCACCGACGTAGCCGGTGAAGCGGGTGTAGATCTTCTCGCGCTCCTTGTTGCCGGTCAGGCGGACCTTGTCGGCGTTGATCACCACGACGAAGTCGCCGGTGTCGATGTGCGGCGTGAAAATGGCCTTGTGCTTGCCACGCAGGAGGCGGGCGGCCTCAACGGCGACTTGGCCGAGCACTTTGTTTTCGGCATCGATCACATACCACTTGCGATCGACGTCGGTCGGTTTGGCGGAAAAGGTCTTCATGTCGTTGGCGTCGGCTTCCACGGATTCTGCCGGGCGGTGCGGGCCCCGGGTGCGGAAGGGCGGGCAAGCTATGGAGCGGCCCACAGGGTGTCAATCGGAAATCCGACAAGCGTCGAGGGAATTTTGCAGGCCCCGTCCGCCTCGTGGTTCGGGCCGGATTTTCAGCTCCTGCGCCGCGTCATGTGCTGCCGGATGTCGGTCTCAAAAGCCAGCCTTCCCCGCCCGATCGCCTCCGCCGTGCCCGAAACGCGCAGGTGGAGGTCGGGCAGCACGTCCTCCAGCGTCCCCGCGGCCAGGGGCGGGCGGCGCAGGGGATCGCCGGGCTCATCGGCCCAGACCCGGACCGGCCGCCCGATGCCGTGGCAGTGCTGGCGGTAGCGCTCATGGATCGGCTCGCAACCATCGTGCTCCAGGCGCTCGAAGGCGCGGTCGAGGCCGTCCAGCAGCTCGCGGGCGACGATGCCGACGGCCGGTGGCTCGATCCACTCGGCCACGCAGGTGGTGCCGGGGACGAAGACATCGGGCTCGATCTCCGGTGCCACCGCGAGGTTGAGTCCGATGCCGAAAAGGCAGTCCTCGAACCGTGACCCGCGGATGGCGCTGGAGGCCAGCACGCCGCCGATTTTCCGGCCATCCACCACCAGATCGTTGACCCACTTGATTTCCGGCCGAACCGGGAGGCGGCCGGACAGCCAGTCGGCGACCACGACCGAGGGCAGCATCGACAGCCCGGCTCCCACCTGGGAGATCGGCAGCGGCCGGCGGAGCAGCACGCTCATGTGCAGGTTTCCGGAAATCGCCGCCCAGGATCGATCGCGGTGGCCGCGCAGGCCCTCGCCGCTGCCGCTGACCACGACCAGCTGTGAGGGCAACCGGGCCCCGGCGGCGAGGGCCCTGCGGATCGACTCATAGGGCGAGCGGCCGGCATGCCCGAGGTGGATGAGGACCCGCGGATCATCCGCCGAGCCGGTCCGCGCCAGAAAGGCCGGGATTTCACCGAGCTCCAGGGCCTGCCAGGCAGCCACCACGGGAATCGGCGGCGGCTCGGCCGCGGGGGAGGGCGGGTCGAGATCGAACACCCGGCGCAGCCTTTCAGGATCATCGCCCAGCCACCACATCGGCCTCATCCAGGCAGCGCGGCAGGCGGAGTCAAGTCTCCCTCGGGTGAGAAAAGATGGCGGGTTTCGCGCACCAACTCCGCCTTGTCTTTATGAAGCCGGAGACTTTCGACCCCTCGGAAACCGAGGGACGTGGCCTGCCGGCCATCGGGTTGGATTGCAGGGCCCGCCGACCACTGATCCGGGTTTTGCGGTGGTCGTGGGGCCCGGCCGGACAACCGGGGCCCTGGCGGGCTCCGGTTGTCTCATTCCGGGCGGAAAGAACCACTTTTTTTGGCGGGTGACGGCGGAACTTTCCGCACGACTTGGATGGAGCCCTTCCCAAGTCAAACCCTCTGGCTCCGACCCAACCCACTGTACTTCATGAAAACCCACGGACTCTCCGTTTCCACGGCGACCTCACGCCGGTCCCTCCTCACCACCGCCGCCACCACCACCCTCCTCCTTGCCGGCTCCGCGATCATTTCCCCGGTGAACGCCGACCAGTTTTGGGACGGGGATGCCGGCATCGACTGGAACACGCCCGCCAACTGGACCAATGACACCCTTCCCGCGGCTCAGTGGGCGGTGATCAACATCCCCGGGCCGAACGTCGCCACCATCCTCGCGGACAGCGTTTTCACGCCGAGCGACATCATCATCGGCAATGGCGCCGCGGGCCGGCTCGACCACCGCGCCGGCACCGCCTCGACCGGCCCCGGAAACTGGTTCTCGGTCGGCTTCAACGGCGCCGGCTCCGGCGGCGTGGGGACCTACAACCTCGCCGACACGGCCGCGACCGGCGGCACCTTGACCGGCTTCGGCACCGGCTCGGGCAGCATGACCGCCCAGAGCAATTTCATGATCGGGCGCACGGGCGGCATGGGCACCGTCAACGTCAACACGACCGGCGCGCTGAACATCTCCGCCGACCTGCGGATCGTCGATGACGGAAACAACAGCTCCGGCGTCTTCAACCTCGACGCGGGCACGGTCAGCGTGGGCGGCAGCGTCCAGCTCTCCAAGGTTTCCGGCGGCACCGGCGAGTTGAATATCGGAGGCGGCGCCCTGAGCTGCCGCGAGCTGCGCGTCGGCTACAACGGCGCCACCGGCACGGTCAACCTGACCGGCGGCAGCATCACCACCAACAACTGGACGACCTTTGGCGGCGGCGGATCCACCGGGAACCTCAACATCTCCGGCGGTACCTTCACTTCGAACAACGACGCCCTGATCATCGGCGACAACGGCACCAGCACCTTCGAGCAAACCGGCGGCGATCTGGTGGTGAACGGTGAATTGATGGTCGGCCAGGGCTCCGGCAACGGCACCGAAAACTTCAGCGCCGGCACGATGAAGACCAACAACTGGGTCTCGATCGGTCGCCAGGGCGGCACCGGAGCCTTCACCATGAGCGGCGGCACCTGGAATCATACCGCCGGCGGCCAGCACATCGTGGTGGGTGCCACCGGTCCCGGCACCCTCAACCTGACGGGCGGTCAGTTGAACCTCGCCACGGCCGGTCTGGAAGTAGGCGAAAACAACACCGCCGAAGTGAACGTTTCCGGCAGCGCCGAAATCTCGGCCGGCGCCATCCGGGTCGGGCTCAACAACGGGGCCTCGGGCGTTCTTTCGCTCGATGGCGGCACGATCCGCACGCATCGTCTCTCCGGTCAAAACCGCGGCGGCAGCCCCGGCGAAGGCACCAGCGAGGTGCACTTCAACGGCACCCAGCTCATCGCCACCGCCGATGATCCCGGTTTCCTCACCAGCATCGACACCGCGGAAATCGAGGCGGGCGGGCTGCTGATCGACACCGACGGCTATGTCGTGTCCGGTGACCAGGACCTGACCGGTGCCGGCGGCGTCGTGAAGTCCGGCGAAGGCTCGGCCAGCCTGCTCGGCGTCCTTGAATACACGGGCGACAACCTGATCGAGGCCGGGAAACTGGTGCTGCCGAACGATTCCTCGGGCACCGGTGACATCCAGGTGAACGACGGTGGGTCCTTGGGGATCGCCGAGGTTCTCCGCGACTTCTCCTTCAGCCCGACGGATGTCACCTTCGACGCCGCTTCGTCACTCGATTTCAACTACAACGACGCCGGAGCTTCGATTTCCACCTCTCCGATGATCGACGTGACGGGAACGCTTTCGCTGGGTGGGGACCTGACGATCAACATCTCCGACCCCGATCCCAAGACCGGCATGTTGCCCTTGGTTTCGTACGCGTCGAAGACCGGTGCCGGCGACGCGGTGCTGGGATCGCTGCCGGTGAATGTGACCGCCAGTCTGCAGGACAGCGGATCCCTCATTTCGCTCAATATCACCTCGACCTCGGCGCTTGCGTGGGACGGCGATACCGCCGTGTGGAACTTTTCCGCGACCAACTGGTATGATGAGGAAACGTCTTCCGACAATGCCCCCTATGCCGATGGCCGCTGGGTGAACTTCGACGATGGGGCCACGGGAACCACCGACATCACACTCGATGTCGCGGTCAGCCCGGCGGGCGTTCTTTTTGAAAACGACCTGCTCGACTACTCCATCACCGGCACCGGTTCGATCGGCGGTGATGCACGCTTGGTCAAGCAGGGAGGCGGGAGCGTGATCCTCGGAACACCCAACACCTTCACCGGCACCACCTCCATCGAGGAGGGGGTCCTGGAAATTCTGAGCATCGCCAATGGCGGCCAGCCGAGCCCGCTCGGGCAGTCTGCTGCCGCGCCGGAAAACCTGCGCCTCGCCGGTGGTGCCCTCGTTTACAGCGGAGCTGCCGCCTCGTCCGACCGGGGTGTCCAGGTCGATGAACCCGGCAGCGCTATCGGCGTCGTCGATCAGCTCACGCTTTCCGGCACCTTCCTCAGCTCGACCGGCTCCACCCTGGCCAAGACCGGCGCCGGCAACCTCATCCTCGCGCCCACCGGTGCCAACACCTACGGCAGCACCGGATTGGGCGAGCTTGGAGGGTTCGAGGTTCAGGAAGGAACCCTCACGCTCACCGGCAGCGGCAGCCACGCAATGATGGGCCAGTTCCAGATCGGTACGGTTCCCGACGTGTCGGTGGACCTGGTGCTGGATGACGCGACGCTCACGACCAGCGATTGGTTCTCGGTCGGCCGAGGCAATGGCACCGGGGCCGTGGCCACAGTCACCGCCACCGACTCGGACATCACCACCACCAACTTTGTGACCGGCTACCAAGGTGCCAACACGGTCAATGAGTGCAGCCAGATCGTCACCCTGAACGGGACCACCACATGGGAGACCACTGATCTCTTCCGCCTCGGCGAAAGCGCGGGATCGACCTCGGTGATGACGCTCAACGACAGTTCCGCCTTCCTCGTTTCCGGCACCAACGACGTGCAGTTTGGCTTGGTCGGCAGCGGCACCCTCAATATCAACGACTCGGCGTCCTTCCGCTCCTCCGGTTGGTTGTCTCTCGGCCGCTACGACGTGGCCGCGATCGGCACGATCAACGTCAATGGCGGCGTGCTGGAGAACATCAATCCCGCGCGTCATATCATCGTCGGGGAGTCGGGCATCGGTGTGCTGAACATCGCCGGCGGCAGCGTGTCCGACGTGGGCGACCAGACCAACCTCGGCCAATTCGCCGACGCCGACGGGACCATCAACCTCATGGCCGGCGGAACGATGACCACCCACCGTCTCTTCGGGGGCGAGGGAGCGAGCGCCTTCCACTTCGATGGAGGCACGCTGGTGGCTGGGGCCGCGAATGGTGATTTCCTCACGGTGGACACCGCCACCGTCAGCGCCAACGGCGGCACCATCGATACCAATGGCTTCGATGTCACCGTCGCCCAGGTCTTCAGTGGTGAGGGCGGTTTGACCAAAACCGGCGTCGGAACCCTGACGCTCGATGGAGCCAGCGCCATGGCCGGCACCACCGTGGTCAGCCAAGGCGTGCTCGGCGGAAACGGCAGCCTGTCCGGCGGCCTGCAGGTCGATGCCGGCGCGAGCGTGAACCCGGGAAGCTCGGCGGGAACGCTGGCCGCGGGCAACACCGTGATCGCGGGCACCTATCGCTGCGAAATCGATGGCAGCGCGGCCGACCGCCTCAATGTCACCGGCACGCTGACGGTCACCGGCGCCACCCTCGATTTCGACGAACTCTCCGCGCCGACCGGACCCGTCTACGTGATCGCCAGTTATACCAGCCTCGTCGGCACCTTCAGTGAAGTCGATGTTCCGGCCGGTTACTCGGTGGACTACCATTACCAAGGCGCGAACCAGATCGCTCTGGTCGGCGGCGGTGCCACTCCCTACGACACTTGGGCGGCTTCCTTCGGCCTGAATCCGGCCACCGATGGCGCCATCGGTGCCGATCCGGATGGCGACGGGCAGCCCAACAACATCGAGTTCGGCTTCGGCGGTGATCCGACCGATGGTGGCAGCAATGCGCTGATCTTCGCCCTCCAGGCCGACAGCGACGACGCGGGGACCGAGCCGGAACTGGTGATGACCGTCGCGGTCCGCTCCGGCACGCCCGCCTTCACGGCCGGCAATCCGGCGACGGCATCCGTCGAGGGCTTCACCTACTCGGTTGAAGGGAGCGCGGCGCTCAGCGCGTTCGATATCGGCGTGACGCCGATCGCTCCGGTCACCACGGGCCTGCCCACCGCACCCTCGGGCTACGAATACCGCAGCTTCCGTCTGGATGGATCCGACGGCCTGCCAAGCCGTGGCTTCCTGCGGGCGACCATCAATCCCTGAACCACGCCACCGAAGACTCGCCGCCGGGGAATGCATGTCTTTCCCTGGCGGATTCTTCGGCCGTCTTCCGCATATCTCTTCATGAGGGTGAAAACCGGCGTTGTCCCGGGTTTTCACCGCCCCAACCCAAACGACCGATGAAAACCCCCGCCTTCCCTGAAAACTCCCTCACCTCCCGACATAACTTGCTGAGAACCGCCGCTTCGTGCGGTCTCGGCGTGGCCGGAGCGCTCACCGCCCTGCTTTCCCTCCCGGCCCAGGCCGACGAGTCGTGGGACGGCGAGGCCGACTCCGACTGGAACAACCCCACCAACTGGACCCACGACACCTTTCCCGGCGGCTGGGCCATTCTCAACTCCACCGGGCCGAACATCCCGACGATCTCGGCGGACAGCGTATTTACGCCGTCCGACATCCAGGTCGGGATGGACGTCGCCGGACGCCTCGACCACACCGCCGGCACCGCCCAGACCGGAGCGGGAAACTGGATGACGGTCGGCTTCAACGCCGGTGGCATCGGCACCTACAACCTGGCCGACACCGCGGCCAGCGGCGGCACCCTGACCACCTTCGGAACCGGCGACGGCACGATGAACGTGAACAGCAACCTGATGATCGGGCGGGGGGGCGGCACGGGCGTGGTCAACGTCAACACCAACGGGTCGCTGAACATTTCCTCCGACCTGCGGATCACCGACTCCGGTGACAACAGCCGGGGGACCCTGAACATCGACGCCGGAGCAGTCAACGTGACCGGCAACATCCAGCTCGCCAAAGTCAGCGGCGGCACCGGCGTCATCAACGTCGGCGGGGGCAGCCTCAGCGGCACCGAGCTGCGGGTCGGCTACGGCAGCAGCACCGGCACGGTGAATCTCAGTGCGGGCTCCATCTCGACCAATGGCTGGACCACCTTCGGCGGTAGCGGCGCGAGCGGAAACCTCAACGTCTCCGGCGGCACCTTCACCCAGAACGGGGCCGCCCTGATCATCGGTGATGGCGGCAGCGGATCGCTCGGCCAGACCGGCGGCAGTCTGGTCGTGAACGGCGAGCTGATGGTCGGGCAGGGCGGAGGAAACGCCACGCAGACCTTCGGGGCCGGCACGCTCACCACCAACAGCTGGGTTTCGGTCGGACGCCAGAACGGCACCGGAATCGTGAACATGACCGGCGGCACGTGGAACCACAATGCCGCCACCCAGCACCTCGTGATCGGCGCCACGGGCACCGGAACCGTCAACCAATCGGGTGGACTGATCAACGTCGCCACCGCCGCCCTCGAGGTGGCCGAAAACGGAACCGGAGCGTTGACGCTCTCGAATACCGCGGAGCTTCGGGCCGGGGTCGTCCGGGTGGGTTTGAATGCGGGCGCGACGGGTACCACCCGCCTGAATGGCGGCACGCTGCGTACCCACCAGATCTCCGGCTTGAACCGGGAGGGGACCGCCGGCGCGGGCTCCAGCAACGTGTATTTCAACGGCACCCAGATCGTCGCCTCGGGAAATGACAGCGGCTTCATCACTGCGCTCGATACCGCCGAGATCCAGGCCGGCGGTCTCAAGGTCGATAGCAACGGCTTCGACCTGAGCTCCGACCAGGTCTTCACCGGCACCGGCGATCTGGTGAAGAGCGGAGCCGGCAGCCTGTCGCTCAACGGTGACTCCAACTTTGCCGGAACGGTGCTGGTTTCCGCCGGCAGCCTCTATGTCAACGGCGCGCTCGGTGGCACCACCTCGACCAACGTGATGGGCGACGCCGTCATCGGCGGCAACGGCATCCTCGCCGGCATCATCAGCGTCAGCGGCACCGTTTCTCCCGGAAACTCCGTGGGTGTTTTCGGCGCCACGGCCATGACGATCGACTCGGGCGGCATGTATCTCGTCGAAATCGACGCCAATGGCATCAATGACCGGCTCAACATCACGAACAGCCTGACCATCGACGGCATGATCCAGATTTATCTGAATTACAGCCCCTCGAGCGGCGACAGCTTCGACATTGCGGACTTCGGCAGCTTCTCGGGCACTCCGGACTTCGATTTCACCCAGGCCCCGCTGAATCCGGGCCAGAGCTGGGACACGAGCCAGTTCGCCAGCAGCGGCGTGATCTCCGTGGTGCCTGAGCCGCGCGTCCTCATGCTCGGTGTCCTCGGCTCGCTCGGCCTGCTGGCCCGCCGGAGGCGCGGCTAAGGGCTCGGAAGAGCCCCTTCGTTCCCATCACACGGCCTCCCTGTCGGCTCCTCCGGCACGGGAGGCCGGATCGTGTACGCCCACGAGGCAGAAAAACGAGGTGCGCCTTCAAGAGTGCCGCCCATTCGACGCGGGAAACGCCGGGAGATGAGGATGGTGGCTCGGGACGGGATCGAACCGCCGACACGCGGATTTTCAATCCGCTGCTCTACCAACTGAGCTACCGAGCCTTGGTGCCCTCCGGTGACGTGGGCGCGGATTTAGGGCTGTGCTCCGGTCTTTGACAACCGAAAAATCACTCTTCTTCCGCTTTCCCCGCCGGGCTGCCCGGCGAGTCCGCGAGCCCTTGGGTGGAAAGGAAATCCAGCGTCAACCGGCCGACCTTTCCGAGCATCTCCGGGCTGATGTTTTCCAAGGTGTCGCGCTCGGTGTGCCAGTAGTCGATGACGGTGAAATCGCCGATCAGGTGAAGGCAGGGAATGCCGGCCTGCTGGAGCGGCACATGGTCGTCGATGATGAGGCCGGGCGAGGGACCGAAGCCTTGCGGGAAATCGATCTCGTCGGCCGCCGCAACCACCGCCTCGCGGAACGGGGCGGGGGTGTCGGCATTGAAAAAGAGCGGGAACTTGCCGTCACCCACGATGTCGAGCACCACGCCGAAGCGCGGCCGGGCGGGGCGGGCGGAAATGCTATGAGCGTAGTACTTCGAACCGTAAAGCCCGTCGCGCGGCGTGATGTTCGGGCGCATCGCCTCCTCGCCATCGAAGAATGCGAGCTCGATGCCGTCCGCGGCGCCCGGCTCGGAATCGAGCACGCGGGCGAGTTCCAGCAGAATGCCGGTGGAGGATCCGCCGTCGTTGGCGCCGACGAAGGGGACGTCCATCTTCTTCGAGTCGATGTGGCCGCCGAGGACCACAGTGGACGGTGCTCGGTCGCCCTGGTGGCGGGCGATCAGGTTGGTGAAGGAAACGGGACCTACCGGCGTGGCCGCGCGGAAGGGCTGGCGTTGCGGCGTCCACCCGCAGGCGGTGAGCTGCTCCTCGAGGTAGCGGAGGGTCTTTTCGAAGCCCTCGCTCTCGGGTGGCCGCGGACCGATCGAGACGATGCGGGACACGTGCTGGTAGGCCTTTTCGTCGGAAAAACGATCGGACAGCCCGGCGGGCAGCGGTTTCCACGGAGCGGCGGATTCGGCCGCCGAGGGCGCGGCTTGGCCGTCCTTGCAGGAAACGAGCAGCAGCGCGATGAAGGAGAAAACGGCGAGGAATCGGAGCGGGTCAGATTTCCCCGATGCCGAGCAGTTCGAGAATCCGCTGGAGGTCGTCGTTGCCATAGTATTCAAGCTCGATCTTGCCCTTCTTGGCGCCGTGCTGGACGACCACATGGGTGGCGAAATGGTCGCGCAGCCGGTTCTGGATCGCCCGCAGGTGGGCATCCGCCTCGCTGTGGCCCGCGGCACCCGACTTGGCGGATTTCCTGGTGTCGCCCCCCCCGTTGGTGAGTTCCTGGGCCAGTTTCTCCGCAGCGCGGACGGTGAGGGATTTCTTGAGGATCTGGTCGCTGGCCAGCAGCTGCACGTCCTTGTCCTTCACCGCCAGGATGGCCTTGGCGTGGCCGACGCTGAGGCGGCTCTGGGCGACCATCACCTGGATGTCCGGGTGCAGCTCGAGGAGCCGCATGGCATTGGCCACGCTGGCGCGCGACTTGCCGACGCGGGCGCCGATTTCCTCCTGCTTCATCGAGAATTCCTTGGCCAGGCGGACGTAGCCGGCGGCCTCCTCGATCGGGTTGAGGTCCTCGCGCTGGAGGTTCTCGATGAGCGCCATTTCCAGCACGTCGCGATCGGAAGCCTCGCGCTCGATGACCGGCACGGTCTTGAGGCCGAGCTTTTTCGAGGCCCGCCAGCGGCGTTCGCCGGCGATCAGCTCGTACTTGCCATCGACCTTGCGGACGATCAGAGGCTGGATGATGCCGTGCTGGCGGATCGATTCGACCAGCTCGTCGAGCGGCGTTTCCACAAAGTGCGTCCGGGGCTGGAGCGGACTGGGGACGACGCGGTCGATCTCGACCTCGCGGGCGTGGCCGGCGCCATCGCCTTCCGCCGCCGGCGTCGGGGCGTTGTCCTGCTTCCGGATGAGGGCGCCGAGCCCTTTGCCTAGTGCCTGCTTCGACATGCGGCGGCCAAGCTGTCAAAGCCGGGACCGGTAAGCCAAGCGGATTTGTGGCGTGGCGGCGATTCCGTGGAATTCCGGCGTGCTTGACCTCGGAGAGGGGCGGGTTCATGCGTCTGGCATGAAAGTTTGGATGTGCTTCGTCTGGGTCTGGATCGCTTCGGTCGGCGTGAGCTTTTCGCAAAACGCGGCCCCGGTGGAGGTGGTGAAGTCCGCCGAGAAAGCCGTGCAGGATCTGGGTTCGGAAATCGTCAACGGCCACCATCAGGCCGCGGTCGATAGCATGTATCCGCAGTGGAAGGCGCGGATGGCCAAGCGCAGCGGCGGCATGGAGAAGCTGGAGGAAAGCCTGCGCGGCATCGGCGACCTGCTCGCCCGCAGCGGGATCAGTGTGATTTCGGTGAAAACCTACGGCGTGCCGCGCTCGCACGAGGTCTGGCCGGGCGCGGGCCAGGATGGGGCCACCGTTTACACCAAGTGGCTGGTGCTGGTGCCCACCGTGACCCGCATGCGCGTGCTGCAGGAAGGCCACCCGAAGCCGATCCTGATCGATAGCTACGGCTACCAGGTGGCGATCTCCGACAAGGGAAGCAACAACTGGAAATTCATCAACGGCTCCGATGTCGGAGTCGCGGACCTGCGGCTGATGTTCACCTCGCTGCCGGCCAACATCGAGCTGCCCGAGGTGAAGCGCGAGGAAGTGAAGTAACCCGCAAGCACACCGACATGGGCGGCAAGAAGAAGACCAGCAAGCTCGAGCAGGAGGCGAAGCTCCACAAAAAGCTGCGCAAGCTGTGGGAACGCGGACAAAGCGAGCTGTGCGAGGTGCGCGGCTCGGTGATCCACGGCCGCGGGGTTTACGCCACGCGCGACATCGCACCGGAAACGGAGATCATCGAGTACATCGGCGAGGTCATCTCCAAGGAGGAAAGCGAGCGCCGCGCCTGGGCCCAGGCCGAGCATGCGGAAAAAACCGGCGACGCCGCCGTTTACATCTTCACCCTCGACGAGAAGTGGGACATCGACGGCAACGTCCCGTGGAACACCGCCCGCCTGATCAATCACTCCTGCGAGCCGAACTGCGAAGCGTGGATCGTCGGGAAAAAAATCGTCATTTACTCGCTGACCGACATCAAGGCGGGTGACGAGCTGACCTTTGACTACGGCTTCGACATCGACTGCTACGAGGACCACCCCTGCCGCTGCGGGCGACCGGGATGCGTGGGTTACATCGTCAGCCGCGAGCAGTGGGGCGAGCTGAAGACCCGCCTGGAGTCGAAGAAGGCCGGCTGATCACCATGAGCCGACCGTCAGGCCTAGCCGCACGTAGGGGGCACCGGAGGCATCGCCGAGACCCGGCGTGATGATGTCCCGGCCGCCGGCCGAGCGGAAGCGCAGTTCGTTTCCGAAGGTGTAACCGGCGGAAAGATCGAACCACACGTCCGCGCCGAGCCGCTGGCGGTAGACCAGGCCGGCACGGGTCGAGGCGAAGTCGAGCTGCGCATCCTGGCCGGCGAACTTGGTGCTCCAGTGCCCGCCGTTGTAGGCCGCCTCCACGCCGATCGAGCGGTCCTCGCCGAAACTCCGGCGCAGCACGAAGCGCGTGCCGTAGAAGAAGGTGGTCCAGTCGTCGTTGATTTCCCAAAGAAAGGCGGGGCTGACCAGCACCGTCGGGTCATTGGTGAGGTCCGAGCCGTAAACCATCAGCCCGCCCAGCAGCGAGTCGGAGAATCGATAGCCCACCGCCACCGCGGCGGAGAGGAAGAGGTCGCGGCTGTTGAGGTCCTCGAACGACGAGTGAATGCCGGGCGTGAGCATCGCGCCGTAGATCCATCCGCTGTCGGTCTGCTTGATCAGGAAATTGTAGAGGTCCACCCGGTGCAGCGGATCCTCGAGATCGGGCGCGGCGAGCGACAGGCCGGGCGGCGCGTTTTCCAGATTGAAATGGGAGAAGTCGTAGGTCAGCGCCGGGATGTAGGTGAAGCCGCCGGGCGCATGGAATTGGCCGAGCAGCGAAAAGGCACCGACGTTGGTGAAATCCATGCTGCCGATGCCTTGGTCGAAATCCATGCCGAAGGTGTGCGTCGCCCGCAGGCTGGCGACGTTCACGTAGGCGGAAATATCCAGCTCCTCCGGTTCCATCGGGGCGGGCGGCAGGGCGGCGAATGCGGTTCCGGCGATCAGGGAGCAAATCATGGAGTGACGTATGACAAGTTCCGCTTAAGCTGGACGCAAGGTGTCGGGAAACAAGCCATCTTTATTCGCACAATCGGTCTACGACGCGCTGGGCGGAATCCCGGCCGGGAAAGTGACCACTTACAAGGAACTGGCGCGCTCCATCGGCTGCGGGTCGCCGCGGGCCGTCGGGCAGGCGCTGCGCCGGAATCCGGATGCGCCGCAGGTGCCCTGCCACCGCGTGGTCCGCACCGATGGCGACCTCGGCGGCTATCAGGGCCGGACCCGTGGCGAGTCCCTCGCGCGCAAGGAATCGCTGCTGCGCGGGGAAGGGGTGGAGTTCCTTCCGGACGGGCGGGTCGATCTCACCCGCTCGGGCCACCATTTCGGCGCCTAGCGCCCGGCCAGCTCGATCACCCAGGAAATCACGGCCGCCAGGGCACCGAGCATCAGGAACATCAGCATCAGGCTGCGCCCCTGCGCCCGGCGTTCGTTGCGAATCTCGCCGCGCGCCGCCTGCTCCTCGAAGCGGCGGTGGCGGTCGCGGTCGATCAGGTCGTCGGGCGGCGGAATCGTCGATTCCCGCTCGAGCAGCTCCAGCTCCAGCTGGCTCGGCAGGGCCTCGAGCTCGGCGATCTTTTCCTCCAGCTCGCGGCTGGCATCGGCGAGCTGGTCGAGTTCGTCGCTGGACTTCTTCCGGGCCATGGGGTGCCGCGTATCAGCGGGTGAGCCAGATCACAAGGGCGAGAGTGCCGAGTGCGATGACCGGCAGGTTGAAGGCGAGGCCGCGGAGCAGCTGCTGCTTGAACTCGCCGGACCCGCCCCGCGAGCGGCGCACGCCTTGGAAAATCGAGGCGCTGCGGGTGCGGGCGAAATGCTCGGCCGCCTGCGAATACTCGTCCTCGGCATGCTCCACGATCGCCAGGGCGCGGTCCAGCTGGCCGGAAAGCTGGTCGCGCGACCAGCCTTCGGGGTTGAGCTTTTCGATCTTCCCGAGGTGGCCAGCGAAGCACTTGCGGCACTGCTCCAGGTCGTCCATTTCCTGGCGCATCTCATAGACCTGGCGGTCGATCAGCGTCAGCGAGGACGACAGGCGCTCGGTCATCTCGACCTGCGAGCCGATCAGTTCACGGCGGCGGAAATTGAGCCGCTCGGTTTCCTGTTTGAGGCGCTCCAGCTCCTCCCTCTGCGCCTGCAGCTCTTCGAGCTGGGTCTGGGCGACCCGCAGGCGGCCTTCGACGTCGTCGCCGCCCTTGGTGGACGGGCCGTCCATTTCGAGTTGGGTATCGCGGATGCGGATGTGGTGGGTGTGCTCTTTGGTTGCGGGCATGCCTGTGGGAAAGGAGGCGGAACAGCGTCGAAGTTTTTAGGAATTCGAGGACGATCTTTCCAGCGAAATGTTCGGCTGTCCGGACAATCATCCTCCATGGCAGGAATCCCCGGAAAATACTTTGAAACGGCCTGAAAAGAATCGCGCGCGAGGGGACGTAGGAACGCCATCGCGATGAACAGCCTGAACTTCTCCCGCCGTCATTTCCTCAAGTCTTCCTCGATTGCCGCCGGCGTCGCGGCTTTTCCGAACCTGTTGCTCGGAAAATCGAAGAACGCCTCGAAGGCGCTGCAGGTCGCGGCGGTCGGCTGCGGCGGCAAGGGACGCGGCGACATCTCTGAAATCGCCAACGGCAACCAGATCATCGCCCTGTGCGACGTGGACCACGTCCGCGCCCAGGATGCCTTCAATGCTTTTCCCGATGCCAAGCGCTACTTCGACTTCCGCGAGATGCTGGCGGACATCGCGGACAAGATCGACGTGGTGACCGTTTCCACGGCCGATCACATGCACTTTCCGATCGCGCTGGAAGCCATGCGCCATGGCAAGCCGGTCTTCGTGCAGAAGCCGCTGTGCAATCGCATCTGGGAAGCCCGCGCGCTCGCCCATGTGGCGAAAAAGCAGGGCCTGATGACCGTCATGGGCAACCAGGGCGCGACCACCGCCGGCACCCGCATCCTGCGCGAATGGATCGAGGCCGGCCTGATCGGCGAAGTCACCGAAGTCCACTACTGGACCAACCGCCCGATCTGGCCGCAGGGCAAGGGCCTCGATTTCCCCACCGAACCGGTGCCGGACACCCTCAACTGGGAGGTCTGGCAGGGCTCCGTGGCCCAGCGCCGCGACTACAGCCCGCGCATCCACCCCTTCGCCTGGCGCGGTTTCTGGGACTACGGCTGCGGCGCGCTCGGCGACATCGGCTGCCACAGCTTCAACTCGGCCTTCTGGGGCCTTGATCTGAAGGGCGACTTCATCGTCGAGGCCAGCCGGGTCAGCGAGTTCGACGAGGTCACTGCGCCGAGCCGCGCGACCATCGAGTATCTGTTTCCGAAAAAAGGCCGCCGTGGCCCGGTCAAGGTGCTGTGGCAGGACGGCGTGGGCGACCCGAATACCGACAAGGACTTCATCCGTCCGCCGGGCATCCCGGACGACCTCGAACTCAACCACGAGTTCGGCCAGGTCTTCGTCGGCACCGAGGGCGTCATGTACTGCTCCGATGCCTACTGCTCGCGCCCGCCGGAGCTTTTCGACGAGAAACTCAAGAAGAAGGCCCGCACCATCAAGCCGGTCTACGAGCGCGTGAAGGGTGGCCCGACCCAGGAACTCGCCCGCGCGATCCGTGGCGAGGGCCCGAAGCCGGTCTCCAACTTCGAAGATCACGCCGGCCCGCTCACCGAGATGGTGCTGGCCGGAAACCTGGCCGTGCGCCTCGGCAAGAAGGTCGACTGGGATTCCAAGGGCATGAAGGTCCGCGGGCATCCGGAAGCCGACAAGCTCCTCCGCCGCGAATACCACGAGGGCTGGAAACCGGAAGCGGTCTGAGTTTTTTCCGAAGGGCGGGCAGCGATGCCCGCCCTTTTTCTCAGCCGCCCGCGGCGATGGTGACGATCTCGATCACCGAGCCGTCGGTGACGCTGCGCTTGGCGTGGTCGCCGGGGGGCAGGGCCTCGCGGTCCAGCTCGATGACGACCGGCTTGCCGCCGAGGCCGAGCGTTTCGAGAAGCTTCGGGACCGGCATCTCGTCGCCGGGAAGCTCGGTGGATTCGCCGTTGAGGGTGATGGTCATCGTCAGGCGGAAACGGAGTTGAGGATCGCCTCGTCCCAGTCCTTCCAGACCGGTTCGAGGCCTTGGCCGCGGAGCATGGAGGCGATTTCCGCGGGCCCGCGGGCGTCGCTGATCTTGAACTGCTCGGTGGCGCGCTCGCAGCCGCTCTGGCTCTCCATTTCCACCCGGCGGCCACGGACGGTGAGGTGGAGGTCATCGTGCCCCGCACCGGTGTAGCCACCCGGCTCGGTGCGCGCGCCGGCGGACATCTGGGTGATCCCGATCGGTGCCAGCGCGTCGCGTAGCGGACCGGGTTCGCGGGTGGAGAGGACGATGCCCACCTGCGGAAATACCAGTCGGAAGGCGGCCACCAGCTGGATCAGGACGCGGTCGGAAAGGAACAGGTCGGGGTCCGGCGTGTATTGGTAGTTTCCCGCGTAGGGGCGCATGCGCGGGAAGGCGACGGTGAGCTGCGCCTTCCAGCAGTGCTTGAAAAGGTATTCGAGGTGCGCCGCGAGGCTGAGCGCTTCCTTTTTCCAGCCCGCCAGCCCGAACAGGGCGCCGATGCCGATGCGGCGGAAGCCGCCCTTGTAGGCGCGCTCGGGGCAGTCGAGGCGCCAGTCGAATCGCTTCTTCGGGCCCGCCGTGTGCAGCTGCTCGTAGGTGGCCTGGTCATAGGTTTCCTGATAAACGACCAGCCCCTCGGCACCGTGGGAGACGATCTCGGCGTATTGCGGGTCCTCCATCGGTCCGACCTCCAGCGCGAGGGTCGGGATGAAGGGGCGGAGCGCGTCGAGGCATTCCTGCAGGTAGCCGTCGGAGACGAATTTCGGGTGCTCGCCGGCGACCAGCAGGATGTTGCGGAAACCGAGGCCGTGGAGGTGCCGCGCCTCGCGCACGACCTGGTCGACGCTGAGAGTCGTGCGGAGGATCGGATTGTCGCGGGAGAATCCGCAGTAGGTGCAGTTGTTGACGCACTCGTTCGAGACGTAGAGCGGGGCGAACAGGCGCATGGTGCGGCCGAAATGGCGGCGGGTGAGGGCGCGGGCCTCGTGGGTGAGGGCGCGCAGGCGGGCGTCGTCGCAGGGCTCGATCAGCGACTGGAAGCGGCGCAGCAGCGGGCTCGGACGGTCGAGCGCGTCTTGGAGTGTCGAGGAAAAGGCCATCGGGCGGCGGCAGTGTGGAGGCGCCGGCCCGCCTCGTCAAAGGGCTTTGGGATTGCCAATCCCCGCCGCTCCCGATTGTGTGCCTGCGAACCCATGAGCGACGCGATTGTTTGCAAACCCACCCCCTGGTTCCTGCTGCGTGCGGTGGCCATGCTGCTGATGTTCGGCATCTTCGCGGCGATGTTTTTCAAGGACGGCAAGTGGGGCTACCGGGACCAGAACCTTGCCTGGTACACTTGGAAGGGCTTCGAGGAGGCCTCGCAGGAATTTTCCGCCAAGCAGGGCGACGTGAGCCCCGCCGAGTGGCGCGAATACGCCGCCGGCCGGGAAATCACGCTGCCCGAGGACCGCTCGATCCTGCCGGTGGGCACCCCGGAGCGCCTGGAGTGGCCGGAAATCCTCGGCGACTACGAGGCGATGAAGGCCGGCGCGGAAAACCCACGGACGATGCTTTTCGATCCCTACCGGGAAAAGGTCGGCATGAAGGCCAAGGTGCCGGAGCACGATTTCATCGCCCAGAAGATCTTCGAGCAGTGGGTGGTGTTCTGGATTTGCCTGGTGCTCGCGCTCGGTGCGCTGTTCGTGCTGATCCGCACCCTCGGGCGCTCGCTCAAGCTGGAAAACGGCACGCTTTTCCCGCCCGGCGGCAAGCCGGTGGCGTTGTCCGACCTGAAGCGCATCGACCTCCGCCGCTGGCAAAACAAGGGCCTGGCCTTCGCATGGGCGGACGCCCCGGGCGGCGGCGAGCGGAAGATCCGCATCGACGGCCTGACCTACGGGGGCTTCAAAACCGAGGACGACCAACCGGCGGAAAAGCTGATGCAAGCCGTGCTGGCAGGCTTTTCCGGCGAGGTGATCGATTACGAAAAGCCGGCCGAAAGCGAACCGGAAGCCCCGGAGCAGGCGAAAGCCGGCAGGGAGTGACAGCAGCTTTTTCGGGGTTGCAAAGGCCGCTCGGCATCGCGTAATCCCTCCTCACGCAACCATCACTAGCTACATCCATGTCTGACAAGAGCATCGAAGACCGCGTCAAAGATATCATCGTCGACCAACTTGGCGTGAACGCCGATCAGGTCACCCCGGAAGCCAAGTTCATCGAGGACCTCGGCGCGGACTCGCTCGACACCGTCGAACTGGTCATGGCTTTCGAAGAAGAGTTCGAAATCGAAGTGCCCGACGAAGAGGCCGAGAAGCTCCAGTCCGTGGGTGACGTGATCACCTACGTCAAGGGCGCCCAAGGCTGATCGCCGCTGCCGGATCGATCGTTTTTCCCGCGGGGCGGGCCCGGAGACGGGTCCGCCCTTCGCTCTTTGCGCATCCCGGAATCCGGGGAAAGTTCGCCCATGCACTCACGCGACGACGTCCAGTATGCCATGGAGACCACCACGGTGCTCCTGACGCCCGACCGCCGGATCGACACCTTCGGCGACACCCGCTTCGATTTCCTGATGCTCAGCGAGCTGATGGACAGCGTGGGCAGCATCCGCGTGCGCACCGGCAAAATCGAGGCCGTCCGCCCGCGGATCGTCCGCCCCGATGGACTCAGCGACATCGAAATGGAGGGCTTCGACGACAGCGCGAAGGAGCGCTTCGAGCGCCTCGTCGCCAAAATGCGCGAGGCCGGCCACAAACTCGCGTTTCTCCAGTATGGCTTCCGTTTCGCCCGCGGCCAGGTCAGCGAGGAGCTGGTCACCTCCTCGATGGATGATCTCCGCGGCCGGGTGCTGGAGGATGCCCGGCAGCGCGGAAACCCCGCCCAGGCCATCATCGAGGGCGTTGACGACGCCTGGGAGGTCTCGCTGTTCAAGTTCGTGCTGGAAATGATCGAGCATTCGATGCCGATCAACGGATTCGACTTCCAGCGTCGGGGTCTTCTCTGAATCATCCGCGCCGATGAGTCTCTGGACCTTGATCCGGATCCTGGCAGGTCTGGTGGTCGCCGGCGTGGTGGTTTTCACCCTGCTGATGGTCCGGCACGTGCGGGAAAAACCCATCGCCGGCGAGTTTTCCAAATGGATCCCGGTGGAAACCGTCGCCGCCCCCATGGTCACCCTGCCCAAGCCAAGCGCGGGCACCCCGGAGATCGACCCGGGCGTGAAGACCTTCGAAAAGGCCCGCCAGTCGCTCGCCGTCGGCGATCTGAGCGTCGCCCGCGACCGCCTCAAGCAGATCGCCACCCTCTACCCGCGTTCTTCCGCGGCCCCGGAAAGCCGTCGCATCCTCAGCGAAATGAATCTCGACGAGGTCCTTTCGCCTGCCCATCCCGAGGGCAAGACGCTCTACAAGGTCCAGCGCGGCGATTCCTACCTCGCGATCGCCGCCCGCCACGACACCTCGCTGGACATGATCGTCCACCTCAACGGGCTCTTCGACCTCGGCAACCTCCAGCCCGGCGACGAGCTGCTGCTGATGCCGCTGAATTTCCGCCTGCTGATCGAGCCGGACCGCAAGACGATCTCCGTCTGGGATGGTGAAAGCTTCGTCGCCGAGTATCCGGCGGTGGCCATGGTCGGCCTCAAGGCCGACGGCAAGACCAAGATCGACTCGAAGCAAGGCGAGGTGGACGGCAAGCGCGTGCCGCCCAGCAACCCCGCTTACCGCGGCGCGGCCAAGATTCTGATGCTGGCGAAGCCCGCGCTCGAGATCGCCGGGGCCTCCGCCACCGCCGTTGAGGATCTGGCACCCGGTGTCTACCTGAGGCCCGAACAGATGGAGGAACTCGCCCTGCTGCTGCGGCCGGGGAATGAGGTGGAAATCCGCCGTTCCGGGCAGTAGCCTCCCGCCACGGGCACGTTCCGCGGCCCATTTCCCTGATCACCCATGCAGTTGTTGGAATTCGAAAAGCCGATCGTCGAACTCGAGCGCGAGCTCGAAAAGCTCCGGGCCAAGGCCGATTCGCAGGACATCGACATGTCCGCGGAAATCACCACCATGGAAGCGAAGCTGGTGGAAACCCGCCGCAGCATCTATCAGAATCTCACCCCATGGCAGCGGGTCCAGATCGCCCGCCACACCCAGCGCCCGTTCATGCTCGACTACCTCGCCCAGGTTTTCACCGACTTCTGCGAACTTCACGGAGACCGGCGGATCGGCGATGACGAGGCGATGCCCGGCGGTTTCGCCACTCTTGGCGGACGCAAGGTGGTGGTGATCGGCCACCAGAAGGGCCGCGACACCAAGGAAAACCTCCGCCGCAACTTCGGCAGCGCCCACCCCGAGGGCTACCGCAAGGCCATGCGCCTCATGAAGCTGGCGGAAAAGTTCAACCTGCCCGTGGTCGCGATGATCGACACGCCCGGAGCCTATCCCGGCATCGGCGCGGAAGAGCGGAACATCGCCGAAGCCATCGCCTACAACCTGCGCGAGATGATGCTGCTCAAGGTGCCGGTCATCGCCGTGGTCCTCGGCGAGGGCGGCTCCGGCGGAGCCCTCGGCATCGGTGTGGCCGATCGCGTGCTGATGATGGAGAACGCCTACTACTCGGTGATCAGCCCCGAGGGCTGCGCCGCGATTCTCTGGAAACACCGCAAGCACGCCCCGGAGGCGGCCGAAGCCATGAAGCTCGCCGCGCCCGACCTGCTTCAGCTGGGCCTGATCGACGGCGTGATCAAGGAGCCCGAAGGCGGTGCCCACCACCACCACAAGGCCGCCGCCGAGGCCCTGGCCGAGGCGGTCGGCACGGCCATAGACGAGCTGTCGAAGCTCTCCACCGCCAAGCTGCTCGAAGCGAGGTACGAGAAGTTCCGTAAATTCGGCGAGTGGGAGGAAATCTGAGCGGTCAAGCCAGGCCCGCCTGCCACAGCGCCGCCTGGATCTTGAAGTCCACCAGGCACCCGGACGCTTCCTTTTCCCGCAGGAAACCCCGGACTTCTCCGAGGGGAACTTCGTGCACGAGGATGTCCTCGGCGCCCGTGCCGCCGCCGGGCCCGGCTTTTTCGAGGTCGCGGGCGAGATAGATGTGCGTCGTCTCGCTGGTCATCCCGGCCGAGGTCGGGGAACTCAGCAGCAGCTCGATGGATCCCGCCCGGTAGCCTGTTTCCTCCAGCAGCTCGCGGCGTGCGGTCTCGGCCAGGTCCTCACCCTGAAACTCCTCCTCGTCCCCAACCAGTCCCGCGGGGATCTCGATGACACGTTTTTGCATCGGGATCCGGAATTGCTCGACCAGCAGTAGCTTGTCATCGGGCGTTACCGCCAGGATGCCCACGGCGGCGTCAGCATTCGGGCGGCGGACGAAGTCCCAGTGACCGTCGCGGTAAACGCCGAGCCAGCGGGTTTCAAAAAGCGTTTCGATCATGCGGGCAATATCGGTTGGATCCCGGGCGTATCGGAGGCAGCTTCCGCCGCCGCTGATGTCCCGACACGATTTCCATATTCCTGTGACCTTCAAGCACCGGGTGTGCTTCACGCGCGATGCCTTCTCGCCCGACAACGCCTTGGTCCGCGAGCTTCTTGACGAGGGCGGGGGACGAAGGGTGCTGGTTGCGGTCGAGGACTCGGTCGCCTCGGCCTGGCCCGGCCTGATCGGCCAAATGGAGGCCTACTTCGCGGATCTCGGCTTCGACTGGCGCGGCGCGCTCGTGCTGCCTGGCGGGGAGCCGGTGAAAAACGACGACGCCTTGGTTCGCCAAGTCTGGCAGCGGATCGAGGAGCAACACATCGACCGCCACTCCTACCTGCTGGTCATCGGCGGCGGGGCGTTTCTCGATGCGGTCGGCTACGCGGCCGCGACCGCCCACCGCGGGGTGCGACTGGTCCGTTTTCCCACCACCACGCTTTCCCAGGACGACAGCGGCGTGGGAGTGAAATGCGCGATCAACGGCTTCGGCAAAAAGAACTGGATCGGTTCGTTCGCGGTGCCCTTCGCAGTGGTGAACGACTTTGCGTTTCTCCATACTCAGGATGAGGAAACCAAGCGCGCAGGGCTGGTCGAGGCGGTGAAGGTCGCGCTGGTCAAGGATGGCGATTTTTTCCGCTGGATCCTCGAACATGCCGATGCGCTGGCTGCGATGGAAGAGGCGGTGTTCGAGGAGTGCGTCGAACGCTCGGCCCTGGCTCACGCCCGGCACATCGCGGAAGGCGGCGATCCTTTTGAAACGGGCAGCAGCAGGCCGTTGGACTTCGGTCACTGGGCCGCTCACAAGCTCGAGCAGCTCAGCGGTTTCACGCTCAGCCATGCGCACGCGGTAGGTGTCGGTCTGGCACTTGATACGCTTTACTCCGCCCGCTGCGGGCTGCTCCGCGAATGCGATGCCGAACGGGTGTTGGGCGTGTTGGAAACGCTGAAGCTGCCGGTGTGGCACGAAACCTTGGACATCCGCGACGAGGCCGGCCGGCGTCGCGTCCACGAAGGCCTCCAGGAATTCCGCGAGCACCTCGGCGGCGAGCTGACCGTGCTGCTGCTGCGCGAACTCGGCCGCGGGCAGGACGTTCATCATCTCGACGAGGGCTTGGTCGACGCTTGCATCGCCGATCTTTCCCGCCTCGGGCCCCGGCTCGCTCCGCAGGATCAGGACTGACGGGACCGGCCCTCCGGCACGCAGTGGAGACGGTCGTAGTCGTCGCGGAGAATGGTGGCTTCGATCTCAAAAACCTCACGAAGCATCGCCGGCGTGAGGACTTCATCGGGAGCGCCTTGGCAGGCGATCCTGCCCTCGTGGAGTGCGACCAATTGATGCGAGTAGCGGGCTGCCAGATTGAGATCGTGCAGCACCAGAACGAGGGTTTTTCTCATCTCGCGGTTGAGCCGCACGACGAGGTCCATCAAGTCGAACTGGTGGGCGAGATCGAGGAAGGTGGTCGGTTCGTCGAGAAACAGGAACCGGGTTTCCTGGGCGAGCGCCATCGCGATCCAGGCGAGCTGCCGCTGGCCGCCGCTGAGTTCGTTGACGGGTCGGTCGCGCAGGCCGGTGAGGTCGGTGAGGCGCAGGGCCTCCTCGACGGCTTCAAAATCCCGCTCGCTGGGGCCGTGCAGGAATCGTCCGTGGGGATAGCGGCCGTGCATGGCCAGCTCCTCCACGGTGGTCTCGCCCGGCGCGCGATGCTCTTGGAAAAGGATGCCGAGGGTTCTCGCGAACTCGCGCGCGGGCAGGTCGTGGATCGAGCGGCCATCGAGTAGGACCGTGCCCGACTCCGGCGCGAGCTGTCGGGCGAGGGCCTTGAGCAGGGTGCTTTTTCCGGAGCCGTTGGGACCGATCAGCGAGGTGATTTTTCCCGCCGGGATGTCGAGGGAAACGCCGTGCAGCACTTGCGGCAGCTTCGCGTCGTAGCGGAGCCGGAGGTCGTTTCCGGCCAAGGCCGGCGGCGTGGACGGTGGATCGGTCATGGCTTTCCGAATCGACGGCGCTGCCGCATCAGGTAGAGGAAAAAGACACCGCCAAGGCAGCCGGTGACGATGCCAACCGGGAGTTGCACCGGCCGCGCGGCGAGACGGGCGACCGCGTCCGCGGAAATCAACAGAGCGGGGCCGGCGAAGACGCAGCCGGTGAGGAGTCGTCGCGACGAGCTGCCGACCAGGCTGCGGACGACGTGCGGCACGATCAGTCCGACGAAGCCGACCAGTCCCGCCACCGCGACCGCCGAGCCGGTGGCGACGATGGCGATGGCCGCCAGCAGGAAGCGCGTTCTTTCCACCCGCATGCCGAGCGACAGTGCGGCGGCATCGCCGAGGTGGAGCACATCGAGCTGTCGTGACGAGGCAAACCCTAACAGAACGCTGATCAGCGTCCACGGCGCGATCTGCCGGACCTGCACCCAGCCGGCTCCGGTCAGCGAGCCGGTGGTCCAGGCGAGCGCGTTCTGGATGACGCTGAGATCCTTCGCGAGAAAGAACAGCCCGGTCTGAAGCGAGCCGGCGATCGCCCCGACGACCACGCCCGCCAACACCAGCCGCACCGGACTCGTGCCGCGATTCCAGGCGATGGCGTAGACGGTCAAGAAAGCCACGCCGCCGCCGATCATGGCGATCGCCGGCAGGGCGGGGGTGAGGGCCGGGAAAAGTACCAACACCACCATGATGGCGAGCCCGGCCCCGGAGCTCATGCCGAGAAGATAAGGGCTGGCCATTTCGTTGCGGGTGACGGCCTGAAGGATCGTGCCGGCGAGGCTGAGATTGATGCCGACCAGGATCGCCGCCAACACGCGGGGCAGGCGCACGTTCCACACGATGAGCGTTTCCGTGGAGATCGTTCCGGCCGAGCCGAAACCGAGCGAACCGGCGAGCGAGTCACCGAGCACGAGGTGGGCGAGGGTCGACGGGTGCCCCCAGAGGTCGCCATCGGCCAAAGACTTCAGCACGCCTGCCACGTCGATCGAGTAGGATCCAAAGACGAGTTGCGCCATGCCCGCGAGCGCGATGAGCACCAGGGAAATGATCGCCACCCGGGCGAGTGGCAGGCGGGTTGGCGTCGCGGTCGTCACTTGTCGTCCTCCCGTAGGAGGCCGGCGACCTCGTCGCGATCGAACAGCCACTCCTCGCGAGGATAAGCCAGGTCCTGCCGGAACTCGCCGAAGATCTCCGGGTAGATTTGCTTGGCCGCCATTTCGAGCTGGAACAGGTAGAACACCGGCCCCTGAAGCGGAGTGCCGCCGGGATAGACGCGGCCATTTTCAAAAGCCTTCACCCGGCCGACCAGCGGATCCTCCTTGAGCGCCAGCAGCTGGAGGTAGCTTTCGTGCGCATTACCCGGATAGATGGCGAAGGGCATGATCAGCACGTCGGGATCGAGCGACACCAATCCTTCCGCATCGAGCGGCGAGCCGGTGGGTCCACCACTAGAGGCACCGTAGGTCCGGTCCTCGATGCCGGTGAAGGCATCGCGTGCGCCGACATCGCGATAATGAGCTTGGCCGAAGCCGCCGTGAGTCAGGCTGTAGGGCACGAATTTCCCGCGCGAGTAAAACACCAGCCCGACCCGCGGGCGTTGGTCCTCGGCAGGGAGCTTGGCCTGGATTTCGGAAACCATGCGCTCGCCGATCTGTTGGAGCCGGCGGATGGCCTCGGGCCTCTGATAGACCTCGGCGATCTTTTCCGAGAGCTGCCAGAGCGAATAGTAAGTGTAGGGTGCGTTGCCTGGATGGCTGTTCTCACGGCTGTAGCGGTTGGCGATGAAAGGGGCGACGTTGCGGGTGATTTCATCGACGTCGGCCTGGCTCCAGCCGCGCGTGTGGGCCAACTGGAGGGGGTCGATGTGGTGGACGTCGGCATCGAGCGCGTAGAGCAACTCCTTGTCGAACATGCCGCCGCCGGGGGCGGAAAGGAAGGCGACGGAGCCGGGATCGTAGCCGGTTTGAAGGCCGTCGATCCGTTCGTAGTATTCGTCGTGGAAATTGTCGCGGTAGCCGGTGGCGACCATCTTTTCACCCTGATGCACGGCGACCAGCATGTCGTTGTAGTTGGCGTCCATGGTCACCACGCGCTTCGGAATTCTGTCGAAGTACACGTCGCCGGCCGGCGAAAGGTTCACCGTGTAGCCGCCCCCAGCCTGGACCGGGGTTTCCGAGTCGTTCCCGATGATGGTGGCGTCGTTTCCGCCGCGGATGAGCACCAGGATGCCAACGACGACCAACGCCGCCACGACAGCGGCGAGCATCACGGGACGGGAGAGTCGTTTCATGCGGGGGCAATCATTTCCGACCCACCACGATGTAGGGCGTGGTGCTGCCGACCGGGACCTCGGGCTGATCCTCGCGCAGCCTTTCGCGCGCTTCGTCGAGGCCGGTCACCGCCAGCTTGCGGATCTCGCTCATGCCGGCGGCCTCCATCACGACCTGCAGGTCGCTCGCCTTGTGGTCCATGAAGGGAAGCCGGTCGAGTGCGGCGCGATAGTCCTCGCCGACTTGCCAGCCGTGCTTCCTCGGCGCGCGGACTTCGGTCGAGCCGGACGCCTGCCCTTGATCCCGATCGTGCCCGATGAGCACCAGTTTTCCGCCCGGCTCCAGGAGCTGCACCCAGCGGCGGATCGCGTAGCCCGGGTGGGGCAGGGTGTAGAGGACGAAGCGCGTCGAGATGACGCCGAAACGCCGCTCGCCGACCGGGGGGTCTTCGGCATCGCCCTCGATGAACTCCAGCGTCAGCCCACGCTCGGCCGCGAGGCGCTGGCCGGCCTCGAGCATGTTCGGCGCGAAATCGATGGCCGTGGTGCGGAAACCCAGCTCCGCCCACATCGACGAGATCGTGCCGGGGCCGGTGCCGAGGTCGAGAGCGCGGTCGCTCGGCGTGGTGCCGGCGGCCTCGCTCAGCGCATCTTTCCACGCCTGGCGGCAGCCGGGATCGTGGAACTCGGCGTGCAGCGCGCCGCCGACCCAGCCCTTCACGCGGTCCGGGTGGTTCCAGCCTTGCTGGAAGACGACCTTGAGCCGGCGGGCGGATTCGAAGTCGGCGGTGACGCCGTTCAGAACGTCAAGGTGCATCGGGCGGTGGCGGCAAGCGGAGTGCCGGGCTGGACGTTGGCGGTACTGGTCGAGGACTCATAGTAGGTGCGGTCGAGCACGTTCATGACGTTGAGCTGGAACTTCAGCTCCTCGCCGTGGGGCAGGTTCATGCGATACCACGCGGCGGCATCAATGCGGGCGTAGCCGGGCAGGTCGAAGCTGCCGTTGTTGTCGCCGGACTTCGAACTGGCCGCGAAGACGCCGGCACCGAGCCCGAAGCCATCGAGCGGACCGGAGGTGAAGTCGTATTTCAGCCACAGGCTGCCGGAGTGCAGCGGGATGTTGGCGAAGCGGGCGCCGAGGGGCAGCGAGGAGGAGTTGAGCACCTCGGTGTCGGTGTAGGCGTAGTTGCCGATGACATGGAGGTTCGGCGTGATCTCGCCGAGCACGTCGAACTCGAAGCCGGTGCTGCGCAGTTCGCCGCCGTTGAGAACGAAGCCGGGGTTGTTGGGATCGGTGACGGGGACGTTCTCCTGCGTGACCTGATAGACCGCGGCGGTGAGGGAAAGGCGGTCTTCGAAGTAGGAGAACTTCGTGCCGGCCTCGTACTGGATGCCGGTCGTGGGATCGATCGGCTCCCCCGTGGCATTGAGGCTGCGCCCGGCGGTGTTCGGGTTGAAGGAACTACTAACGTTGCCGTAGAGAGAGACGCAGGGATTGAGGTCGTAGACCACGCCGGCGCGGCCGGTCAGGCCGGTGTCGTCCTGCCAGGATTCGGCCCCGGTCGAAAACGAGCGGGTGTACTGGTCGTAGTAGTCGAAACGACCGCCGAGCAGCACGTGGAGCTTGTCGTCGAGGGCGTCGATCTGGTCCTGGAGGAAGCCGGACCAAGCCTCCGTGACCGTGTTTTGCCGATAGGCACCCGGAGTGAGCGGAAAGGGACCGGTCGGGTTGGTGACCCCGAAGATCGGCACGGCGAAACGCGAGCCGACCAGGCGATCATAAGTGTAGTCCGTGCGATCGAACTCGAACCCGGCGAGGAGCTGGTGCTTGGTCGGACCGAACTCGAATTTCCACAGGGCGTCGGTGACGAGATCATACTCCCAGTTCCCGAAACTCGACGTGTCAAGGTAGGCACTGACCGTATTTCCGGTGCCGGGCGACCAGCGGAAGGCATCGTTTTTTCCATCGAAATGATGAACCAGCGCCCGAGCGCGGAGAGTGAAGTCTTCGCTGAAATCGTGCTCCAGCTGCAGGCTGTAAACGTAGTCGTCGATGAACTGGGTGTTGTGGCCGGGGCCGATGAGATTCTGGTTCACGGGCCCTACCGGCTGGCCGGTCGGGGAGAAGGCGATGCCGTTGTCGACCGGGCGCTCGAGGTTCTGATACCACATCCACGAGGTCAGGCGGGTGTCGTCCGAGAGGTTCCAGGTCACGCTGGGCGCGATGAGGATCGAGCGATAGTCGAGGAAATCCCGGAAGGTCTCGCTGTCGTGGTAGTCGCCGATGAAGCGGATCGCAACGTCATCGCCGAAGGCCCAGCCGAGGTCGGCACCGGCACGGTAGGAATCGTAGCTACCATATTCGCCGTAGATCGAGGAGGAGGGGTTGAAGCCCGCCGTCTTGGCCAGCGCATTGACCATGCCGCCGGGCTCCATCGCACCGTAGAGGGCGGAAGACGGGCCCTTGAGGACCTCGACGCGGTCGATCCCGGCGAGGTTCAGCGTGGGCATGGTGTAGAGCTGGACGCCATCGAGCGCGAGGCGCTGGGAAAAGCCGCGCACGTAGGCGTCCTCGAACTGAATGCCCCGGCCTTCGGTCTTCACCGGGGCCACGCTGCTGACGTTGCGATACACGTCCTTCAGCCGCGTGGCGTTCTGGTCCTCGATGATTTCATGGGGCACCACCTGGATCGAAAGCGGCGTTTCCTGAAGCGGGACATCGGTGCGGGTGGCGGTCTTCGCGGTCGTGGCGGCGTAGTCGACTTTCTTCTCCACCCGATCGGCCTCGACGGTCAGCGGGTCGAGGCGGTTGTCCGGTTTTTCCCGGGCGCTGGCGTGCGGAAGGAAACTGCAGGCAGTGAGCCCGAGAAAACTGAGGCGCTGAAGAGCGAAGCGGGTGGAAAGAGCGGGTCGGTGCATCGGTTGCGGGAGATTCAGCCAACGGGTCCAATGTCCATTGGTTAGATCCCGCAACGAGCGACGACGGAGTTGTCTTGGATGGTGAATCTACGCAACCGTGGTCCGTCGGAAACGACAAGCCCAAGCCAGCACGAGCGGGAGCGCCGGGAGACAGATCGGCCATAGGGAGGAGATCGCGACGGCTTCGTCGCCGCGCGCATGCACGTCGATGCAAGCACCCAGAAGCGGAGCCCAAAGCGCGGCCGCCACCGATTTCGCCTGGGCCTCCACGCTCAGCACGGTGGCGCCGATGCCTTCCGACGAATGATCGTCGAAACGACCGACCTGGATCGGTCGCCAGAGATTCTGGAGCACGCCGAGCCCGACGAATGCCAGGGCCGCGACCCACGGCAGCCCGGCGAGCAGGGCGAGCGGCAGCAGCCCGAGAATCAGGCCGCTGATTCCCAGCAGGCGGCGGGTGGCTGCCTCGCTGCCGCCGGCCCACTCCTCCCATCGGTGCGCCCGGCGCGAGGCCGCGCTGCCGAGGAAGAAGACCAGCGCGTAGGTGATGCCGGTGATCCATGCGGTGCGGCTGAGCGGGTCGCCGCCCCCCATGATCGGCAAGGTGAGCGCGGCGGTCTGCAGCACGGGCTGAAGGTAGTCCTTCACCACCTCATAGCCGCCTTCCATGGCCAGCGAGTCGCCTACCAATCGCCGCAGCGGCCTGTGCTGGCGGAACTCGCGGAACGAATCGGCCAGGGTCGCGAAGGCGGCCTTGAGCACGCCTTTTCGAAAGCCGGCGCAGCCGATGTCGAGCGACTTCGGATAGGTGGCGAGATTGATGACATTCAGCAACGAGGGCAGCGCGCTCCAGTAAAACACCGAGGCATAACTGCCCGACCACGACACCAGCGCCGCGGCGATCAGTGCGGAAATGGCGGAGCCTTTCTTCGACCACGAACGGGTGTAGCCATAGACGGCGGTCTTTTCCGACTGGCGACCCTGCTCGCGCAGCCAGGCGTAGATCATCGCCTTGTGGGTGCCGGAGCGGAAGGCGTCGCCGAGGCCATACAGCACCATGGCCGCCGCCAGCGGAGCAAAGCTCTGCGCCGCGCCGAGCAACAGGAAACAGGCGACGTAGGCGCTCATGCTTCCCACCATGCAGAGCTTTCGGCCCCAGGCGTCGGCCGCGGCTCCCGAGGGGATCTCCAGGATGTGGGTGGTGATTTCCCGGACCGAGATCAGCGTGCCGATGGCGAGGAAATCAAAACCGCGCTCGCGCAGGGCGAGGATCAGGAAGGCCTCGAAAAAGCGGAGGTTTTTCAGGAAGCCATACAGCGAGAACCGGAAGATCATCGAAGTCGGGTAGGAAACGTCCGGCGGGCCAGATGGTTAGGCTCAATCGTCGCGCCCGGGGGATCTACGGAGGTTCTTTTTCCGCGAGAGGATGCGCTTGTCCTCGACCGAGCGCTGCTTGGACCGGCGCGAGCGACGACGCTTCTGGCGGCGGATCTTTTCCTGCTCCTGCTTGCGCTTGGACGCCTTGCCGAGGCGGATGTCGTCGAGCGTGTCGCAGAGTTCCTTGCGGGCGTGGAAGCGGTTGAGCTCGCGCGAGCGGGAGGACTGGCATTTCACCTCCAGACCGCTGGGCTCGTGCTTGAGGTAAACGCAGGAGTGGGTCTTGTTGATCTTTTGGCCGCCGGAGCCGGAGCCGAGGATGAATTTTTCTGTCAGATCGGCCTCGATGACGCCGAGCTTGGCCATGCGCTCTTCCAGCGCGGCTTGTTTTTCCGGGGAAATCATGGGCCCTGCACGCGCCGCCGGTAGGCCTCGGCCGCCGCGCGGATGGAGGAGGAAACGTCGGCCTCCGGCTTGGCAAAGGGCGGGACGAACCATGGGTAGGAGCCGACCAGATCGGTGACGACCGCGACTTCGCCATCGCAGGTGGTTTCCCCGCAGCCGATGCCGATGGTCGGAACCGGCAGCTCGGCGGTGAGCTGGGCGGCGACCTCGGGGATGACGCTCTCCAGCACGATGGCGAACACGCCGGCCTCGACGAGGGCCTGGCAGCCGTCGCGCAGCCACTCGACCTGTTCCGGCGTGCGGCCTTTCTTCTTGTAGCCGCCTTCTTCGAGCACCCGCTGCGGCAGCATGCCGAGGTGGCCGCAGACGGGGATGCCTGCGGCGGTGAGCGCGGCGACCTTTTCCGCCTGGCGGATGCCGCCTTCGAGTTTCACGGCCTCGGCGCCGGCGTCGATGAGGCGGCGCGCATTGGCGACCGTGGTGTCTGGGTCGGGATAGGTGTCGATGGGAAGATCGCCAATGATGAGGGCTTCCGGTTTCGCGCGAGCGACGGCGGCCACGTGGTGCAGCATGTGGTCGAGCGTGACGTGAGTGGTATCGGGAAAACCGAGCACGACCATGCCGAGCGAGTCGCCGACGAGGAGGACGTCGATGCCCGATTCGTCCAACAGGCGGGCGGTCGGGTAGTCGTAGGCGGTGAGCATGGAAACGCGGCGTCCGCCTTTCCGTTCACGCAGGGCTTGGGCTTTTTCGGGGCCGGTCACAGGGGGAGTTTCGAGGTTCGGGTGACGGGTGGCAAGAGGCGCTACCAATCGGTGTGGACCTTTTTTAGCGGAGGCGCGGTGGTGTCGAGATGCTGGAGGTGCCCTGCGATGGAAAGCGGATCGCCCGGCAGACGGAGATCCGGACGGATCTCGGCAAGCGGCTCGAGCACGAAGCGGCGCTGCGTGAGCCGAGGGTGGGGAAGCTCGAGCTCGGGCTCGGAAACGACGAGGTCGCCCAAGTAAAGCAGGTCGGCATCAAGGGTGCGCGGACCGTGCTTCTCCGAGCGAATGCGGCCAAGCCGGCGCTCGATTTCCATCGCCGCGGCCAGCAGGTCCTGGGGACTGCCGGCGAAGTCGAACTCGATGACCGTGTTCAGGAAATCCGGCGAGCCCTCGGGACACGCGACCGGTGTGGTCTGATAGATCGAGGCCTGGATCAAAACGCCGCCCGCCATTTCCCGGAAAAAATCACGGGCGGCGCGGAGATGGGCGAGCCGGTCGCCGAGATTCGAGCCGAGGGCGATCCCCGCCCTGCGGAAGATGCAAGATTTCGAGACGCAAGACACAAGAGTTGGAGTTAAATGACGGCCTCTTGCGTCTTGGGTCTTGTCGTCTCGCGTCTCACTTCAACCCAAGCACATCCTGCATGTCGTAGAGCCCTGCCGGCTTGTCGGCGAGCCAGACGGCGGCGCGGACGGCACCGGCGGCGAAGGTCATGCGGGAGGAGGCCTTGTGGGTGAGCTCGACGCGTTCGCCATCGGCCGCGAACATCACGGTATGGTCGCCGACGACGTCGCCGCCGCGCAGCGTGTGCATGCCGATCTCGCGCTGGGTGCGGGCACCGGTGATGCCGAAGCGGCCGTGTTTGATGTCGTCCTCGTAGGTCGTGCCGGTTTCCTCGTTGAGGATTTCGAGGAGTCGGCGCGCGGTGCCGGAGGGGGCGTCGATCTTGTGGCGGTGGTGCATTTCGGTCACCTCGATGTCGAAGCGGTCCTGGGTGAGGATCTGCGCGGCCTTGCGGGTGAGCCAGAAGAGGGTGTTGACGCCGATCGAGTAGTTCGGGGCGAAGACGATGGGCAGCGTCTTGGCGGCCTCGGCGATCGCGGCGCGTTCCTCGTCCGAGTGGCCGGTGGTGCCGATGACGAGGCGGGTGCCGTTTTTCACAGCGGCCTCCAGCACGTCCTTGGTGAAGGAGTGGATGGTGAAATCGATGACCGTATCGACGCCTGCGATGGACGCGGCGAGGTCCTCGCCGGCATCATGGGTGACGGCGACTTCGGTTTCAGGATTCGCTTCGGTGGCGGCGATGATGGCCTGGCCCATGCGGCCGGATTTTCCGGTGACGAGGATGCGGTTCATGAGTTGTCTGGGACGAACGTGCCGCCTGGCCCGGGCGTGTAAAGCCTGAGTCCGAGGATGGGGGCGATGGCGGGGAAGTGGCTGTCGCTCGAATAGACACGGCAACGGTGGAAGAGCGCCACGGTAGCGATCAGGACGTCTTCGCGCGGGACGGTGATTCCGTGTGCGCGAAGGTGACTGTAATTCGAGCCGGCATCGATCCACAATCGTTGGGGATCTTGGGCCATTGGATAGGCGCGAAGCGAGTTTTTCAGGCGCGGCAGGTCGTCAGGCCGAGCCCCCGAGATGAGCTCCATCAGCACCGGACCGCTCATATAAGCCTCCCCGGCCTTCACCAAATGGCCCATGGCGAGTTTGACGCTTGGATCTCCGGAGCGTCGGAACAGCTCGATCCAAGCGTTGGTATCAACGATCACCACGATCGTCGAAGCGTTCTTGCATTTGCTTGGCATCCTCCAGAGACACCCGTTCCGCATCTTCGAATGTCTGCCAGTCGAACCAACCATCGAACTCACCCGCGGCTGCGCGTTCCGTGAAACGGACTGCTCGTGACTGGCGGATGAACGCGCCCACTGCCTTCGCTACCGCTTTCGATTTTTGGGTTTCTCCGGTAATTTCCTGCACTTCGGAAATCTCGGAGTCATCCAAACTGACCGTAATCCTCATGCCGAGAGGGTTGGAGGCGTGATGCGATTTGTCAAATAGTTTGCATCAATTTTCCTCAATCGATGAGGTCGAATGATGCAAGAAGTTGGCGCAGCTTTGTGAGCTTGGCCTCCTCCAAGCCTACCAGCGGCAGGCGGAAATCCCGGCCACAGTGGCCTTGCATCGCGACAGCTTCCTTGATCGGGACCGGGTTGGTGTCGAGCGACATCAGGCCGCGAAACAGGGGATACCACTGCTTTTGCATGGCGAGGGCCTCGGTGAAGTCGCCGTTCAGGCAGGCACGGACCAGCCGGACCATGACGTCAGGGACGAGGTTCGAGGCGACCGAGACGAGGCCGATCGCACCGCAGGAAATGAAGGGCAGCGTGAGCGGGTCATCGCCGGAGAGGATCGAAAAGCCGTCGGGCAGGGCTTGGACGAGCTGGTTGATGCGCTCGACCGAGCCACCGGCTTCCTTGATCGAGACGACCGTCGGGCAATCGGCGGCGAGCCTCGCGGCGACCTCGACCGGGATTTCGATCCCGGAGCGGCCGGGGACGCTGTAAAGCATCACCGGCAGGGCGGTGGCGGAGGCGATCGCCTTGTAGTGCTGGTAGAGGCCCTCGGCGGACGGCTTGTTGTAGTAGGGGCAAACCTGGAGCGTGCCGGTGGCGCCGGCCTTTTCCGCGGCGACGGTCAATTCGATGGCTTCATCGGTGGCGTTGGCGCCGGTGCCGGCGACGACCTCGCAGCGGCCGGCGGCGTATTCGACGGCGAGGCGGACGACCTCGATGTGCTCGTCCATGTCGAGCGTGGGCGACTCGCCCGTGGTGCCGACGGGAACGATGCCATCGATCCCGGCCTCGACCTGGCGGTCGATCAGCGCCTTGAAAGCGGGCTCGTCAATTCGGCCGTCACGGAAGGGGGTGATGAGAGCGGTGTAGGTACCTCGGAAGCTCATGGGGCGGGAGAATGTACCCCCGCGACGGTTTGTCCAATCCTGCTTTGGCGCTCCGGGCGGTCTTGGCAGTTCAGGTTGGCTCGCGGACGACCTTGCCGTTTTTCCAAACGATCAGCGGCAGGCCGAGGCGCTTGTGTTCGGCGCGGAGTTTTCGGGCGGCGCGGTGTTGGGCTTTCAAGGCGACCCGAGCGTCTTCCGGAAGGTCGGAAGACTTCATGGGTTTCAGTGGAACTGGCTGCCGGGGCGCGAGTCCGGGTGTCAAGGCGCTTGCCATGAGGGTTTCCGATGTTGCCAAGGCCTCAAAGCGGAGGTTCTGGGACTTCCAGATCCGCCATCGGTCAGCAAGCGGCAGGTAGAGTTCCGTGAGATTGGCGAGGATCCGATCGTAGCGGCGGAGGACGTCGGCCTCAGGCACATCGTGGCCGCCCATCTTCACCCGCTGGCGGACGCGGGCGAGCGAGATCCGGGCGCTCGGCAAATGGAGGAAATGAAGCGTCACGCGGTAGCCTGCCTCACGCGCTTCCCGCAGAAGCCCTGCGTGGGCCCGACCGGAAAGGGTGGACTCCAGCGCGAAGTCGCGACTTTTCCCGACAAGCTCGGCGTATTCGCCAAGAAGGATCCTGCCGGCTTTTCGAGTGACGCTCGACGGGTCGAAGGGCGATAGTCCGCGGGCGATCTCGTCGTTGTTGAGGAAACGCAGGCCCTTCAGCTCGTGGGTCAGGAGTTCGCGGGCGAAGGTGGTTTTTCCCGCGCCGTTGGATCCGCCGATGAGGAGAAGCTCGGGCATCGCTCAGAGCTTGTAAGGCAGGTGGATGTCGCTGTTTTCCTCGGGGAAATCCCGCGTGTTGCGGGTGCTCAGTCGGCTGCCGAGCAATCGCGCGGTGGCGAGGATGATGGCATCCGGCAGGCGGAGCTTGGGGACGTGGTGACGGCGCAAGGTCACGGCGGCCTCGGAGATTTCCGGGGTGATCTCGATGACGTCAAACTGCGAGAGGAAGCTGCGGGCGACGTCTTCGGCGGCTGAATCCCGGACCCCGACCATGATTTCCATCCACGTGATCCGGCTGATGCAGCGGCGGTGGTAGGGTGACATCGCGACCTGCGCCTGCGGGATGCCGTTGAGGAAATCGATGAGGATGCAGGTGTCGAAGCAGCCGGTCATGGTGGGGAGACGCAAGACATTCAGACACAAGACACAAGACTTGAGGGCCTCAGTCCCATTCGGAGCGGAGGTCCTGCTGGTAGGCGAGGCCGTCGCCGAGGCGGCCGTGGAGTGAGCCAAAACCTTCGAGCGGAACCGGGGCCCGGTGGGTGCTGTCCTTGTGACGGACGATGTATTCGGCCACGGCTTCACGCATGACCGAAGCCCGCGAGGTATCGCTGTCACTGGCGATGTCGTCCAAGGCCTTGATCGAGTCCTGCTCGAGATCGACAATCGTGCGTTTCATGGTGATAGCATGAAATGATAACGTTGTGATGTCAAGAGATGATATCGAGGCGCGTCAAATCTCGATATCACCCTCGAAAACGAAGTCGGCGGGGCCGGTGAGGGTGACGTTGGTGAAATCGGCGTCGCCGCTGCGCTCGAAGCCGATTTCGAGGGTGTCGCCGCCTTTGACATCGACCTTGATGGGCGAGGGGGCACCGGTAATGAGGTGGTGGAGCAGGGCGCTGGCGACCATGCCGGTGCCGCAGGCGAGGGTCTCGTCCTCGACACCGCGCTCGTAGGTGCGGATGCCGATGTGGCCGGGCTCGAGGATCTGAACGAAGTTGGCGTTGGTGCCCTTCGGGGAGAAGCGCTCGTGGTGGCGGATGGCGCGGCCGTGGGTGAGGACGTCGATGGCCGCGACGTTGTCGACGAAGGCGACGACGTGGGGGACGCCGGTGTTGATGAAGTGCAGGGTGGTGTCGAGGCCGGGCACGGAGGCACCGCTGTCCATGGCGAGGTCCTTCGGCTCGGACATGGCGATGCGGATGTTGTCATCGACAATCTCCGCGGCGAGCGTGCCGGCGATGGTCTCGAAGCTGACCTTTTCCGGCAGCTCCTCCATGAGCGCGGAGGTGAAGCGCCCGAAGCAGCGCGCGCCGTTGCCGCACATTTCGGCCTCGCCGCCGTCGGCATTGTAGTAGCGGAACTTGAAGTCGGCTCCGTTTTCCGCGGGCTCGACGGCCAGCAAGCCATCGGCTCCGACGCCGCGGTGGCGGTCGCAGAGGAGCTCGATCTGGTCCTTGGTCAGGTTGAGGGAAAGGTCGCGGTTGTCGACGACGACGAAGTCGTTGCCGGCGCCGTTCATCTTGTAGAAGTGGAGGAGCATGGGATTGCCGATTGAAGATGGAAGATTGCCGATTTGGAAAAAAATCAGGCGGCGTGGGTGGCCTCGATGAGGGGGGTGACGAAGTCGCGGACGGCTTGGGCGGCGTGGTCGGGGTGAAGTTCGATCTGCTTCACGATGGCCGAGCCGACGATCACGCCGGAACCGGCTTTGGCAACCATGGCGGCCTGCTCGGCGGTGGTGATGCCGAAGCCGACGCAGACAGGCGTTTCGGTGTGCCGGGTGATGCGGGCGACCTGGTCGGCGATCTGTTCGGAGGGGGCCACGTGGCCGCCGGTGACGCCGGTGCGGGAGAGGGCGTAGATGAAACCCTCGGCACCCTCGGCGAGGAGCGGTACGCGGGAATCGGGCGTGGTCGGGGCGATGAGGCGGATGTGGCGCAGGCCCTCGCCGCGGGCGAGGTCGGTGTTGAGCCGGGCTTCGTCGGGCGGGAGGTCGAGCAGCAGGATGCCATCGGCGCCAGCCGCGGCGGCATCGGCATGGAACTTTTCGTAGCCGTAGGTAAAGACCGGATTGAGGTAGGTGAAAAGGATAATGGGGGTGTCGTGCGTTTCGCGGAACGCGCGGATCAGGTCGAGGACGCGAGGGGTGGTCATGCCCGCCTTGAGAGCACGGTCGGCGGCCATCTGGTTGACGATGCCGTCGGCCAGCGGGTCGGAAAACGGAACGCCCAGCTCGATGACATCGGCCCCGCCATCGGCGAGGGCGCGGACGACTTCCAGCGAGGTCTCGAACGACGGATCGCCGGCGCAGACGTAGGCGACGAAGGCCTTGCGATTTTCGGAACGGAGCCGGGCGAAGGTGGCGTCGATGCGGTTCATGGGCACGGGGAAATAGGCGTGGTGGCGGGGAATGGAAAGTGCGGAGTGTTCGGACCGGAGCTTGTGAAAACTTTCACAAACCGCTTGAGGGGCGGGGGCGGGCGCGGCATGGTCCGGCCGCTCGCCATGGTTTCCGACAACTCGCAAATCGCCCACGCGGCCTACGATTCGAAGATCGAAGGCAACGTCATCGTTACCCGCGTTGACGCCGCGATGAACTGGATGCGCAAGAACTCGCTATGGCCCATGCCGATGGGGCTGGCGTGCTGCGCGATCGAGATGATGGCCTCGGCCTGCTCGCGCTTCGACCTGTCGCGCTTCGGCATGGAGGTGATGCGTTTTTCCCCGCGGCAGGCGGACGTGATGATCGTTTCCGGCACGGTGACCTACAAGATGGCCCTGGCCGTGAAGCGGATCTGGGACCAGATGCCGGAGCCGAAATGGTGCATCGCGATGGGTGCCTGCGCCTCGAGCGGCGGCATGTATCGCAGCTACGCGACGCTGCAGGGGATCGACCGGTTGATCCCGGTGGACGTCTACATTTCCGGCTGTCCGCCGCGGCCCGAGGCGCTGATCAACGGCCTGATGAAGGTGCAGGAAAAGATCGACCAGACGCACTCGCTGGCGGAGCAAAAGAAGGAAATGCTGGAGGACATGGCCTCCTGATCGGACATGAGCACGGCGATTCAAGACATCGGAGCGATCCGCGAAAAGTGGGCCGAGGGCGTGGTGGAAACGGTGGATTTCCGTGGCGAGCACACCGTGGAGGTGAAGCTGGATTCACTCGCCGCGATCATGGCGTTCTGTCGTAAGGAGGCCGGGTTCGACCTGCTATTGGACATGGCGAGCCTCGATCACTTCGGGGAGCATCCGCGTTTCGAAATGGTCTACGAGCTGGCGACGATCAACGACTCCAAGCACCTGCGGATCCGCGCGAAGGTGGCGGAGGACGAGGAGGTTCCCTCCGTGGTCTCCCTGTGGGCGGGTGCCGAATGGCACGAGCGCGAGGTCTACGACATGATGGGGATCCGCTTCAAGGACCACCCGGACCTGCGCCGGATCCTGATGTGGGAGGGCTATCCATTTTATCCCTTGCGGAAAGATTTCCCATTGGCAGGGCGGCCGAGCGAGATGCCCGATGTGGCGTTCAGCGACAAGGCTCCGCTGGAGGGCGGGCCGTTCGTGACGAGTGCCGGAGCCAAGGGCCCGGTGCGCCGTGAGCCGCGCTCCCGCGAAATCGATTGATCTTCGGGAGAATTTGAAGCCAGGGAGAAAGGAGCACTGATGAATCGTGCCCGCTCTTTGGTGACCGTTGGGGATCCCGGCCGGCTTGCCGCTGCCGGCCTGGCGGCGGTGGTGGTGACGATCCAGGCGGGCTTGTGGTTGTCCGGCGGGGCGACCGCGCTGCCGGACATCTACCGCCGCTTCGGGCTGAGTCGCGACGGATTGGAAGAGGGAAAGATCTGGCAGCTGGAAAGCTATGCGCTGCTGCACGGCGGCTGGGTCCACACTCTGACCAATATCCTGGGCCTCGTTTTCCTCGTCCCGCAGGTCCAGCGGATCCTCGGCTCGAGACTGGTGGCGGCGGGCCTGATGGGCGGCGTGCTGGCAGGGGGCGTGGCTCATGTCATGGTTTCCCGCCATGAAGTTCTGGTCGGGATCTCGGGAGGGCTGTCCTCGTTGATGCTGCTTTTGACCACGCTGGCGCCCGAAGCGCGGGTTCGGGGGTTGCGGATTTCCGCGGGAAATCTGGGCAGGGGATTCCTGATCGCCTCGGCCGCGTTGATGATGATTTCTCCGCAGACCGGAATTCCGGGGCTTGAGAGGGTCGGTCGTTGGATGGATGAACGGGGCGGATCGTCCGTTTTCCAGATCGCGCACGCCTGCCATCTGGGCGGCGGGGTTTTCGGCTGGATGCTGGCCCGGTGGATCCTGCGGCCCCGGGCAGACCTGAAAAAGCTGCGGGCCGCCCGCGCTCGTCGCGAAGGCGGCCCGTGAAAGGCGGTGGCGTCGGCTGGATCACCCCGGCTCACCAGGGACCGGAGCCCCGCCGGGTGCGGGGGTCGCCGCTGTTATTGTAGTATGGGGTCTGCTTCCGCTGTTGCGGCTGCGGTTGCTGTTGAACCCTGGGCTGTTGCTGGAGTCGGGGAGCCGGCTGGCGGCGGGCCTGCTGGGCAGCTTGGCGCTGGTTCATCTGCTGTGCCCGCTGCGCCTGTTGCTGCTGCCAATGGGAACGCTGCCGGGCGGCGGCTTCGCGGTTGGCCTGCTGCTGCTGCGCGAGGCGCTGGGACCACGCATTCGGAGTCGACCGGTTGTTGCGGGAAGGCTGCTGCCATGATTGCTGACGGGCATTCACCGTGTCGGGCGTCCACACACCCGGACGACGGGCATTCGTCTGCTGGCGATAGGCCGAGGCGCGCTGCGCCTGCTGGCGCTGCCAGTTGGCGACGGCTGCATCCTGGCGGATGCGGACTTTCTGGGCCCAGTCGTAGTTCCGCTGGCGGAGCAGATCGACCCGCTGCCGGTAGTTCGAAAGCTGGTGATAGCGGACGTCGCGGGGAGTCGGGCAAGCACCGTGGCCGTTCCAGCCGTAGGGGTGGGGGGCATGGTAGATGGGACGGGGGCAGTAGCCGGACGGATAGTAACCGTAAAGGAACGGGTCGTAATACAGGCTGCGCTGGACATCGTAGTAACAGCGCACCGAGGGATCGTAGAGCCAGCGGCTGCTGCTGGTCTGGACGAAGGTGGTGCCTCCCGAGTAGCCGTAGGAGGACGAGTAGTCCATCCCGTAGGGATCGTAGACACACGAGGAGAACCCCGCGGCGGCGAGCGCGACGAGGGCGAGTTTGGCGATGGCGGACATCATGGCGTTTCTGACGGAGTCGGTGGGATTTTATTCATGCGACGACCTGCCGTTGACACCCCGGCGGTGGTCTCGTTTTCTGGGCGTACGAAATGAAGTCAAACGAAGCGATTTTGGTAACCGGCGGGGCCGGCTACATCGGATCTCATACCGTGAGGTTGCTGGCGGAGCAGGGACGTCGGGTGGTGGTGCTGGACAATCTGGTTTTCGGGCACCGCGAGGCGATTGTGAGCGAAGGGGTGGAATTTGTCGAAGGGGCCGTGGGGGATCGGGAACTCCTGCGCGGCCTGTTCAAGCAACACCAGTTTTCCGCGGTCGTCCACTTCGCAGCTTTTGCCTACGTCGGGGAGTCGGTCACCGATCCCCTGAAGTATTACCGCAACAATACGGCCGAACCGCTGACCCTGCTCGAGGTGATGCAGGAGCATGGCTGCAAGTGTTTCGTGTTTTCCTCAACCTGTGCGACCTACGGCGTCCCGGCTTCGATTCCGATCGTCGAGAGCAACCCCCAGGATCCGATCAATCCCTATGGCCGGAGCAAGCTGATGCTCGAATGGGTGCTGCGGGACTGCGACAAGGCCTGGGGGCTGAAAAGCGCCTGCCTGCGTTATTTCAATGCCAGCGGTGCCGCCGAGGACGGGGCCATCGGGGAGGACCACGAGCCGGAAACCCACCTCATTCCGCGTGTCCTGATGGCCATCACCGGGGAGATCTCCCACGTCGATGTGTTCGGCACCGATTACCCCACTCCCGACGGCACCTGCATCCGCGACTACATTCACGTCAACGACCTGGCCGATGCCCACGCGAAGGCGCTCGACTATCTGGCTGAGGGGGGGGAGTCGATCCGCTGCAACCTCGGAACCGGGGTCGGTGTCTCCGTTCGCGAAATCATTGATGCGGCGGAGCGCGTGACCGGGAAAAAAGTTCCCGTGGAATACGGTCCGCGGCGTGAGGGTGACCCTCCTCAATTGCTCGCCGATCCCACTCTGGCACGGGAAAAGCTCGGCTGGGAGGCTGGCCACAAAAACGTCCAGGACATGGTCAAATCGGCTTGGGCGTGGATGGGCGGGCCCTATCAGGGACGATATCCGCGTTCCTAGTCTGTATTCTCGATGTATTCACATTCCAGCTTGCTTTCGACCTCTTGGAGCTTCATCGTTCCTCAAGCAAAAACCCCATGATTTTACCAAAAAACAAACCTCACCACGGGTTCACGCTCGTGGAGTTGCTGGTGGTCGTCCTGATCATCAGCATCCTGCTCACCTTGGGTGCCGGTGCTTTGAAAGGCGCCGGAGGCAAGGGTGTCACGACCGCTGTGGCGACCTCGGAAGCCATTTTCGAAGAAGCCCGTTCCGTGGCCATTGGCAAAGGCACGACCTCGCGGGTGCTCGTGGACGTGAACAGCGTCAAGTCGGACACCTACCTTCGCCGCATCGTGGTCGCCTACCTGAAGCTCGATGAAAATGGCGAACCGATGGAAGGTGACTGGGAACTTTCCAGCCGCGGCTACTCGTTTCCCGACGGGGTCTTTTTCAGCAAGGAGTTCAGTCGCAAGGATTTCCAGACCGGCGGCGGTCAGCTGGACGAGATGTCCCTGAGCGGGGTGTCCGGCCTCTTCAATGGCCGCTATCTCTATTACGAGTTCAATTCGGAGGGGATCTGCACCACCGGGCTCAGCACCTCCGGCGAATATCGCAGCCCGAGCTTCGTGGTGGGGCACGGTGCGCGGCCGAAGGGCGAGCCCGACCCGCGCACCACCTCCGAGGGACGGCGTGATTTCGGCGGGTTCGTGGTCTGGCGAAACGGGGCTACCTCCGTGTTTCGCGACTCCTCGCAGATCCTCGGCGACCGCGATCCCAACAAGTTCTAACACACCGACATGAGATTCAATCGATCCACCACCGGGCGGGACGGTTTCACCTTGATGGAGACCGTGATCGCCATTGGCGTTCTGGCGGTCCTGCTGACGGCGTTCCTCGCGGTCTTCGGCCCTGCGGCCCAAGGCATCCGCCGTGCCGTGAGCGTGCAGGACGCCGACCGCCTGGCCTACGCCTTGGAAAAAGAGCTGGTCACCCTGCGCTCCGGCTCCACGGGAAGCTACACCACGGGGTTTGAGAAAGCCTACAACTGGATCAAGGAGAGTGCCGACGAGCCGTTGTTGATCTATCAGTACAAGGGCGACCCCAAGTCGATCCGCGAGGATGGCACCATGGAGCCGTATACCGAGTCGGTCGGGACCGCGGGCGAGGACTTCATCGTCCAGCCGGTGGTTCGCCGCCGGGGCTCCCCCGAACTCGAACAGGAGTTGAAGGCGCTCCAAGGGCGGGTGTTTACCGCCAAGCTGACGCAGCTGGTTTTCAATGGCGAATCCTGGGTCAAGGGGGAGGCCGGTCAGATCACGGACCCGACTCCGGACGATGGCGATACGATGGCGGGCGATAACGTGGATTCCTATCCCGAGGCGGTGATCGCCTTTTCGGCCGAGTTTTTCTCGGTGCCCAACGCTTCCTTTCAATACATCCAGTCGAAGCTGAACGTCGACAACCTGACCAACCCGGTCTTCGTCCGAAACCTTGCGGTGCGCCGCTGATTCCGTGTTTCAAAACCCAATGAAAACAAGCTTTGCATCCCGCCGGTCGAGGGGGTTTACCCTGATCGAACTCATGGTGGCCATGGGCATCACCGCCGTGATCGTGACGGTGCTGGTGACCATTACCGGCGTGGCCACCGACACCTGGACCCGCAGCCGTTCCGAGGTTCGCGCGGCCCGTCAGGCCAAGGTCATGCTCGACACGATGGCCAAGGACTTCGAATCGATGGTTTCGCGCCGCGGCACCAACGCGGAGTGGCTGTTTGCCGGAATCGACTCCGGTTCCGGACTGCCCAAGGTGACCCAGGGCTCATCCGGCTCGGGCAGTGCGGCCGAATTAACCTTCATGACCGCCGCCACCGATCGCTATGCGGGCCAGATCGGCAATGAGAACTTCGACAAAGGGGGCGACGTGTCCTGCGTGTCTTACCGTCTTCGATATGACGATCCGATCAACGGGGAGAACGATCCGAAGGCCTCCACCTACGTGCTCTACCGCATGTTGGTGAATCCGGACCAGACATTCGAAGATCTGCTGGGTCAACCGGACCTTAAAACCGCTTTCTCGCAATTTGACTCCCAAGTGGACGAGCAGCGGAATTTCGTGTGCGAAAACATTCACCAATTCACGGTGACCTTCCTGGTCGAGGTGCCGAAGTCCCAGACCGGTGGAGCGCTGGCGGGGTATGACACCGTGCGCCTGACCCTTTCCTCCGACCAGCCGAGCGGTGAGTTCCGGCTGAACGGCACGGGCATCCAGACAACGCTGCAATCGAGCGGTTACTCGCAGGACGAGATCCTTTCCGGGCGACTCACCGGGGTGGAGATCAGCATCTCCGTGATGTCCGATGCGGCGATGGTCCGGCTGAAATCAGGCCGCAGCCAGGGGCTCAATCCCGACGACTACGCCCGCAACGTCTATCACTACTCGCGGGTGGTGACGGTGCCATCCATGTGACGGCCCCGCTCAAGATCGAAGGTGGGCGATCGCCTGCCTGAGGTCGTCCTCGTTGACCTCGCTGGAAACGAAGGCTTCGCCGGCGGCGCGGAGGAGCACGAAGCGAATCCGCCCGGCCTCGAATTTCTTGTCCTTGGAAAGGCGGGACATGACCGTCTCCGTGGTCACCGTTTCCGGCAGCTGGAGCGGCAGTTGGAAGTGCTCCAGCAAAGCCAGGACGCGGGAGGAAGTCTCAGCGGCCAGGCCGGCGCGACGCTCACTGAGGAAGAGCGCCGCCCGGATGCCGAGCGAGATCGCCTCTCCGTGCAGCATTTCGCCATAGGGCACCGAGGCCTCGATGCCGTGGCCGATCGTGTGGCCGAAGTTGAGCAGCGCACGGGTGCCCGAGGTCTCGCGTTCGTCCTCGATCACGATGGCGGCCTTGATCGCCACGTTGCGGGCGATCAGATCGGTGGCGACGTCGGGAGACGCGGGATCGACCGCTGCCAGTTCGTCGAGCATGGCGGCATCGCGGATGGCCGCATGCTTGATGACCTCCGCGAAGCCCTCGCGGAACTCGCGGCCGGGAAGGGTGCGGAGCGTGAGGGGATCGATCAGCACCAGCGCGGGCTGGTGGAAGGCTCCCACCAGGTTCTTGCCTTGCTTGAGATTGATGCCGGTCTTCCCGCCTACCGAGGAGTCGACCTGGGCCACGATGGTGGTGGGGATCTGGACGAACGGAATGCCGCGGTAGTAGGAGGCCGCCACATAGCCGGCGAGATCGCCGACCACCCCGCCGCCGAGGGCGACGACGAACGAGGACCGGTCATGCCCGCGGGCCGCCATTTCCTCGCAAAGGACTTCGAACCGGGCGGCTGATTTGGATGCCTCGCCGGCGGGGACGACATGCGTCGAGACGTGGAAGCCGGCCATTTCCAAGGAGGAAACGACCTTGTCGGCGTGGTGCCGGGCCACGTTGTCGTCAGTAATCAATGCGCAGGCCCCTCGCAGGCCGAGTTCGTGGATCCGCTCGCCGGCGGCGTCCAGGATGCCTGGTTCGACCACGATGTCGTATTCGCGGCCGGGAAGATCGACGTGGGTGGTTGGCATGGCGGAAGTCAGCAGCGCAGCAGCGGGGCAGGCGAGGGAAATCAGTCTCGCCGGCGCGCCGCCCAGCGGGAAATGTCGGGTTGCAAAAGGAGGACGGCCTCACGGTCGGCAAGCTCCTGTTGGAGGACCAGGTGCTCCAGCAGCACCAGCGATGCGGTGGCGTCGAAAAGCGCGTCGTGCCACCGGCGTTCGGGCTGCATTTCGCGGACGCGGTCGCTGAGGCCGAGGGCGTCGCAGAGGTCGGACAAGGCATGGGAGGGCAACTCCGGCCACGCCGCCCGAGCCACTTGAAGCGTGTCGAGCCACGGTCCGAAGCGGTGCCCGGGAAAGGCCCGCAGGAACCGCTTTTCCGTGCCCATGCCGTGGGCCACCACCACCGCACCCTCAAGCGCGGACCGCACGGTGCCCCATAGTTCCGGCAGCGAGGGTGCCCCGATGAGATCCTCATCGCGGATTCCGTGGACCTTCCTCGCGGACCAGGTGATGGGCTGGCTGGACCGCAGGTAGGAGTGAAACGCGCCGCCATGCCCGTGGCCCGGCGACCATCGGGCCATTCCAATCTGTACGGGAGTATCGGTCCGGCCGCGGGCGCTGCCGGCGGACTCGAAGTCGATCGCGGCAAAGGCCAGCTCGCGGATCGGCGTGGTGGGGATCACGCCGGTAGGCAAGCGGCGCACCGGCGGGCGTGCAATTCCGGAATCCGCGCATGTGAGCCTGGACTTGCCATCCGGGGCGGAGACGCGAAGGTGGCGGCGAAGGATGGCGCAAGAGAGGACCCCATGGTGGCTTTGGCCGAGCTTGTTGAGCCTGGAGGCGCCGATGGTGGCGCTCGCATGGTTGTATATGTTCGCCAGCGCCTGGCAGGTCTATTATCTGCCTTGGGCGGCCTACGCCTCGCTCGCCCTCGCGGTGTGGATCATCTACGTGGTGGATCGCTTGCTCGATGCCCGCTTCCGGCCGCCGGACGACCCCTTGCTGGGTCCCCAGCATCGTTTTCACCAGCGGCACCGCGGCTGGTTCGCCAGCGGGTTGCTGGTGGCGTCCGCTGCCCTGCTGTGGCTCGTCTCCCACGAGGTCACGGGCATCCTTTTCAGCTCCAACGGGCTGTTTGGCGTGAACTATCTCACGCCCGGCCTGCTGTTGGTCGGGGTGTTCTTTTTCCTGGTGCGGCAGTCCCGCCATTCGACCGAGATCCCGTTCTTCCGGAACTTCATCGCGGGCGCGGCCTTCGGCTACGGCACGGCGATGATGGCCCACATCTACTCACCCTCGCAGGAGGTGTTTTCCCTGCTGGTTTCGCGGGAAATGATCGGCTTCAGCGTGTTGTGCGCCGTGAACATCACCGCCATCCACCTGTGGGAGCGGTCGCGGATTTCGGATGATCCCGACGAAAAGGCGGCGCTGGAGGGGGTGCTGACCGTGTTGTTGACCGTCGTCGGAGCCAGCGCCCTGGTTTACGCCTATCTCGACAACCCGACGATGTTCTCCTCGGGCCTGGACGACAGCGCCTACCGGACGCGGCCGTTTTTTTACGCGATCCTCATTTCGGCCGCGCTCCTGCTCGTGCTGAACAAGCAGCGCCGCCGCTTTTCGCTCGATGCCCTGCGGACCTTGGCGGACCTGGCGATGATCGTTCCGCTGCCCTTGTTCCTCGTCCTTTCAAGGGGTTGATCAGCACTTGCAGGAGCCCACCGGGCTTCCTAGCGTCGCGCCTTTCATGAGCGTCTCCTCCCACGATCGTTGGCCGGCCTTCCTGATCCTCGGTGCCCCGGGTTCTGGCAAGGGGACCCAGGGGAAAATCCTCGGTTCCATCCCGCGGTTCTTCCACTGTGCGTGCGGCGACATCTTCCGCTCCCTCGATACGCGGACCGAGCTCGGCCAGCAGTTCGTTTCCTACTCCAGCCGCGGCGAGCTGGTGCCGGACGAGCTGACGGTGAGGCTTTGGAAAACCCAGGTCGATCACTGGGCGGAGAGCCACCTTTACAAGCCGGACATCGACTTCCTGGTGCTCGATGGCATCCCGCGCAACGTCGAGCAGGCCCGCATGATCGACGAGTTCCTTCAGGTCCACCAAGTCTTCCATCTTTCCTGCCCCGACCGGAGCGAGCTGGCCCGGCGGATGCGCAAGCGGGCGCTGAAGGAGAACCGGCTCGATGATGCCTCGGAATCCATCATCCAGAATCGGATCGCCACTTATGAGGCGGAAACCAAGCCCATCCTCGACCACTATGGGACCGCCCGCATCACCGAGATCGATGCCACCCGCCAGCCGGTCGAGGTGGTGGCCGCGATCATTTCGAAGATCGTCCAACTGCCTTTCTACCAATCCCATATCCGGTCCGGCATCTGATGAGCGGAGCGCGGATCGTCTTCATGGGCACCGGCGAGATCGCCCTGCCGACCTTCCGATGGCTGGCCGCTTCGGAAACGCCGCCGGTGGCCCTGGTCACGCAGCCCGACCGGCCTGCCGGGCGGCGGCGCGAGCTGAAGCCATCGGTTTTGAAAACGATGGCCGTGGACGCCGGAATGCCGGTCCTTCAGCCTGAAAAAGCCCGCGATCCCGCCTTTCTCGACGACCTCGCGAGCCTGAGGCCGGATCTGATCATCGTCATGGCCTACGGCCAAATCCTGCCCGTCCGGCTGATCGAGCTGCCGCCGCTCGGGTGCGTGAATCTCCATGCCTCCCTGCTGCCGAAGTATCGGGGCGCGGCCTGCATCCAGGCTGCCATCGATGCCGGCGATCCCGAGACCGGCATCACCCTCATGCATGTGGTCAGGGAGCTCGACGCCGGCGATGTGATCCTCCGCCACGCCATTCCCATCACCGGACAAGACACCGGCGGCTCGCTGCACGATCGCCTGGCTGGCGTCGCCCGCGGGGTGATGGAGGAAGGCCTCCCCATGCTGCTTTCCGGCACGGCACCGCGCACCCCCCAGGCGGCCCTCGGCGAGGCCACCAAAGTACCCAAGCTGGAACGGGACGACGGTCGCATCGACTGGACATGGCCCGCCGCCCGCATCGAGCGGCGCCTGCGGGCCTATGATCCGTGGCCCGGCTGCTGGTCGGAAACGCCGGATGGCAGGCGCTTGAAGATCCTTGGCGCCAGCCCGCGGGAGGAAGGCGGTGCATCGGCCGGGAGATTGATCGAAACCCCCGAGGGCCCGATGGTGGAATGCGGGATCGGCACGCTGCTCCTCGGCGAGGTTCAGCCGGAAGGTTCGCGGAAAATGGCGGCCGCCGACTGGTGGCGGGGCTTTCGGGGCCAGCCACCGGAACGTCTCGGTTGATCCCCCGATTCCAGCATGCCATGCTCCGCCCGATGAGAATCCTGCTTCCTTGGCTGGCCGCTGCGGTCATCGCCCAGGCCACGACGCTTTCGGTGGTGCCGATCCACGAGCCGATCAGCATGCGCGCCACCGATGTCGATGACCTGCTCGACGAATCCGAGGAAGCGCTCCAAGCCACGGTGATGCCGCGACCGATGGCTCTGAGCGGGGCCTTTCCCGAAACCCTGGTCGAGGCCATCGCCACCCCCCACCAGCTTCCCACCAATGATCCACATTACGTGGTCGAGGAAGTGAATCTCCTGATCCTCTGCCACGTCAAGGTGGCCGCGGAAATGAAGGACGACGGGCTTTACGTGACCTTGGACGTCGGCGGCCTCGAGATTCCCGAAGACGTCGACCTGACCTCCCGCCAGCTGGTGCGCCTCGCCATGCTTGCCGTGCGGCGGACGCTGGAGGACTACCAGCGGCCCCAGACGGAAAGCCTCAAGGTCAGGCTGCTTGTCGCCGGGACCTCGCTGGAAACGGAATCCCTCAAGGACCTGGCCACCGAGTATGTCCTGAAAGGCTCCTGAAGATTGGCGGGGGATTTGCCTTCCCATGCGGGGCGGCCGGCTGATTGGATCGGCCGCAGCGCAGCATGAGTTCCAAGACTTCCGAATCCCGCCGCCGTGTCATTCTGAAACTTAGTGGTGAAGCCCTTCGCGAACGGGGCAGCACCGACAATATCTCCCCCGAAATCGTCGATCGGATGGCGACCGAGGTGAAGGAGTCGGTGGCCACCGGCAAGGTCGAGTTGGGCATCGTCGTCGGAGGAGGAAACTTCTGGCGCGGAGCCGCCGCCAGCGCCCGCGGGATGGACCGCGCCACGGCCGATTACGTCGGCATGCTCGCCACGGTCATGAACGCGCTCGCCCTGCAGGGAGCTCTCGAGGACAAGGGCGTGCCCTGCGTGGTGCAGTCGGCGATCGAAATGAAGAACGTCGCCGAAACCTTCATCCGCCGGAAGGCCGACCGTCACCTGTCCGACGGCCGCGTGGTGATCTTCGCCGCGGGCACCGGCAGCCCTTTCTTTTCCACCGACACCACCGCTGCGCTGCGGGCCAGCGAAATGGGGGCGAACGTGGTGCTCAAAGCGACCATGGTCGACGGGGTTTACGACTCCGATCCGAAGAAGAACCCGGACGCCAAGCGCTACGACCGGGTCACCTACAAGGAATGCCTCAGCCGCCAGCTCAAGGTGATGGATGCCACCGCCTTCAGCTTGTGCATGGACAACCACATTCCGATTGTGATTTTCGACCTCGCGCCCGAGGGCAACGTCGTCCGCGCCCTGCTGGGTGAGGATGTCGGCACGGTCGTGGATGCGGGTTGACCGTCCCGGAGCCCGCTCTCATCTTCAACGCCATGGACCCGGAGGAATCTTTGCTCGAAACGGAAGACGCGATGGACAAGGCGCTTGAGCACCTGGCGCACGAGTTCGCCACGGTGCGCACCGGCAAGGCCTCGCCGGCGCTGATCGAGAACCTCGATGTCTACGTCCACAGCTACGGCAGCCAGATGAAGCTTAAGCAGCTGGCCGTGATCAGCTCGCCGGAGCCCCGGATGCTCAACGTTTCGCCCTTCGACCCGGCGACCACGCCGGAAATCGAGCGCGCCATCCGTGAGTCGAAACTGGGGCTCAACCCCGCCGCGGCCGAGCGCTCGATCCGGGTTCCGATTCCCGAGCTTTCCGAGGAACGGCGCAAGGAAATGGTCAAGCTGGTCAAGCAGCTCGGTGAGGAAGCCAAGGTGCGCATCCGCGCCATCCGCAAGGAAGGCATGGACGCCGCCAAAAAGATGAAGGCCGACAACGTGCTGACCGAGGACAGCCAGAAGGACCACGAAACCGAAGTCCAGAAGCTCACCGACGATCACGTCAAGAAGATCGAGGAAATCGTCGCCGCCAAGGAGGCGGAGGTGATGAAGGTCTGAGCGGGCCGCAGCTACGGTCCCGTTTTTCCCCGGAGCCGCGGCAACCCGACCGCCGCGATCATCATGCCCATCGCTGCCACCGTGCAGATGGGGCCGATCAGCCAGCCGCCGCGTTGGTAGGGGGTCAGCGTGGATATGGGCGAGATCCGGGTGACAAGGGTGCCGGGCTTGAACAAGGGCAGCGACGCGGTGCGACGTCCGCGCGGGTCAACGGCTTGGGTCAGCCCGGATGAGGCGGCGACCACCAGCCAGCGGCCGTTTTCCGCCGCGCGGTGGCGGAAAAGTTCGGCGTGCTGGAGGTGCTGGCGGGCGGTCCAGTGCTCGGCGTCCATGCTGGGAATCAGGAGGAATTCGGCTCCGTTGGCCACGGCGCGCCGCGCCACCGCGGCATAGTCGTTATCGAAGCAAATCGGCGTGCCGATCCGGCCAAGTGGCGTCGGGATCGCGGGAGCTTCGGTCCCGGGCTCGCCGTCGTCGAAAAAATGGACCGGCCGGTTTTTCACGTGCGTGCCCAGCACGCCTTCGCGCCCGAGCGTGAAAGCGGTGTTCTGCCAGCGCTGGCCATCCAGTTCGGCGCGGCCTCCGATCACCATGATCTCCGAGGATTTTGCGGTCATCAGTTGCTGCAGGCGTTCGCTCAATTTCGTGTCGAGCCGTAGATCCGCATCGGTCCCGTACTCCGGCCAGACGATCGCATCGACGTGCGGCAGGTCTTCGGACTGCGAGAGCAGGCTGGGAGCCCACATTTCCTCCGACTGCACCGCCGCCACGGTCAAAGTGCCCGGCGGGGTCGGCGGCTTGGGCAGGTAGGCGGCGAGGCAGGTGTGGAGCAGAATGAGGGTTCCAGCCAGCCGGAACCTTGGACCGAAAGCGATGCACGCGCAGCCCGCGATGATCAGCAGGGTGATGCCGTAAACGCCGATCCATGGGGTCAAAAATCCCGGCGGTAGGCCGGTTCCCGGAGTGATCCAGGCGAAGCGCAGGGCAAACCACTCGCTGCGGAAGTGCTCGATGCCGGTCCACAGCACCGCCGCCGCCAGAGGTGCCCACCAACGGTCGGGAAGATGAGGGCGTAGGCCCGACCAAATGCCGGCAAAGAGGGCGGGAAACAGGGCCAGGATGAAATGAAGCAGCAGTGCGAAGGATCCGAACACTGCCAGCAGCCAATTCAAGGTGCCGATGTAGAGGGCGAGGCCGTAGACGAGGCCCAGACCGAGGGCGGCTCCGGATTTCGCATCGCGGATGGCGAAAAGGAAGGGCAGCGGCGCGACGAGTGCGAGCGGATGCCAGTGAACCGGCGGAAAGCTGAGCACGCCGAGCCCGGCGGCGAGGAGGGTGAGCAGAAGGCGGATCATTCCGGGGCGGTGGCGAGGTAGTCTTCCATGATCTGGCGGTAGGTTCCGGGCTCGTTTCCCTGATAGAAAAGGATGGCTTGCGGGGAGTCGATGCGCTCGGCCGTGGCGTGGCGGACGTGGTGCCGCTCGATGCAGCGGTTGACGCCGGACCATGCCACCATCAGCCAGGCTGCGGTGAGCAGAGGAGGCGTCAGGCAGCGCAGCAGGGTGGTGGCCTGGAGCCGCCGATGTCCGGTGAAGACCAGCACCCCGATACCGACGAGGAAAGCAACGAGCAGCAAGCCGGGCAGCATGAAAAAACCGGCCCAGACCCACTCGCGCGGCAGGGGCCCGAAGTCCTCGATCCGGCTGAGGGCGCTGGCTGAGGGCGCACCGGCGAGTGCCAGCAGGCCGAGCAACAACAGCGGTGTCCTGGCCATGGGCCGGAAACCAAGCGGGGTGGCGCGGCGCGTGAGTGCCAGACCGGTCTCGCGTGTGGTGAGGAACAGGGCCGCCACGATCAGGCTGAGGAGTTTCTGCAGCACCGCGCAGGCCTGAAAGCCGTCCATGGGCTGATCCCGTGGGTTCAGGATGGGCAGCTCGAGTGTCGCGACTACGATCAGGGCAGGTAGCCCCACGCCGATGAGGATGATGCGGGCATAGTCGCTGAACCTCAGAAGCGGGGAAATCCTGCCCGGAAGCTGCAGCAGCCGACCGAATGAGTGGCGGTGGAGGAAACTGGCCATGCCTGAGAAAACCAGGAAAACGAGTGCGGCGTGACCGAGGTAGAGGCCCTCGAACATCCGTTGTTCGGCGTGCCGGCCGGAGTCGAGATCCGCGGTGGCATGCCACCACAGGGACGAGGCATGATCTGGCCGGAAGCGGGACGTAAACGCCGTTCCCTGCTTGGATCGGTACGTCGCGAAGTCCGCCCAGAATGCCGCTTCCTCGGTCAGCCCTGCGATTTGACAGGCTTCCAGCATGCCTGGCTGGGCATTGCCCAGCAAGATGCTGGCGGTGTTCATGGACCAACTGCTAACCGGGGCCCGGTGGATGAGCTGCACGGTCTTGCGGACAAGGCGGCAGAGTTTTCGGAGCTCGGTGGTGTCACCTGCCGCTGCGAGTTTTTTGGCGCGGGTGACGAAGAGGCCGGCCAGTTCTCTGGTCCCGAGAGGGAAGGGCCGGTCGAATCGCAGGTATGCCGTGGCGGTCACCTCATCCGCCGCGAAGTCCGGGTATTCCCGGGGCTTGGGCCAGCCCTCGAGTCGCAGCTCGATCATTTCGAAGGCATGGGATTCGATGCGGCTGGCATCGAGGGCTCTCTCCAAATGCTGCCAGGCCAGCTCTGCCCGCTCGGGGTCGGTGATTTTCCATTCCCGGGAGCGATGGCCGGATTTACTACGGGAGTAGCTTTCGTCCACGCAGCTTCCGGCCAGATGGATGGCGGTGAGCAGGTCGTAGTAGCCGTTTCCGGGGTCGGCCTCGGCCGCTTCGGTCAGAAGCGACGGGTCCGGGTCGCTGTCGACGAAGGCGGTGGCTCTGAAGCGTTCGGCGAAGCAGACCGGATCCTCCGGATGGCTGCTCCACAGTTCCCGCCAGCGGATCGCCTCGTCGGGTTCATGGGATTTTCCGAACCGCAGGAGGAGCTTGTCGGCAGGATGGCGTTTCTGCTGGAAGTCCTCCACCCACGGCTGCCACTGCTGGCCCTCCCGGGCGCGGTAGTAGTAGGGGAGTGGAAACGAGAGCGTCACGGGCGAAACTCTGTCGGAGTATCGATCGCACAGGCTGATGCCCTGCAGGCGGCGGCGAGCGGTGGGACAGAGCAGCAGCACCCACAGCAGCCACAGGCCGAGCAGGAAAAGACCGGACCTTAGCATCCGGGCGCGACGGCTATTCTTGAAGCGGGGCGGTGCCGGCGGCTCGTCGGATGGTGCCTCGAAGGGCACGGCGTGGGCGGCCTCAAGCAGCAGCTCACGGCGTTGCTCGTTTTGGGGATCGTTCGCGGGAAAGGTCTCGAGGACAGCGTCGATCCACGGCTGCTCAGATTTCATCGGCTGAGGGGGCTTGGAAGCTGCCGCCGCGATGGAGCCGGGCGTAGGGCCCCTCGCTGGCGAGCAGCTCGGGATGGGTGCCGGTTTCCGCGATGCGGCCATCGACCAGCACCACGATGCGGTCGGCGGACTCGATGGTGCTGAGGCGGTGGGCGATGACGAAGCAGGTGCGGTCGGCGCGGAGGTTTTCGAGAGCCTCCTGCACCAGGCGCTCGGTGCGGTTGTCGAGGGCGGAGGTGGCTTCGTCGAGGAGCAGGATGGGAGGATTCCGCAGCAGCGCGCGGGCAATGGAGAGGCGTTGTTTTTCCCCGCCGGAAAAACGGATGCCTCGCTCGCCGGCGAGGGTGTCGAGGCCGTCCGGGAGTTCCTTGACGAAAGCGGCGGCGTTGGCGGATTCGAGGGTTTGCCAAAGTTCGTCGTCGCTGGCGTCGGGGCGGGCGATGAGGAGGTTCTCGCGCAGCGTGTCGTTGAAGAGGAAACTGTCCTGGGTGACGTAGCCGATGCGGTCGCGCAGCCATTCCTTGGAGATGTCGGCCAGCGGCTGGCCGTCGAGGAGAATGGAACCACTGGAGGGCTCGTAGAAGCGGGCGATGAGGTGGAGCAGGGTGGACTTGCCGGCACCGGTGGGTCCGACGAGGGCGATCGTTTCGCCGGGAGAGGCGTGGAGGGAGATGTCGGAAACCGCGGGGATGGAACTACTATTTTCGTCGTAGGAAAACGAGACGTTTTCGAAACGGAGATCGCCGCGGATGGCGGCGGGCCGGTGTCCTTCGGTGAGGTGGGATTCGGCGGGGCGATCGAGAATTTCGCGGACGCGGCGGGTGGCGGCGAGGCCGCGGTTCCACGTCTGGGAGAGCGGGTTGATCTTCGACACGGGGTCGAAAAGAAATCCCCAGGCGAAGAGGAAGTAGAAGAGGGTGCCGGGGGTGATGTCGCCCTGCAGCACGCGCCACGCGCCGTAGGCGACCATGAGGATGATGCCGGCCTCGGCGAGCATCGAGACGCCGGGCCAAATGACGGCCTGGCCTTTCATGACGCGCATGTGTTTCTGGCGCGAGGTGTTGCTGGCGGCGGCGAAGGAGTCGAGGGTCTCGGGCTCGTGGGTGAAGACCTTGATCTGGCGGATGCCGGAAAGGGAGTCGTGGAGCCGGGCGTGGAGGTCGGCGGTGGCCTCGGAGGATTCGCGCCAGTGCGGGGCGGCGCGGATCGCGTGACGCCAGGTGATGAGGCCGATGACGGGCAGCGGGGCGATGGCGACGAGGGCGAGCTGCCAATCGTGCCAGAACAGCGCGCCGAGGATGGCGAGGAACTGGAAGAGGGCCGGCAGGGCGACATCGAGCGACTCGACGAGCACGCGCTCCATGGCAGGGACGTCGTCGGAGACGCGGGACATGATTTCGCCGGAGGCGTGGCGGTCGAACCAGCGGACCGGCTGGCGCTGGAGCTGGTCGAAGAGCCGGACGCGGAGGTCGTGGACGAGGCGGGCCTCGAGCGATTGGGCGATGAGCGAGCGGAGGGAAAGCAGGCCTTGGCGCAGGGCGATGGCACCGAGGCCGATCAGGGTGGTGCGCAGGATCAGGTCGGGCCGCCGTTGGGCGATGATGACATCGGTGAACTGGCGGGCGATGGTGGGGATGACGAGAACCAGCGAGGTGCCGACCAGCGCGAGGACGATGAGGAGGAAGGCGCGGAGTTTGTGCTGGCGGAGGGACATCCTAACGGAAGTGAACCGCAAAGACGCGTAGGCGCAAAGAATGGAAAAGCCGGGCTCTCGGGGGAGAGACCGGCTGAGGAAGGGATTGGCTGCGCGGCCGCGGCCACGTCAGCAGCAGGCGGGTTCCTGCTCGGGGGTGAGCGGGTTGGGGGCGAGGGTGCCGAGGCCGAGTTTGGCAAGCAGCTGGCGGTCGTGCTCGATGGCCGGGTTTTTCCCGGTGAGGAGCTTCTCGCCGTAGAAGATCGAGTTGGCACCGGCGTAGAAGCAGAGCGTCTGGAGCTCGTCGGACATCTGCTCGCGGCCGGCGGAGAGGCGGACCTTCGACTTGGGCATGGCGACGCGGGCCACGGCGATCATGCGGACGACGTCGAGCGGCTCGACCGGCGCGGTGCCCTCGAGCGGGGTGCCCGGCATGGGCATGAGCGAGTTGATCGGCACGCTCTCGGGCTGCGGGTCGAAGCTGGAAATGATTTCCAGCATGCGCAGGCGATCCTTGGTGGTCTCCCCGAGGCCGAGGATGCCGCCGCAGCAGACGGACATGCCGGCGTCCTGGACGTTGCGGATCGTGTTGAGCCGGTCCTCATAGGTGTGGCTGGTGACGATGTTCGGGTAGTGCTCGGGCGAGGTGTCGAGGTTGTGATTGTAGGCGGTCACGCCGGCGGCGCGCAGGCGCTTGGCTTCTTCGGGGCCGACCTCGCCGAGGGTCACGCAGACCTCCATGCCGAGGGTGCCGACTTCCTCAATGATCTCGATGACCTGCTCGAAGCGCTGGGTGCCTCCGCGGACGCCCTTCCAGGCGGCGCCCATGCAGAACCGGGTCGAGCCGGTTTCCTTGGCATGGCGGGCGCGCTGCATGACGGCCTCTTTTTCCATCAGGCGCTCGAGCGGCACGCCGGAATTGTAGCGGGCCGACTGGGCGCAGTAGGAGCAGTCCTCGGAACAGCCGCCGGTCTTGATGGAGAGCAGCGTGCAGAGCTGGACCTCGCCCTCCGGCCAGTGCTCCTCGTGGACGGCGTGCGCCTTTTCAAGGAGCTTGAAGAGCGGAAGGTCGTGGAGGGCCTGGAGTTCGTCAAAGGTCATGTCGGTGCGGTGGTCGGAAGTGGAAGAGAGATAGTCGCGAATGGAGGGTGGGGCTCGGCGTTCCTTGCGGGATGCTGCCTGCGCCTTGCTTGCCGGTCAGCGTGCCCAGCGGCCGTTGACCACGGGCAGGGCGCCCCGGCTGATGGCGGTGTAGTCGGTCGGTCCGACCGCGCCCTCGAGCGGGACGCCGAGGTGGCGCTTCCAGGCCTGGCTCATGCTTTCTCCGGTGTGGCAGCCCCAGCTCTTGCAGTAGGCGTTTTTGGCAAAAATCGACCGGTTCACGCGCGAGATGTCGTTTTCATGAAACCAAGCGGTGGAGGCGGCCATGATCGAGTTGCCGTAGTCGAGCATGAAGCAGAATTTGTTGCTGTGCCCGAAGTAATCGAAGGTCTCGATCGATCCCCGCGGCCGGCTGTTGAGGGCATTGACGAAGTCCGCTGACGAGGAGACCCAGCGGAGGGTGGCGTTGCGCTCGGAGGCCAGTTCGCTGAGCCAGGTGGTGAGCGGTTTGCCCTCTTCGTTGGCCCGCGTCTGATAGGCGGGACGGTAAATGATCCACACCAGCGGGGCGTTGGACCCGTAGGCCTTGCGGATTTCCACCATGCGCAGGGTCGAGGCGCGGACGAAATTTCCCCAGAAGCGGTCGTGCCGATCGCGCGGGATCCTGAGGTCCTCCCATTCCCGCAGGGCGGGGCCGCCGGTGACGATGACATGATCGCCGGCCATGGCGGAGGGCGCGAAGCCGAGGACGATCAGGAACAGGAGGAGCGGGCGAAGGAATGCAGGCATGTCGTCGGGAATTGGAACCTCGATGGCGGGGGAAGGCAACGGCAAGAATTCAGGTCACGGCGAAGGCTTGGGCCATTTTTTCGAGCCCCTGGAGCAGGTGCGGGCGGGGGCAGGCGAAGTTGAAGCGGATCCAGCCGGGCCAGCCGAAGTAGGCACCGTCGGAAACAAAGAGGCCGGCTTCCTTTTCCAGAAACAGCGCGGGATTGTCATGACCGGTGGCGCGGGCATCGATCCATTGGAGGTAGGTGGCCTCGCCCACGACCGGCTTCAGCGCGGGGAGGCGCTCGGCGAGGAAATCGAGGAGGGTCTCCCGGTTGCCGCGGAGGTAGGCGAGGAGTTCCTGCCGCCAGGGCTCGCCATGGCGGTAGGCCGCCTCGGCGGCATAGTAAGCGAGGGCGTTGATTTCGCTGAGAGTGTGACCGCGGGCGGCGCTGAAGCGGCGCCGGATCGAGTCGTCGGGAATGACCGCATAGGCATAGCCGAGGCCGGCGATGTTCCAGGTCTTGCTGGGGGAAAGCAGCGTGATGGTGTTCTGGCGAAGCTCCTCGGGCAGCCTCAGCGCCGAGAAATGCGGCGTGGCCGCCTCGTCGAGGATGAGGTCGCAGTGGATTTCGTCGGAAACCAGGATGATCTCGCGGTCGCGGCAGAATTCGGCGACCTTGGTGACTTCCTCCGCGGTGAATGCCCGGCCGATCGGGTTCTGCGGGTTGCAGAGGATGAAGATCTTGGTTTCCGGAGTGGCGGCCGCCGCCATGCCGTCCCAATCGAAGGTGTATCGACCCTCGACGAGGATGTGGTCGATGGTGATCAGCTTGGCACCCGCATCGTGGTGGATTCCGAGGAAAGGCGGGTAAACGGGGGTGCAGGTCATGACCGCTCCGCCGGGTCGGCAGAAAGCCCGTGCTGCGAGGGAAAGAGCCGGAACCAAGCCTCCGAGGTGGATGAGGTGATCGAGCGGGGGACGCGAGTCATGCCGGCGTTCCAGATAGTCGAGCACGGCGTCATTGAGACCGGCGTGGGCCTGGGCGTAACCGAAAATGCCATGATCGACGCGGCGGTGGAGGGCCTCGAGAATCTCCGGGCAGGAGGGGAAATCCATGTCCGCGACCCAGAAAGGATCGAGCTCGGGTCGGCGGTCATACTTGATGTTTCCGGTGCCGCGGCGGGGAATCAGGGTGTCGAAGTCCATGGGGAAGATGGTAGATGGAAGATGGAAGATGCTCGCTACTTGCTACTTGCTACTTGCTACTTGCTACTTGCTACTTGCTACTTGCTCCCTGCCTCCAAGGCTTGGGCGGCAGCTCCAATCATGCCGGCTTCGTTGCCGAAGTGCGCGGGCAGGAGCTGCAGGGCCTCCTTGAAAGGTGCGCTGAGCTGGGCGTGCAGGCTTTCGCGAAGTGGATCGAAGAGCAGCGGCCCGGCCTTGGCCACGCCGCCGCCGATGATGAGGGCCTCCGGGTTGAGCAGCCAGCAACAGTCCATCAGCACATTCGCGAGTTGCTCGGCGACGGTCTTCCAGATGGCAAGCGCGGTGGCATCCCCTTGATGCGCGGCCCGCGACAGGGCGGCGGGCGTCAGGTCGTCCGGCGACCGGTGGGTGCCCGCGGCATGGTAGGCCTCGGTGGCGGCCTGGGTGATTTGTTGGTTGCCGATGTATTCCTCCAGCGCGCCGAAGTTCCCATAGGTGCCGCGGAGGCCTTTCCAATCGAGCGACATTTGTCCGACTTCACCGGCCCCGAAGCGGGCTCCGCGGACCATGCGGTTGTTCACCACCAGACCGCCGCCCACGCCGGTGCCCAGGGTGATGGCGATGAGGTGCTGCAGCCCACGCCCGGCCCCCAGTTTCCACTCGGCGTAGGCCATGCAGTTGGCGTCGTTGTCGACCACGACCGGCAGCCCGGTGCGTTCGGAAAGCCGGGCCTTCAGGGGAAATTCCTGCCAGCCGGCGACGTTGGTGAGGTTGCGGACGACGCCCTGCTCGAAATCGACAAAGCCAGGCATGCCGACGCCGACTGCGGCGATGCCAGCGTGGCGGGCACGCAGGTCCTCGATGTAGCGGACCATCGCATCCAACAAGGGCGCGGGACCGTCGAAATCCTGGGTGGCGATGGGAGGGGCCTGGTCGATGACTTCAGCACCGCGGATGACTCCGAATTTGACCGAAGTACCTCCGAAATCGATGCCAATGGCAAGGGCGTCGCTCTGCATGCGGGGAGGTGTAGGGGGCGGGGACGGCGAAGGCACGTCCTTTTGCCGGTCCCGGCGGTGTTCCGTTCTCAGGCCGCCTCGAAAACCCGCCGGCCCACGATTTCCATCCCGTGGAGGGTGAGGTCCGGATCCACCTGGTCGATCTCCGGCACACCGCGGGCGATCAGGGCGGCATCCCCGCCGGTGGCGACTGCGATGGCGCGCCCGCCGAGTTCATGGCGGACGGCACCGAGGATTTCACGCACCAGGCCGCGGTAGCCGATCACGGCTCCGGCGCGCATGGCTTCGGTGGTCGAACGGCCGATGGCCTGCGCGGGCTCTTCGAGATCGACGATGGGCAGCAGGGCGGTCTTCCGACCGAGATACTCTCCCATGGCACCAAGACCCGGGGCGATGACGCCTCCGAGGTAGGATGGGGCGGGGGAAACGACATCGAAAGTGACGGCCGTGCCGAAATCGATGACCACTGCAGGAGCTCCGTGTCGGGCGACCACGCCGACCGCATTGGCAAGCCGGTCGGCACCGATGCTGGCGGGATCGGGGTAATCGATGCCGATGCCCAGCGGGCTCGCGGCATTGAGATGATGGACGGGCACGAGCCGTTCCAGCCAGGATCCGAGGATGGCGGCTTTTGCCGGCACGACCGAACAGACCAACGCCGCATCGAAATCCGATCCGTCGAGCGCCTCGTCGAGTGTTGGCTCGGAAACCTTTGCCGTGGGGATCCAGAAAGTGTCGCCCAAGCTTCCGGCCCGCTCGCTGATGGAAAATTTGGTGCGGGTGTTGGAGTTATCAATCACGAGGAGACGCATGACTACCAGCGGCTGGAGTGGTAAATCCTGGTGTTTCCGTTTTTCACCGAAGGGATGCCGGAACGGGTCCGAACCCGGAGACGGCCGTTGCCGATCCGTAGCGCGAGCGGGCCCTGGAGCGAGCTTTCCTCAAGCCAGAACTTCAGGAAGATCGCGTCGATCTGGGGCAGGGTGCCGTCCTCCGTCCCGGAGATCGGGCCGGGCCCCTGGTAGTCGATCTGGGCCGGCTTGATCTCGGCGCCGCTGGGGGTTTCCACAAACAACGGCTCGGGGACGGCGCGGAGGTCGCGGGTGTCGAGGCGGAGATCGAGCCAGAAGTAGGACTCGTCGCGCCTGAGGCTGGCGGTCTCGATTTCAGCGGGCGCGGCGGGATCCGGGTGCCACTCGTAGGGGCGGAGCCAAAGCCACGCGGCCCCGGAAAGGGTGAGAAGGGTGATGGCCAGGAACCAGAGTGAGCGTCGCTTCACGCGGGGGGCTTTAGGGTAATCCACCGGGTCGCTCCAGACACAAAAAACAGGCGACCCGGATCGGGCCGCCTGTTGGATGGTGTCAACCTTGGGGGGGAGAGGTTCAGTCGGAGTAAGCCGGCGAGCCGTGTTCGGCCACGTCCAGACCCTCTTCTTCTTCCTGGGCGTCCACGCGGACTCCGAGGGTGAACTTGAGGATCAGGAAGAGCACGAGGGAGGCGGCGAAGGCGAAGGCGCTAATGGAGAAGGTGCCGAGGGCCTGCACTCCGAGGTTTCCGCCCCCGAAAATGCCGACCGCAAGCGTACCCCAGACGCCGCAGACGCCGTGAACGGAGACCGCGCCGACCGGATCGTCGATCTTGATCTTGTCGAAGAAGATCACCGAAAGGACGACGATGCCGCCAGCGATCGCGCCCACCACCACGGACATCCACGGGGAAATGACGTCGGCACCGGCGGTGATGCCGACGAGGCCCGCCAGAATGCCGTTGAGGCCCATGGAAAGGTCGGGCTTCTTCAGCACGGCCCACGAAGTGAACATGGCCGCAAGGCCGCCGGCGAAGCCAGCCATGGCGGTGGTCACGAAAACCCGCGAAACGGATTCAGGATCGGCGCTCAGGACCGAGCCGCCATTGAACCCGAACCAGCCGAGGAAAAGCATGAAGACGCCGATATTGGCGAGCGGGAGGTTGTGGGGAAGGATCGGCTTGATGCCTTCCTTGGTAAACTTGCCGCGGCGCGGTCCGAGCACCAGAATGGCGGCAAGGGCGGCGAAGCCCCCGAAGGCGTGGACCAGAGTGGAGCCGGCGAAGTCGGCAAAGCCCATGGCGTCAAGCCAACCTGTCCCCCACTTCCAAGACCCGGTGATGGGGTAAAAGAAGGTGACGAGAATCGCTGCATAAATCATGAAGCTGACCAGCTTCACCCGCTCCGCCACTGCACCGGAAACGATGGTCGCGGCGGTGGCGGCAAACATCGCTTGGAAAATGAAGTCGGCCCAGATCGTGTAGTTGGAGCCGACATAGGCTGTTGTAACGTTCGCAACGCGATCAGCCTCAGTTGCAAATCCGTTCATGAGCGGAGCTCCTTTCGCAATAATACCGTTCCAAGTGTCGGGCCCGACGTCTCCGGGATACATCGCATTGAAGCCCCAGGCCATGTAGCCAAGCGCGCCGATGCAGACGATGAACACGTTCTTGAACAGGATGTTCACCGTGTTCTTCTTCTGGCAAAGCCCGGACTCCACCGAGCAGAAGCCAAGGTGCATGATAAACACAAGGGCGGCCGAGAGGAGGATCCAGAGGTTGTTGACGGTGAACATCGCCGCATCGCTACCCGCCATGAAGGCATCGTAGGTTCCCTCGGCGGGCGGTTCTTCCTGTCCGAAGGCCTTGGCCGTCAGCAGGAGCGGGATGAGGTAGGTCAGTTTCGTCAGTTTTCGCATGTTGGTTGGCGTGGTTGGTTTGATGAACGCGCCTCATAAGCATCGCACGTGCCAGCGGAGCCGTTAGGCGGCGGGTTGCTCGTCAGCTGGCGGCGCGGATCGCTCCTCCGGTTGCCCGTCGATCCCTCGGAAGCCCCGTTTTTCCAACAGAATGGGGCAGGTCGATCCGCGCTTTTCCTGACCGTCGTGGGGACAAAAAAAGCCGGCTCCTCAAGGGGAGCCGGCCGTGAATTCGCTGGAGAGAAACTCGGAATCAGTCGTGCTGGACGAAATTCGGATAAGCTTCGTTTCCGTGTTCCAGAATATCGAGGCCACTCACTTCCTCGTCTGCGGAAACTCGCAGCCCGATGGTCGCCTTCAGCGCCAGGAAGAGAATCATTCCGCAGGCGAAGGTGAATGCGAATACGGAGGCGACACCGACGAACTGGACCCACAGTTGATGGAAGCCACCGCCGTAGAACAGACCGTCCTGGATGGCGCTGGACTCATCCCAGTAAGGGAGATCGACCGCCCGGCTGCCGAAAAGACCGATCGAGAGGGTACCCCAGGCTCCACACACGCCGTGCACCGAAATCGCGCCGACCGGATCGTCGATCTTGAACTTGTGTTCGATGATCATGACCGAAATGAACACCAGGATGCCCGCCACGAATCCGATGATCACCGCGGCACCCGTGGTGACCGAAGCGCAAGGGGCGGTGATTCCGACAAGTCCGGCGAGCGCGCCGTTCAATGTCATCGAGAGGTCCGGCTTCTTGAACTTCATCCACGAGACCAACATGGCTCCGAGCGCACCTGCAGCAGCCGCCAGAGTGGTGGTCACGGCGACGTGCGAGACACCGCCGATCGCGAGGAGCGTCGAGCCGGGGTTGAATCCATACCAGCCGAACCACAGGATGAACACGCCCAGGGCCGCGAGCGGCAGATTGTGGCCCGGAATCGGATGGGACTTTCCGTCTTTGAATTTGCCGATTCGAGGACCAATGACGATCGCTCCCGCCAAAGCCGCCCATGCGCCTACGGAGTGCACCACCGTCGATCCGGCGAAATCCCGCATTCCCATGGAGCTCAGCCAGCCACCGCCCCAGATCCAGTGGCCGGTGATGGGGTAAAGGACCAAGGAGATGATCAACGAATAAAAGCAGTAGGCGATGAACTTGGTTCGTTCCGCCATGGCTCCCGAGACGATCGTCGCCGCCGTTGCTGCGAACACGACCTGGAAGAACCACCCCGCACTCAACGCGTAGTCCTGACCTGCGGTGGCGGACCCGAGGAGCAGCAGGTTCGAGTCCCATCCGATCCAGCTGTTGCCGTTCTCCCCATACATGATGGCATACCCGATCGCCCAAAACGCCAGCGCTCCGATGCAGAAGTCCATCAGGTTCTTCATCATGATATTGCACGAGTTCTTGGCCCGGGTGAGCCCGGATTCCACCATGGCAAAGCCCGCCTGCATGAAAAATACCAGCAGGCCGGCAATGACCAACCAGATGATGTCCGCCGCTTCCTGCGGTAGGTAGGCGACCGCCTCGGCCACCTCGGGCGGAGCCTCCGTGGCAGCTGCAGGATCCTGCGCGAAGGACGGAACAATCAGAGCCAGAAACGCGACGAAGAGGAGCGTCCTGGCGGATACTTTGGACATTACTTTGAACCAAGGCTTCATGGAGATGCGGTTGGATGTGGATTCATCAAAATGTCTGTTCGAAAGAAAAACGAACTTGACAGGCCTCGGTAAGCATTTCGTGTGCCATTCGCCGCAGGGTGACCGGGGCGGGAATCTTCAAGGGTTCCGGGTCCGTGGAAGAGTCGATGCCTTGGCGGGAGCGGGCGTCATGACGGAAAGGGTAGTCGCCGCCCGCTGCACCGGCCTCCAAGCCCCCCCTCGGACCCTCATCGTCGGGCCGTGACATCGCTTCAAAAGGAGGCAATCGAGCACGAGATTCTCGCTTGCCAGCCTGACGACGGTCGAATTACCTAGCGCTCGCGAAGCGCACCCATCCTGCTTTTCGCTGGACACGATTATCAAGTTTTCTTAAATGAAGACGTGATGAGTGGTGTCCGGCGGCCAAAATGGCATGGCGGATGCTAATCGCCCCAAGTCTCCCGGAAGTGGTTTCACCGCGCTCGGGGGTTCTAGCAGCAACCGAAAAACTAAAAACGATGCGCAACTACTGCAAAACCGTTGGCGCCCTGGCCGCTGCCTCCACCCTCGTGGCTGGCTACGCTTCGGCGGAACTCGAAGGTGAAGTCCACGTGGGCTACACCAACATGTATGAATTCCGATTCGTCGACCTTGGCAACGACCTCGTCGATGCCGGTGTGGACGTGGCCTACTCCATGGGCGACCTGAGCTTCAGCGCCGGCGCGTGGTATGCGACGTGGGACACCGACAACGCCACTCAGGCGACGTCGACCCTGCTTGGCGGCCCCGCCATCAACAACGACGAACTCGACCTCTACGGTGGCGTCAGCTACGGGATTGGCGATGTGACCCTCGAACTGGGCTACATCTACTACTACTTCCCGGATGCCGGTGCCAATACCCAGGAAGTCTACCTCGGCGCGTCCTACGACCTGCCCTTCGGTGTTTCCCTTGGCTCGACCTTCTACTACGACTTCGACGCGTTCGATGGATGGTATTGGGATACCAGCCTCGGTTACACGATCGAGTTCAACGACTGCCTTTCCCTTGAACTGGGTGCCGGTGTCGGCTTCGCCGATGGCCAAGGCCTCCAGCTCTCCGCCACCAGCCCGACCGGCACCGCCGACGGTTTCCAAGGCTGGTATCTGACCGCCGCCCTTCCGTGGGAATTCCGCGAAGGTGTCACCCTCACCCCGTACGTGAAGTACACCGATGGTGACAGCGATCTCATCACCGACCTCTACGCCACCTCCGGCCAAGAGTACCTGATCGGTGGCGTGAAGCTGGCTGTCAGCTTCTGATCCCGGTCCGGGTCTCGAGAAGAGATCTGAGCTTACTTCGAGCGGTCGTCCTTTCAGGGCGACCGCTCTTTTTTATGCGACGTCCTGAGGGACGTTACTCTCCCGCCCGGGGATGAGCTTGATTGTAGGCCTGCCGGAGACGCTCCTTGGTAACGTGGGTGTAGATCTGGGTGGTCGAAAGCGAGGCGTGGCCCAGCATCGCCTGCACCGAGCGAAGATCGGCTCCCGCATCGAGGAGGTGGGTCGCAAAGCTGTGCCGGAGCTTGTGGGGGGAAATGGAGAAGGGAATTGACGACTTGGCCACGTATTTCCTGAGCAGGAGGTCGATGGATTGCTGCGTGATGCGGCCGCGACGCTTGCTGAGAAAAAGAGGCCCCGAGGCGATCGTGGCCTCGCGCAGGTAGCGGCGGACAGCCTCCAGTGCGGGGGTGCCGATCGGCACCAGCCGCTCCTTGGCACCTTTTCCCATCACCCTGAGCGTTTCGGCAAGGAAATCGATGGAATCGACATCGAGTGACCTCAGCTCCGAGACCCGCAGGCCGCAAGAATAGAAGAGTTCCAGAATGGCGGCATCCCGGACGGGGGCCCACGGCGGACTGTTGCGGGCCGGGGGAAGAGCCAGGGGGAGGCCCAGCAGCTCGTCGATCTGGGCCGCGTTGAGCACCACCGGAAGCTTCCTTGGAACCTTGGGAAGCTGAAGGGCGGCCACCGGGCTCGATGCCAGACCGCGCCGGTGAACGAGATACTTGTAGAACGAGCGGATGGCCGAGAAGCGGAGACGGACCGTCGCGCGGGAAAGTCCGGACTTCATCATCTCAAACAGCCACGCCCGAAAGGGTTCCGCCTCAAGGCGGGTCCAGTCGGGCTCCGTGTCCCCGCCGGAAAACCGGCGGAACGCGTCCAGAGCGAGCCGGTAGTTGGCCAGGGTCCGCGGAGAGCAGTTCTTCTCGGTCTCGAGAAAACGAAGGAAGTCCGCCGTGAGAGAGTCACTCATGGGTTGCCGGAATTGCGCCCTCTTCCGACCAGGCGCACCACGATCAGGCTGGCGGCGGCAAGGACCAGCAGCCCGGCGATGCCAACCGCCAGTTCGGCCATGCGGGTTTCATTGGCGATGAACTCCGCCGAGCTGTCCGGATCGAGGCCGACCACGCGAGCGAGCCTCATTTTCGCAAGTACGATCAGCACCGTAGCGGAAGCGAACAGGGTGACGGCGATGCGGGTGAGGCGGTTCATGCACAGGCCGGGCAGGTGCCGAAAAACTCAAGTTCGTGATAGAGATCCCGGAAGCCGGTGGATTCCCGGATCTCGTCCTCCAAAGCGTGAACCGGGCAGGGAGCCTTGATCGCCTCGATGGACCCGCAGCGGGTGCAGATCAGGTAGTCATGATGGCGGTCGGGGATCAACAGGGTGAAATAGGCGGCTCGCTCGTGAAGCCCGAGCCGGCGCACCAAGCCGTGGCTTTCCAGGCGCTGGAGGAGCCGGAAAACCGTCGCCTTGTCGCATTGGTCGGAAAGCCGTGGCGAATCGGCGAGCTCCGCCAGGGTCATGGGCCGCGCGGTTTCCAGCAGGGTGGCGAGGAGTTGCTCGAGGGCTTTCGTCCTGCGCAGGCCGAGCCCCCGGCAGCGATCGACGAGTTGCTGAACGGAAGAATCCATGGGTGCACGCGAATGCTAGCTTGGAACCGGCGACCCGGCCAAATGGAAATGCCGCTTCTTTCAACGACGAAAGAGCGCCTGCCGGACGAGCCCGGCAGGCGCCGCATCCAACCCAGGAAAAAAATCAAGGCTCGGCACCCTCGACGACCCTGAAAAAGGCCTTCGGGTTGGCTGTGGCATCGACCTCCAAGGTTACGCTGTCCGTGGTGCCGGCCGCGTCAAAGGTCGATCCGGGAATGGCCGCGAAATCGCCGAGGTTGCCCGCGCTTTCCACGTGGTAGGACTGGCTGGCTGCCAAGCCTCCGAGATCGAGGGTCAATGTGTCCGGGTCCGCCGCGGTATCGAGGGTGAGGTCGATCACGACCGGATCCGAGGTCACCGGCAGGACGACCGAACCCAAGGGGGCCACCAACGCCGGCGCCAGGGCGGGTTCGGCCAGATCGGCGGCACGTTCCTTGCTGTCGAACTGGAGCTGGTTGTTGTCCACTCCTGCGATCGCAAGCGTGACCACGCCATCGGAATCCTTGTTGAGCACCGACTGCAAGTGGGAGGTGAAGGGCCTGCTGTAGTAGATGCCGCCCCGCCCCGCAACGATGTCAAGGGTTCCCACCTGAACCAACGTGGAAGGATCGCGGGCGAATTGATTGATCTGATGGATTTCACCCCTCAGCAGACCCGGCGCGGTCAGGTAGGCGGTGGTCGCTTCATCCCAATCCTCTCCTGGGGCTCCGTCGATCAGCGCGTAGATGGGTAGGGAACGTGTCGCCAGCGCGGCGTTGCAGGACATGCGGAGTGTCAGATGGGTCATATCACCCTGAAGAGCCGAGACGTCGAAGCGGAGGAGCGTGATGCGCTGACGGGCGTCCGTATTGTTGCGGGCCTCCAAGGTGCGGGCGTCTCCATGGGCCACCGTCGGGTTGTAGGTGGCATTCTGAGTGTCGCTGGTGAGCATGGTGTCCGCTCCGTTTCCGACGGCGGTGGTGAGAATTCCAGGGTCGGCAAAGCTGGTGTCGGACGAGGGATCGGTGCCATCCCGTTCGCCCGGGTCGTCGGTGGTGGAGGTGTCGCCGAAGGAAAAGATTTCCCAGGCATCTCCGAGCCCGTCACCGAGGTTGTCCACACCGTCGTTGTCGGGAGAGTCCGCGCGGACGATCGGACTGGTTTCGTATCCGGCGATATCGAAGTTGTTCTCCTCTTCTTCGTTGGTGGCGTAGTCCTGGTCCGGGTCGTCGTTGCCATCGTAGGCATCGATGCTGCCGAAATAGTTTTCTTCATTCGAATAGAGGTCTCCGTCGGGGTCTCCCCAACCACTTTCGAGGTCAATGGCACCGAAATACGTGATTTCCCATGAGTCCGACAGAGCGTCGGCATCGGCATCCCCGGGCACCGAATTGATATCGTTCGGATTCGAAGGGATGGGATCGGTAGGGCTGTTCGGATCCGGTGGGGAATCCTTGCTGGGAATCGACTCCTGAAGATTGGTCCTCCCAGAGATCATCCAGTTCGTCGCCATCGATCTCCTTCGAGGCGAGATACCAGCTGGGTGCGGCATCCGATCCGGAAACCACGAGAAAGCTCACCAGATGGTTGGTGTCCGCAGCCAGAAACGCATCAAGGTTGAGGGTCGCGGGGGAGCTGGTGTCGGTGTAGGGAGGCGCAAGGTTGGAAATGACGAAAGTCCCGAGCAGCTGCCACTTTCCCGTCGGGTGGGTAGCGGCATCGTAGAAATCGTAGGAGTAGTTGCCAGCCGCGGCGGGTGATGCTCCCGGAGCATTGGAGTAGCTCGTGGTGGATTCCGGCCAGTCATCGAGGCTTTCGTCGCGGAGTCCGTAGATCTCAACGGTGGGGCCCGGTTGGAGATGTTGAAGGAGAGGGAAAGGGTGGCCCCCGAACGATCCGCGCCCGGTTCCAGGGAACTCAAGTCATAGCGGACCATGACCTGATGGGATCGACGTGCCAAGGGTGGCTTTCACCAACCTCTTCACTTCCATCACCATTCAAGCACCCCCATGATCGGGGATGAATACCTCTTGAGGGTTAACACAGGGGGGCGATGGATTTCCGCCTCGCCGCGGGTGGCCCATTTCAATCCCTCCAGGGCTCTTGTTCCTTGGCGTCGCGATATTTCATCGCGGCTTCGGTACGGGAGCGGACGTGCAGTTTCTCGTAGATATGCTTCAGGTGGACGCGCACGGTCTCCGTGGAGATGCCGAGCCGGTGGGCGATCTCTTTGTTCGCGAGGCCTTCGCAGAGCAGCTCGAGGATTTCCGTTTCGCGCGGCGAAAGGTTGATTTCTTCCTGCGGCTCGCGGGCAGGCTGGTGAAAGGCCTCCACCACCCGCCGCGCGATCTCCGCGCTCATCGGGGCGCCGCCGCTGAGCACGTCCCGGATGGCATCCCGCACCTCGGCCGGCGTTGACCGCTTGAGCAGATAACCGGAGGCACCCGCCTTGAGGGCGGCGAAGATCTTGTCATGGTCGCGATAGACGGTGACTATCACGACTTGGATCTCCGGCAGGTGCCGCTTGAGCCGGGCGGTGGTTTCGATGCCCGACATGCCGGGGAGGTTGATGTCCATCAGCACGACCTGCGGGCGGAAGGCATCGAGCTTGGGCAGGGCTTCCTCGCCCGTGGTCCAGAGGCCGAGACACTGGAAGTCGTCGGATGATTCAACGATCTTGCGCAGCCCGTTGGCGAGCGCGGCGTTGTCCTCGACGATGGCGACCGTGATGGGGTGGGTCTTCGGCATGAGGGAAGGACTACCAGTCAGGCCGGGGGGAGGGGAAGGGTGATGGTGACCGTGGTTCCCTTTGCCGGCGAGCTTTCGTGCCGGCAGTCGCCTCCGGAATCCTTGAGCCGCTCGCGCAGGTTGGTCAGGCCGTTTCCGGTGCGGGTCAGGGCGGGGTTGAAGCCCACGCCATCGTCCCGCACCTCGATGAGCAAGGTTTCCGCCTCGATCGAGATGCGCAGGGAAATGCCGGAGGCCCGGGAGTATTTGACGGCATTGTTGAGCGCCTCGCGGGTGGCCATGAAAACATTGTGGCGTCGGCGGGGGCCGATGACGAGATCCGGCACCTGGCGCTCGACTTCGGTGTGCAGCGGGATGCGAGCCGAGCCGAGGAACTCGCGGGCGAAGGCCGCCAGGTACTCGATCAGGGACCTCAGGCTGTCTTCGTGCGGGGTGGTGGCCCAGACGATTTCATCAAGCGCGGTGACGACTTCCCTCGCCTTGGCCGAGAGGGTATCCAAGGACTGCCCGAGGTCCTTCGAATCCGGTTTTTCCGCCGCCAGCGCCGATAGAATGGATAGCTCCGTCAGGCTGGCGCCCAAGTCATCGTGAAGGTCGCGAGAGATCCTTGAGCGCTCCTTTTCCAGCACGCCGCGAAGCCGCAGCGACTCGAGGCTCCGCCGCAGGCGACGGCGGGTGACATCGATGCCTCCGAGGAGGGCGATGCCTGCCAGCACCAGCCCCACGAGCACCCCGAACCAGATCGTTTGCCAGAAAAACGGCCTCACCCGCAACGAAATCGTCGCGGGCAGAGGGCTGGCCACCCCGTCGCTGTTGATGGCGATCACGTCGAAGCGGTATCGCCCCGGCGGCACCGACTCATAGGTCATCTCGCCGCGGTTTCCCACGGCCTGGAAAGTATCATCAAGGCCTGCAAGTCGGACGCGATAACTGACTTTCTCCGGGGACGAGAGGCAGATGCCGGTGAAGGCGAACTTGAGGCGGACGCGGCCCGGTCCGCCTTGCACGATATCCTGCCCGATGGGGACCGGTTGGCCGTCGATCTCAAGGGACCGGAAGTGAACCGGGGGAGGTGTGGATTCCACGATGAGGGAACCGGGGGAAACGCCGACGAGGCCGTTGGAGGTAGGGAACCAGATCGAGCCCGCCTGGTCCCGGAACGAGCCGGGCTGCGAACCTCCGACGCATTCACGGGTCGCCATCCCGTCCGAGCGGTCGAGCGTCAACCACGGTGCCCATCGATCCGGCTCGTCCAAGGCGCGCAGTAGAGACGGACGGGACACCCGCAGGATCCCGGCCAGCGAGCCGAACCAGAACGTATCCGCGCCATCGACCGTGAGCGCGGTCAGCCGGTCGTCCGGCAGGCCCTCGTCGGCACCGAAATGATGCCATTTTTGCCCCATCTTCAGGAACAGCCCGGCACCGATGGTGGATACCCACAACTCATCGGACGAGGCAGGATAGATCGCGGAGATCCTTCGTCCGGTGGCTGCAGGCGTAACCTCATCGACCTTAAACCGCGCCCCCACCCGGCGGAGCACCCTGCCATCGATCGTGCCGGCGAAAACCTCGCCATCGCTGCCGATGGCGAGCGTCGAGCACTCGGTCGGCAGATCGTCGAGCCCCACCGGATAGGGCGTCGCCACCGTCCCGTCCCAGGAGGCGATGCCCTGGCCGCCAGCGAACCAGAGCAGACCATCGGGCGTCTGGGCGATGGCATTCACCTTGGACAGCGAGGGATTTCCGCGCAGCGGGAGGTCGAAGCCTTCGCCGTTCCAGCGAAACACCGACCCGTCCGTCGAGGCCACCCAGAGGGCTTCATCGCGGTCTTCAAAAAGGCAGCTCACCGGCCGGTCGTAGCCACCCTCGACAAGCTCCAAATGCTGCACTTTTCCGTCCCGCATGCGTTCGATGCCCCGGCTGCGACCGGCGATCCACCATGTGCCATCGTGTGCCTGGATCGCCGAGCGGATCGCCAGGTCGTCCAGCGGGGTGTCCCGTCCGAGCCGCATCACCCGGTCCTGCCGGACCCGCACCAGGCCGTCCACCGGGCTCGCAAGCCATAGGTTGCCCTCGTGGTCCTCGAGCATGTCGTTGACGAGGACCTGTCTTTCCAGGGCCTCCACCACCCGGGCGGGAGTTCGCGGATCGGCGGGGTGGAAGAACAGCGAGCGGTCGATGATTTCCCAGGCCGAGCCGTCATCACAAGCGAGGCGCCCGAGCGATGGCGCTGCGGTCGAGCGGCCACGCCTCACCTGCGCCGTCACCTCGCTTTCGATGGCGGCTTCCAGCGCGGTATCGGGCCGGGGGACCGCCTCCGGAGCCTTTTTTCCCAGCCGGTAGATCGTTTCGCCACGCAGGAAATGGATCCTGCCATGGTATTCGATGAGGTGGGTCACCAGCGGCGGGTTCGGCTCATCCTGGTCCTCCAGGCAGCGCTCCATCCGGTCGCCGGAGACCTTCAAAAGGCCGCCCTGGAAGGTGGAGACCCAGACGCTGCCGTCCGCCGGCGTCATCACCCGGAAAAATCCGAGCCGCCTCCCGCGATAGCCGCCCGTCCCGCTGATCAGGCGGAATTCCAAGCCATCGAAGCGCGCCAGCCCCTCGGCCGTGGCGACCCACAGCAGGCCGTCCGGAGTTTGTCCGAGCGACCGCACCACGTTGCCGGGAAGGCCGTCCTCGGACTGCCACATTTTGACCAGGAAATCCGGTTCGGGCTCCGCGCCCAGCATCGCGGACCGGGCGAGCAGGAACAAACAGCAGAGAAGGCGGAACACCATGAACGCATAGGGGCCAAGGGCGGGCACTGTCCAGCCCGCTCCGGTTCAACGCAGGTCACCGGAACAGCGATCCCATCGGCTTGCCCGCTGCGTCCGGCGACTCGGCGGTATCGTCCCAGACCACGCGCGGCGGGTCATCCGGATCTCCCTCCCGCAGAACGTCGTCTACAACAAGCCGCCCCACCTCAGTTACTACCTCGGCGCGCCGAAGCCCGCCGACGCGCATGCGGCGACCGGAGATTGCCGATCAGTCCCACATCGATCGCAGGCGGGCCAGGCGTATCGTTTCCAGGCTGGCGGGCCCTCCCTCCACCTTCATGGAAATGCCGGACTCGGAGGGAATGAGGTGACGGGTGCAGGAGACTTCGCCGTCGTTCACGAAGACTTCCAGCGAACGTCGGTCGAGCAGGATTTCCACCGACTTCACCTCCCGGGAAATCTCGGCGCTCACCGCGGGCTGCGTGTTGAGGACATCGCGGATCTTCACTCCATGGGGCGTCAGCCTGACCTCGGCTCCGCGCAGGCGGAACACGACGGCGGCCTCTTGCGACCACGATGACACCCCGGCCCGGAGGCGATAGGCCTCTCCATCCCCGGCCAAGGTTCGCGATTCATGGATGCGGAAACGCGTGCCGGGCAGGGAGATGACATCCTCTTCGAGTTTTTCGATTTCCGCCACCGGCCGCCTGAACAAGCGCAAGCCGTCGTCTGTCGAGCGAAGCGATAGTTCACAAGGAAAGCTCAACTGTTGGTTGAACGGCATCTCCGGAAACAGGGCCGGACCGTCGAAGCGCCGCATCCACGCCAGTTGGATCCGCCGCGGATCGTTCGGATCCGGGTTTTCGAAAGTCTGCGTGGCGTAGAAGGCCTCACCGCCGAGGTCGCAAAGGCGGCGGGGCGTTTCCTCGGTGAAGCGGGTGCCGTCGAAGCTGCCTGTGGAGTAGCGACCGTCGGCATGGATCAGCACCCACTTGCGCTCGTCGCTGTCTTCAACCGGAAGCTCGAAAAAATCGGGGCACTCGAAGGCATCGGCGATCGGGTGCCCCTCGTTCTGCCAATCGAGCAAGTTGCTGGAGGTGAAGAAATGATACTGCCCGGCTCCGTAAAGCAACATCACCCAGCGCCCGGTCGGCTCGTGCCAGAAGACCTTGGGGTCGCGCTCGGGGAATTCGAGGATCGGGTTTTGCGAGTAGTCCCGCCACGTCCGACCCCGGTCGAGGCTGTAGCTGATGCCATGGCGCCGGTTGTCCGCGTGGCTCCAGAAGGCGATCATCGGAGGCTCGCCGCCGGCCGATCCGAGGCCGGAAGAGTTGTCGAAATCGACCACGCAGTGCCCCGATTGGCGGCCGGCATCGAGCGTCTTTTCCCAGAAGGCCGGTTCGAGCTCCCGCCAGTGGACCAGATCGGTGCTGATCGCGTGCAGCCAGCATTTGTTCCAACGCTGAGCGAAAAGATGATACTCGCCCCGGTAATGGATCATGCCGTTGAGGTCGTTGATCCAGCCCTCCTGCCGCATGCCGGGCTCGAGGCGGTCCATGGTCCACTGGCGGGCGGTGAAGTGAAACAAGGGTCGCAGGGATTCCCGGTAGGGGGGCGTTGAAACCACAGGCAAGGCCTCGGGTGAGTCGGTCTGCACCAGTCCGTCCACCAGCAGGTGGCCCCACCGGCCGCTGGCTTCATCGACCGCCTCGATCCTCGCCCTGCGGCCCTTCCATTCGGAAACGGCCCAGCTTTCCGCGTGAAGCCTGTCCGAGTTTCGCCCGGTCGCGCTTTTGACGATGCGGCCATCGATCCACAGATTCAGACAGCAGTGCCTTTCGAAGTCGCCGCCGCCGATGCGGAAGGCGATGAAATCCCGCTCCACGGTGAATTCCGGCGAAAGCAGGTGCCCTTGCGGCGCGTCGTTGCCGGGGCCGTCTCCGGCTTCGAAGCCCTCGCTGCAGGCCAGTCCGCGGCCCGAGGCTCCTTGGATTTCCAGCGCCGACCAACGAGTCGCATCGACCGGCCCCGTCCCGAACGCCTCACCGGTGGTTTCCCAGGCACCAAAGCCCGGTGCCTCGAAGCTGCTGATGACCAGGTCCCCGGCGTGGGACGGGATCACGAGAAAACAAAGCAGGGAGGCCAGTTGATACGGCTTGGTCATTGGATTCATGAAATGCATGCCGCCGGGGCGGGGAGAGGATAACGCTGCGGATCGGGCCCGGTCTTTCGGCACCTGGAAAAGAACGGCACCCCGTCAGTTTCGTTCCCGAATCGACGGGCGGCCCGAACAGCACCGATTTTCAGGTGGGACGTGGGGATCCGACCCCGTCCGCAGCGACCAGTGGGTCGGGATGAGTGGAGGACGGAGGCGGAGGCCGATCAGCCTTCAATCGCCCCGCCTCCGTCCCTTGGAACTCGTCTGTGGGCCAAGGTCCCGATGGCCATGGTCAGAGCCCGGTCCACACATGACCGAACCCCACACCAACCGACTCAGACGAGAAATGGGAAAGCCCCGTCATGAAGCCACCAAGCTGAATGGAACCTGAATTCATGACCCCAAAGCTTCGTCGACAACATTTCATGTAACTCCTCACCGCTGATGTCGAAGAGACTGGCCCGGATATTTCGGGAAGGGTTCTACGATATCACGTCATAGGCCATCACGGATTCATGGAACACATAACGTTAGTGATGAATATGCACTCATGCTCATCGAAGAGGCGGTGGTCGCCCGCAGCTCGGATGCCGCCGGAGATGGGATGGCCCCGCGCCTCAGCGGGGATCGCCGGGAAACTCGTCGTCGCTGGCTTCCAGGCGCTTGTCGATTTCCTCGATCAGCTTCCACGGGCAGCGCTTGCGTTGGTACTTGCGCCACAGGATTTCCCGCAGCGTTTGCCACAGTTCGCGGGGCACCGGGTCGATCGGCTCCCAGTCGGGGTCCGTCTTGAGCGTGGTTCTGAAGCTCCATTTGCCGGCGTGCCGGCTGGCCCGCCAGAAGCGGAGGCCGTCCTCGGTTCGCTCGCGCCATTCGTGGGATTCCATGCCGCGGAGCATCAGGTCGTCCGGCGGCTGGGATCAAGGTCGCTTCCCGGCCGGGTGGAACTTCTCTCTTGGCAGGGGGGAGATGAGGCCTAGCGTCCGTTGCGTGTCCCGCTATGCCCAGAGCGACGTGTGGAAAATCGCCGCCTATTTCGTGGTCAGCCTGCTGCTGGGGGCGGTGCTCGCTCCGTGGATCTACAATTTCGGCATGGGAATCGCCGAGGTGACCGAAGGCAAGGATACCAACAGCCTGGTTTCCTGGCTGGGCGCGGCGGCCCGGCGCTCGCAGGACAATTTTCCGCGCTTTTTCGATCGCTCCGTGCTGTTTTCCGCCCTGCTGCTGCTGGGGCCGCTTGTCGCCTGGCTGCGGCTGGGGCGGGGGAAACCCAGTTGCGGCGACTGGTCGCTTTATATCCCGGAAAATGCGGCCGGACGGCCCGGCCAGCGGCTGGCCAAGAACCGCCGCGGGCCGGTGGAGCTGCTCTTCGGTTTCATGCTGGCGGCGGGCCTGCTGCTGGTTTCCGGGTGGCTGCTGACGACCGCCGGCTTTTTCGTCTGGCGCGATGCGGGGGCGTCGGCCCGCGGGTGGGTGAATCCGCTGGTCACGGAAATCAAGTGGGGCTCGGTGATCCGCCGGGCCCTGATCGCGGCCACCATCGTGGCGGTGATCGAGGAATTCCTCTTTCGCGGCGTGCTGCTGGGAATCTTCCTGCGGGCCATGCAGCCGGCGGCGGCGATCGTGTCGCTTTCCGTCCTGTTCGCTGCGGTTCATTTCCTGGAGCCTCCGCGCGGGGCGACCGTGCCCGATCCGGAGGCGCTCGACGCGGGTTTCGTTCTGCTCGGCCAGATCCTGCACCATTTCATCGATCCTCTCGCCTTGGCGGGCCGCTTTTTCTCCATCCTGGCGGTGGGATTGGTGCTGGCCGTGGCGCGATACCGTACCGCTTCGCTGTGGCTGCCGATCGGCCTGCACGCCGGCTGGATTTTCGCCTATCAGGTCTTCAAGGGCGCCACCTGGCCGGTCGCCCAGCTGCCCGCTTCCTCCAAGTTGCTGGTGGGCTCGACGATCCTTGAAGGCCTGGTGCCGCTGGGGTTGGCGGTGGTGACCGGCATGCTGGTGATGGCAATGACCGAACGCCGCAAGAATCTCCCCGGCCATGGCTGAAAAGCCGGGCAGCTTCCGGTGGAGCGGGTGGCTCGACTGGCTCTATCCGGGTGTGTGCCGGTTGTGCGGGGACGCCGTGGCGGGGGGAGGAAGTGTGTGCGGAGCCTGTGCGCGTTCGATCCCCGAGGTGCGCGAGCCCTTCTGTTCGACCTGCTCGGAGGGGTTCGAGGGGCGGATCGACGCGGTTTTCGACTGCCCCAATTGTCGCGACCAGACCTTCGCCTTCGATTTCGCCCGCGCCGGTGTCCAGCGGTCCCAGGCCGGCATGGAGCTGGTGCACCAGTTCAAATACGGCCGCTGCATCGACCTTGCCCGGGATCTGGCCGGACTGGCGTTGAAGGCTTTCAGCGATCCCCGCCTGCAGCCGGCGCTCGAGGAACGATGGCCGCTGGTGCCGGTGCCGCTGCACTGGCGACGCCGCGGTTGGCGGCGCTTCAATCAGGCGTTGGAAATCGCCCGCCCGCTGGGGCGTGAACTGGGGCTGCCCGTCGTCGCAGCGCTGAAGCGGGTCAGGGCCACGCGCACCCAGACCCGCCTCAGCCGCAAGGAACGCCAGCGCAACCTCCGCGGCGCCTTTCGACTGGCCGCCGCCGTGGATGCCTGGCGCGGCGCGGTCCTCATCGACGATGTCTTCACCACCGGCTCCACCGTCAACGAGTGCGCCCGCGTGCTGACGCAAGCCGGTGTCCAAAAGGTGGTTGTCGTGACCGTGATGCGTGGCTAGCCTCGACCTCACGCCGCTGCTTGCGGCCCACCTTTTACATTTCACCAGACCACCATGGGGATTTTCGATCGACCGCCGCTCCGAAAGAACAAGAGCAAGGACGGCATGCCGGAGGGTCTGTGGACCAAGTGTCCCGAATGCTCGGCCATGCTGCATCAGCTCGAATTGCGCCAGCACCACCAGACCTGCCACCATTGCGGCCATCATTTCCTCCTCGGCGCCCGCGATCGCATCGCACTGGTCGCGGATCCCGGCAGCTTCGAGGAAACGGAGACCGGTCTGGTGTCCGCCAACCCGCTCGGGTTCGATCGCTATCAGGAGAAAACGGTTTCGCTGCGCGAGACCACCGGGCTGGAGGATGCCGTGGTCACCGGCCGCCTGACCATTGGTGGCAAGCCGGCGATGATCGCGGTGATGGACTTCAAGTTCTTCGCCGGCTCGATGGGGTCGGTGGTGGGGGAAAAGATCACCCGCGCGATCGAAGGGGCGATCCACGAGAAGCGGGGCATGATCATCGTTTCCGCCTCCTCCGGGGCCCGCATGCAGGAGGGGATGCTCTCGCTGATGCAGATGGCCAAGACCTGCGGCGCGCTGGCCCGTCTGGGCGAGGCCGGACTGCCCTACATCTCCGTCTTGACCCACCCGACCACCGGCGGCGTGACCGCGAGCTTCGCCACCATCGGCGATGTCAACCTGGCCGAGCCGAAGTGCATGATCGGCTTCGCCGGCCCCCGTGTGGTCAAGGAAACGACCCACCAGAACCTGCCCCCCGGCTTTCAGACGGCGGAGTTCATGAAGGAGCACGGCCTCATCGACGACATCGTGCCGCGCGGCAAGATGCGCGACAAGCTGGCCACCATGCTCAACTACATGATGCCCTGAGCCCGGCGGAAGCGGCCTTGATGCGCGCTCGGGCCGCGGCTATGCTTCTCCCAAGATGACCGAAAAGGCTCAGGCGATCCTGGAACAGGCCGAAAAGCTCGACGACGCCGAGATGGAGTATCTGGCGTGGCGACTCAAGCAGCGGCTCGACGAGGAGTATCAAAAGGAGGGAATCCGCATCGCCGGGGAGCGCCTGGCGCAGGTCGAGCGCGGTGAGGTGGAGATGATTCCGTGGGATGAGGCCATGAAGAAGTGGCGAAAGCTGGCAGAGTGAAACGGCGCACGTCCACCCACTGGCCGCCACGACGCCCGCCATCCCGACTACGGCATGGATCGTAGCATTCCCGACGAAACATGACCTACCGCGAGTCCATCGACTGGCTGTTCAACACGCAGCTTTTCGGCATCAAGCTCGGCCTCGACGGCCCGCGCCGCCTGCTCAAGGAGTATCTCGCCTTTCCCGCCCACGGCGTGAAGGTGATCCACATCGCCGGCACCAACGGCAAGGGTAGTACTTGCGCGATGATCGACGCGATCGCCCGTGCCGGCGGCCACCGCTGCGGTCTCTTCACCTCGCCGCACCTTGTCGATTTCCGCGAGCGGATCCGGGTGAGCGGGGTGGAAATCCCCGAGGACGCCTGTGCGGCGATGCTCACCGAGCTGCGCGCGATCTGCGAGTCGCTCGACCCCCACCCGACGTTTTTTGAAATCACCGTCGCGCTGGCGATGCGCTGGTTCCGCGAGCGGGAGTGCGAGGTGATCGTGCTGGAGACCGGCATGGGCGGCCGGCTCGACGCCACCACCGCGGTGCCCGCCGATGTGTGCGGCATCACGCCGATCGCCATGGACCACACCCAGTGGCTCGGCTCCACGCTGCGGGAGATCGCTCGCGAAAAGGCCGGCATCTTCGTCGAGGGCAAGCCCGCCTTCAGCTCCCCGCAGGAGCCGGAGGCGCAGCGGGTGCTGGAAATGGAGGCCAACGAGGTCCGTGCGCCCCTCGGCTTCGTCGCCGGCCCCCTCAGAGGCTACCCGATCAAGCTGCCCGGCGAGCATCAGGCGTGGAACGCGGCTTTGGCGGTCGAGTGCGTCCATGCCGCCGGGCTCCGCGTCAATTACGAGACGCTTTTCCACGGCCTCTCGACCGTGACCTGGCCGGGCCGCTTCGAGGTGATCGACCACCCGGGCGGACCGCTGGTGCTCGATGGTGCCCACAACCCCCACGGAGCCGCCCAGCTGGTCCGCACCTGGCAGGCGCGTTTCGGGGAAAGGAAGGCCGTGCTGCTTTTCAGCGCGGTGGCGGCGAAGGACATCCCGGGCATCGCCGCGCCGCTCGGGGGGATCGCCTCGGAGGTCCACGTGGTGGCGTTGGACAGTCCGCGGGCCGTGCCGACCGCCGAGCTGGCGGGTGCCTTTGTGGAAACGGAAGTGGTGTCCCACGAGACGGTGCCGCAGGCCCTCGCGGCGGTCCTCGAACGCGGGGGACCGGTGCTGATCGCCGGATCGCTGTTCCTGATCGGCGAGGTGAAGGCACAGCTGGCGGAGGTGCCGCACCGGCCGTCCGGGCAGTAGGTTCCCTCAAATCGGCATTGGATTTCCAACAAAAGGTGGGAGACTCCGCCGAGCCTGACCGAGCGGGCTGATTCCGGACGATGCCATCCTTCCCCGAACGCATTCCCCGCAAGGTCCATTACTGCTGGCTGAGCGGCGACCCCATGCCGGCGCTGCAGAAACGCTGCCTGGCGAGCTGGCGCCGCCACCTGCCCGACTACGAGCTGGTCTGCTGGGATCGCGAGCGCTTCGACGTCGAGTCCGTCCCCTTCGTCCGCGAGGCGGTGGAAAATCGGAAGTGGGCCTTCGCGGCCGACTACATCCGCCTTCACGCGCTCGTCACCGAGGGCGGGATCTATCTGGACAGCGACGTCGAAGTATTCAGCAGTTTCGATCCGTTTCTTCATCATCGCGCGTTTTCCGGCGTGGAGTTGTGGGCGGAGATCCCAAAGCCGGACATCGAGGGAGCCGTGCTCGGCGCCGAAGCCGGGCACCCGTGGATTGCGGCCTGTCTCGAACATTACCGCGACCGGCCGTTCGTCCGCGGCGATGGCAGCTTTGACCAGACCATCGTCAGCGGGGTCATCGGTGAGGCAGCGGCCCGATTCGGCTTCGCGCACGAGCCGGTGAAGCAGGATCTTGATGAAGGGCTGTGCATCTATCCACCGGTCGTCTTCACCCATGCGCGCGGCGAATTCTCCCGCGCGGAAACGGTGGCCCTCCACCATTGTCTCGGAAGCTGGCGGGACCGGTCACCGGTGAAGCAGGCGTGGCAGCATGTCCGGGCCTGGTTCAGGCGTTGTTGAGCCCGCGAAGTTGACCGTTCGGGGAACTGCCGGATGATGGCCGGATGAGCGAACCCATCCTCGTCATCGGGCCGACCTCGGGCATCGGCAGCAAGCTCGTCACCAAGCTGGAAAGCTGGAGGATGCCGTATCTCACCGCCGGCCGGCACGATGCCGACCTGCCTTTCCAGGCGGACGGGCAACCGAGGTGGGACGACCTACCGGAGAAACTCGGCGGGCTCATCTACTGTCCGGGTAGTATTTTGCTGAAGCCCTTCCATCGGTTCAGCGATGCCGATTTCCTCGCCGACTTCGAACTCAACGCGCTGGGAGCGGTGCGCGCGATCCGGGCGGCGCTGCCCGCGCTCAAGGCGGCGGAGTCGGCTTCGATCGTCCTGTTCTCGACGGTGGCGGTGGCGCAGGGGATGTCGTTTCACAGCTCCATCGCCATGGCCAAGGGCGCGGTGGAAGGCCTGACCCGCTCGCTGGCCGCGGAACTCGCGCCGAAGATCCGCGTCAATGCGATTGCACCCTCGCTGACCGACACCCCGCTGTCCGAGCCGCTGCTGAATTCTGCCCAGAAGCGGGAGGCGGCGGAAAAACGCCATCCGCTCCAGGCAGTCGGTGACCCCGAAGACGTGGCGACGCTGGCCGCCTTCCTGCTTTCCAACACCTCGAAGTTCATCACCGGCCAAGTGATGCGGCCGGATGGCGGCTTGAGCTCGGTGAAGTTGTTTTAGAGGAGGCTCCGTGCGTGTTGCAGGGTGTCGATTTCCTGCGGGGACTTGTCACGGCGGATCCCCTTGATGCGGGGGAAACGGAGGGCCAGGCCGGAGTCGTGGCGCTTGGAGGGACGGATGGAGTCGAAGGCGATTTCGAGGACGAGGTTCGGCTCGACGAGGTGCTTGCGGCGCTGCTTTTCCAAGGTGTGGCGCTGGAAGTGGTCGGTGAGTTCCTCGATTTCGGCGTCGCTCACGCCGCTGTAGGCTTTGCCGATGATGCGCAGGGCGCCGTTGGTTTCATCACGGACGGCGAAGGTGTAGTCGGAGAGCCATTCGGCGCGCTTGCCGTGGCCCTGCTCGGCGGCGACCACGACGCAGTCGAGCGTGGGCATGACGCCCTTGAGCTTGAGCCAGGCCTTGCCGCGACGGCCGGGGGAGTAAGAGGAGGTCGGGTCTTTCGAGATGAGGCCTTCGTGATGCTGGAGGAGGGAGGACTTGAAGGCGGACTCGATGCCATCGACCGAGTCGGTGCGCATGACTTCGATGGGGGTGATCGCCGATTGGCGATTGATGATTGTCGATTGAAGAAGCGCTTCGAGGGCTGCGCGGCGGTCGGTGAGGGGGTGCTCGAGGAGCGTGCCGGCGGGGCCGAGGAGGATGTCGAAGGCGATGAAGGCGACCGGCGGGAGGGAGGCGGGGGTGTCGGCGAAGAGGTCGCTCTGGGCGGTGGCGAGGCGGCCGAGGCGTTTCTGGAGGTCGTTGAAGGTGAGGCGCCGGCCTTCGGCGTGGGCGATGATTTCGCCATCGAGGATGAAGTCGCCAGGGAGCTGGCGTGCGGCCTCGAGCAGCTCGGGAAACTGGGCGTCGATGGGTTTGAGATCGCGCGAGAACAAGGCGGCTTGCGTGCCCTTTTTGTGAAGCTGGGCGCGGATGCCGTCGTACTTGGGTTCGAGCCAGAGGCTGGAACTACCATGTCGATCGTAGATGGCCTGGGCGGCGGTCTCGGGAGAGGCGAGCATGACCTTGACCGGGACGAAGGGACGGAGCGAGGCGGTGGCGAGCTTCTGGTCGCGGGCGAGGATGGCGGTTTCCCCGAGGTCGCCGGTGAGCATGTGGGCGTGGCGCAGCTCGGCGGGATCCGCGCCGAAGGCGGCGGCAAGGGCTTCCTCGAGGAGACCCTCCTTCAGGCCGATGCGGAGGTCGCCGGTGAGGATGCGGACGAGGGTCTCCGACTCGGCGGGGTTGAGGTGGCGGAAGCGGTGGGCGAGAAGCTCGATTTTGGCCAGCGAGCCGGGCGCGGCGGCGAGTTCGCGGAAGAAGTCGTGGGCGCCGGCTAGCTCGATTGGCTCGGGGGTGAGCGGGATTTCCTGGAGGAAAAGCCGGGCGGTGCGGGCGGCGTCGTTTTGGCTGACGGAGATGTCGCGGTAGCGTTCCTCGCGGGCTTTCGGCAGGGAAAGCAGGGCCCGGCGGAGCGCGGCGGTGCCGGTATGGAGGACGCCGTCGCCGCGGGAGAGCGGCCGGCCGGAAAGCCAGTTGGCGGCGAGCGGGAGCAGATCCGGCTCAAGCGCGGCGAGGTAGCGCGAGAGGTGGTCGATCTTGCCGAGGCGGCTGTGGGTTTCACCGACGAGGCGGAGCAGGTCGGTGAAGTCGGCGAGGCCGCAGTTGGGGCGCTTGATGACGGGCGAGATCTTCTGCGCGCGGGCGGTGGGGAGGGTGAGTTCGAGCTGGTCTTTTCCCGAGGCGGACCAGGCGTCGAGGCCGCGCTGGCGAAGCTCCGCGGCGAACTCGCGGCAGTAGCCGTGGACGGTGAGGACGCGCTTCGGCTGGACGCGCTGGATGCACTCCATGAGGCCGGGGTGGTCGGCGTGGTCGGAGAGGGGGATGGCTTCATCGACCCGGTAGCGGTAGGCCGCGCCGGGGGTCATGGCCCAGCCGCTGAGCATGGCGGTGCGGGCGTTTTTCAGGCGGCGGAGGACGGTCGAGCGGACGGCGTTCGGCGGGGCGATGACCGCGTGGCCGGGCGGGACGGTTTTCTCGAGGAGGATGGGCTCGGGGAGGTTGGTGAGGCCGGAGTCGCGGCAGGCCTGGGTCATTTCCGCCACCTTAGCGTGGAGGACGGCGGGAATGCCGTGCTCGTGGAGCAGGGCGAGGGCCTCCTGGGCCTTGCCGAGCGAGTAGCCGAGGAGGATGGGGATTTCCCCGCCATCGAGGCAGCCGTGGACGAAGCGCAGCACGGCGGCCTCGACTTCGAGCGGCGGGGGGAAGACGTATTTCGGCAGGGCGAAAGTGGTTTCGAGGATGAGGGTGTCGGCGTGGCGGAAGGCGGCGGGCTCGGCGGTGCGGCCGTGGCGGGTCTTGAAGTCGCCGGTGTAAAGGAGGCTTTTGCCATCGGCCAGCCGCGTGATGTGGAGCATGGCGGAGCCGCGGATGTGGCCGGCGGGCAGCAGCAGGAGGCGGTGGCCGGCGTGTTCGATGGGCGAGTGAAAGGGAACGGCCTGGATGCGCGACTCGGCAACCCGGTAGCGGGCGCGCAGCAGGGTGGCGGTGGCCTCCGAGCAGAGGCAGCGCTCGTGCCGGGCGAAGTGGTCGGCGTGGGCGTGCGAGACGAAGGCGAAGGGCTTGGGGCGGTGCGGATCGAGCCACAGGTCGGGCTCGGTCAGGTGAAGGCCGTTCTGGTCGCGGACGGGAAGCACGGGTTGGAGGAGAAGGGAAAAAGGGTGGGCGTGGAGAGTTCGTCTCGAACTTGGGATGCTTGGTCCCTGAGGAAAGCTTGGGGCTCGGGCGTTTTTTCCGCGGCGTGAGGATGGAGGATGGAGGATGGAGGATGGAGGATGGAGGATGGAGGATGGAGGATGGAGGATGGAGGATGGGGTGAAGGATTGGCAGGGAGGATTGGCGTCAGGGTGTCATGACGGTGGGATTCTGCTGCGATCTCTTTCGTGTTCTTGCAGTGACCTCCGTTTTTCCTCCGTCCCTCCGTGTGGAAACAAGCAGCGAACTGCCGTTGATGCTCGGGTCACCCATTTTGGGAGGCGGAAAGGTTTCTCCGGTGGTGGGCGGGCGGGTTTCTCCAATGGTGGGGCGGGCCACCCCAATGGTCGGCGGGCGGGTGATTCCATATCGCATATTTGAGATATGAAATGCGGGGATGGCCCTGGGAGGGAATCAAGGGGCGGTGAGGGGTTGGCCGGATTGGGCGGGGGTGAGGGAGAGGAGGAAGGGGATGGCGGTGGCGGCCCAGTCGGCGGCGGAACGGTGCGCGGAGGCGTCGCCGCCGAAGCAGGAGCGAAGCATGTCGGTATCGATGATGCCGGGATTGAGGGGGATGGCGGCCAGGCCGGGAGGGAGTTCCTGAGCGAGGGCCCGGGTGAGCCCCTCGATGCCCCATTTGGTGCAGCAATACGGTGCGACCTCGGGGGCGGTGGAGCGCCCCCAGCCGGAGGAGAGGTTGACAATGATGCCGTGGCCGCGGTCGATCATGGCAGGGAGGAAAGCGCGGAGGACGTGGTGGACGCCCTTGAGGTTGACATCGACGATGCGCGAGAAGTCGGCCTCGGAGGTTTCCCAGAGCGGGGCGTTGGGGGTGATGATGGCGGCGTTGTTGATGAGGAGGTCGGGCGGGCCGTGGCGGTCGAGCACGGCGGCGGCGAAGTCGGCGACGCGGGCGGGATCGGTGACATCGCAGGCGCGGATGAGGTGGGGCTCGCCGATTTCCGTGGCCAGGGAAGCGAGGGCCTCGGGGGAGGTCCCGCAGGCGGAAACGGTGAGCTGTTTTTCGGCAAAGCCGAGGGCGAGGGCCCGGCCGAGGCCGCGGGTGGCGCCGGTGATGAGGATGTGCTGCATGTCGCCCCATCATGGCGCAGGTCTTGGAAAACGAGAGGAATTTTCCAAGCGGGTGTAGGTTGCGCGACGAGGACGGGTGACTATGGTCCGGGCATGAACTTTCTGGAGATACTCGGTCAATACATGACACCCCACGTGGGCGGCGGCATGAGCGCCGGCTCGGGGCTGGCGCTGGTGCTGATGTTCGGGGCGATGATTGCGAGCATGGTGATCAGCGGGACGCTGCAATCGCGCTTCAAGAAATACTCGCAGGTGGCCACGAACCTGACCGGCGCGCAGGTGGCGGAGCGGATGTTGCGGGAGAACGGGATCACCGACGTGCGGGTGGTGAGCGTGCCCGGCATGCTGACGGACCACTACGATCCGATGAAAAAGACGGTGAACCTCAGCGAGGGCGTTTATCACATGAACTCGGTCGCGGCGGCGGCGGTGGCGGCGCACGAATGCGGCCACGCGGTGCAGCACAAGGTGGGCTACGCGTGGCTCAGTTTCCGCTCGTTCATGGTGCCGGCGGTGCAACTGGCGAGCAAGCTGATGAACGTGTTGATGATTCTGCTGTTCATCAGCGGGCTGGTGATGATCGCGAAGCTGCCGGTACTGATCTATCTGTTCCTCGGTGCGATGGGCCTGACGACCCTGTTCGCGGTGGTGACGCTGCCGGTGGAGTTCGATGCGAGCCGGCGGGCGCTGGCCTGGCTGGACAGCAGCGGCTCGGTGCGCGGGGTGAACCACGGGATGGCGCAGAACGCGCTGTTCTGGGCGGCGATGACCTATGTGGCGGGGGCCGTGGCGGCGATCGCCCAGCTGGCCTACTTCGCGATGATGTTCCTCGGCGGTCGTCGGGACTGAGGATCCGCTTTGCATCGGGGATGGGAGGGGCTAGGGAAGGGGCATGAAAACTCTGCTCAGCCTTGTGGTTCCATTCGCCCTCGTCGCCTCGATCCATGCTGAGGATGAGCAGGGGGTCCAGGAGCTGGGGAAGACCTACGTGAAGCTCTTCAATGCAGGGAAGGTCAGCGAATTGATGAGTCACTGCCTCGACCAGACGGGGGTGACCGAGGAAATGAAGGCGATGACCCAGGCGGCGTTGGGTGACGGGGGGACGATCAGCCGGTTCGAGCTCGAGGAGCCGAAGGAAAAGGACAAGGCCCTGTTTTCCGAGGGGCAGGACGTGCCGGGCTATGGCCGGCTTTTCCTGAATCTGGAGCCGCAGAAGGTGATCGTCTTCCACATGGAGGCGAAGGGCGGGCGGCCGGCATCGTCGCAGCGCTCGCTGGCCGGGAAAATGGACGGCAAGTGGAAGCTGGCGATGCTGGTGCCGCAAAAGAAGGGCTGACGCCGGGCTTGTCGGCGGGGATCCGCCGGTCCGGATTTCTGATGGTCGAGCGGGCTTGAAACGGCCGGTCGGCTGCGCTTTCCTCCGCGCCGCGCATGGCAGGAGGATTTTCGTTCGATTCGCTCAACCGGGCCCAGCGGGATGCCGTGGGCACGCTGGATGGTCCGGTGCTGATCCTGGCGGGGGCGGGGACGGGGAAAACCCGCACCGTGACCTGTCGGATCTCGAACATGCTGGAGTCGGGGATTTCCCCGGAGAACGTGCTGGCGGTGACCTTCACCAACAAGGCCGCCGCGGAAATGCGCGAGCGCATCGGTGGCATGGTGGGCAGGAAGAAGGCCGAGAAAATGACGGTCTGCACCTTCCACTCGCTCTGCGTCCGTTTGCTGCGGGGCGGGATCGACCGCTTGGGCTACAAGAAGAACTTCTCGATCTGCACCCAGACCGACCAGGTCGGCGTGATGAAGCAACTGATCGTCCGCAAGGGCGGCAAGGAGGAGAAGATCAAGGCCGAGGAGGTGCTGGCGGCGGTGTCGAAGGCGAAGAATGCCGGCCTGCCGCTGGAGAAGATGAAGGACGACTTCATCTCGCAGCTCGCGGTGGCCTACGACAACGAGCTGCGCGTCCGCAATGCGGTGGACTTCGATGACCTGCTGCTGCTCGCGGAAAAACTGCTGCGCGAGCATGCGGATGTGCGCGACCATTTCCGGCAGGTCTACAAGCGGGTGACGGTGGACGAGTTCCAGGACACCAACGGCCTGCAGATGCAGCTGCTCCAGCAGCTGGTGGGCAAGCCGTACCACGTGTGCGTGGTGGGCGACGACGACCAGTCGATCTACGGCTGGCGGGGCGCCGAATCGGCGAACATTCTCGAGTTCGAGCGCTTTTTCCCGAACCCGACGGTGATCCGGCTGGAGGAGAACTACCGCTCGACCGAGGCGATCCTTCACACGGCCAACAGCCTGATCCGCCACAACGCGGGCCGGCGGGAGAAGATGCTGCGGCCGACGATGGCGGGCGGCGAGCCGGTGCGGCTGGTGGGCATGCCGGGCGACGAGGAGGAGGCGGAGTTCATCGCCGAGGAAATCCTGGGCCTGAAGGGCAGTGAGAAGCGGCCGTGGGAGGATTTCGCGATCCTTTTCCGCACCAACATGCAGAGCCGCAAGCTGGAGGAGGCGCTGCGCAAGTCGCAGGTGCCCTACCGGATGGTCGGGGCGCAGAGCTTCTTCGACAAACGCGAGGTCAAGGACGTGATGGCCTACCTCGAGATCCTCGACGACCCGCGTGCCGACGTGCCCCTGCTGCGGATCCTCAACTCGCCGCCGCGGGGAATCGGGCAGGCAACCACCGTGATGGCCACCGATTTCAGCCGCGAGCGCGAGCTGAGCGTGTGGGAGGCGATGTGCGACCCGGAGTTTGCCGACCTGCTGGCGGCCAAGGCGCGGAACGCCATCGGCGAGTTCGTGGCGCTGGTGGTGACGGCGAAGGCGAAGATCGACGGCAAGGTGGAGCCGGCGAACAAGGTGCTGAGCGAGTTTCTCGACGAGTGCGGCTACCGCGACTGGCTGGAGCGCGGCTGCAAGAACCCACAGGAAGCCAGCCAGCGCATGGAGAGCATCCACGAGCTGCTCCAGGAAGTCTCGAAATATGTGCAGCGCGGGAAGAGCATCCGGAAATTCCTCGACGACAGCGCGCTGGCCTCGGATCGCGAGGATGACGATTTGGAAAAGAAGTCGGGCGCGACGTTGATCACCCTGCATGCCTCGAAGGGCCTGGAGTTTCCCGTGGTCTATCTGGTGGGGCTGGAGGAGGGCGTGCTGCCGCACCGTCGGAGCATCGAGGAGGGGACCAAGGACGAGGAGCGGCGGCTGCTGTATGTGGGCATCACCCGCGCGCAGAAGAAGCTGACGATGACCTACTGCCAGGCACGGACGAAGTGGGGTCAGCAGGTCGGCTGCGCGCCGAGCACCTTCATCCCGGAGATCGATGAGAAACACCTGATCCACACGACCTACGACGACATCATGGGCGCGGAGGTGGACGACGAGGAACTCGACGATTTCTTCGGGGAAATGGAGGAGTTTTTGAAGAGCTGAAAGCCGGTGCGGGATGGGCGCGGGCGGATCCCAAGCTCGGGCGGAAGATCTTCCCTTGCCTGCCGTGGGGTTCACCCCAAGGTCAACGGCATGGAGTTTCCATCACCATGGAACGAGCGCAGGTTGGAGGACGGGGATTGGCTGCGGGCCGACTTTGTGGACCTGACGCTGCTGGTGTTCTCGACCCTGGAGGAGTGGCGCGTGGCCGCGGTGGGACCCGAGCGCCGGTCGGAGCTGGAGGGGCTGGAAAAAGGGGACCGGCTGCCGGAAGGCCTGCCGTGGGAGCGCTGGGACCGGGGCCCCGAGGACCGCGGGCTGAACTTCCGGCCGGTTTTTCCGGACCGGCCGGTGATCGTGCGGCCACGGGCACCGCTGCACCTCTCGCCGCGGGCCAAGGCGGTGTTTTACCTCGGCATTCCGGCGTGGATCGAGCTGTCGGCCGACCTTGAGCGGACGCGCCGCGTGCTGTCCTCGTGGCCGAGCGTGAGGCTCTCGAACAGCTGGCACGGCGTGCCGACGCAGGGAGAGCTGTGCTATGCCTCGCGGACCCACGCCCGGCGGCGCTATACGACGGAGGAATGGAGCGAGTTCGACATCGCGACCACGGTCGAAATCTCCAACCAGTCCGAGAACACGCTGCCCTTCGAACGGCTGTTTTTCGAGACCGACCACCTGGCGCTGTTCCTGCATGGCTCGCGCTTGTGGGCGAACCATGCACGGATCCGCGCCAGCGAGGGGGCCGATGAGTTGAACGGCGTGGCCTTCTCGCCGAAGCCCTACGGCCCGGCGGCGGATGCCCGGATCATCAGCGCGGCGCGGCGGGGCATCGTGAGGCGCAGCATCCTGCGATCCGCCTTCTCCACCGTCCTCGGAACTTTTCAAGACGACTGAACCATGGGGGCGGAACTTGATCCGAACGAACTCTGGAAGAACTTCACCGAGAGCGACGTGCCGGGGCACATGTTGCGCGCCTTCGTGATCGCGGTGATCGGTCTGCCGCTGGTGGCGCTCGGCGCGCGCTTTGCGGCCCGGCTGCTGAAGGCGCGCTTCGGCGAGCAGGGCGGCCGGCTGCTGGCGAAGATCCTTCGCTATGCCGGCTTCATCATCGTGGTGCTGACGATCCTGCAGCAGTTCGGCTTCAACCTCGCCGCCGTGCTGGGGGCGGCCGGCGTGGCGGGCGTGGCCATCGGTTTCGCTTCGCAAACGTCGCTCTCCAACCTGATCTCGGGGCTCTTCATCGTGGGCGAGCGGCCGTTTGAAAAAGGCGACGTGGTCGAGATCGCGGGCATCATCGGGCTGGTCGAGGAGATCGGCCTGATGGCGCTGACGGTGCGCACCTTCGACAACCGCTCGGTGCGGATCCCGAACGAGACGCTGGTGAAAACCAACGTCATCACCGTGACGCGCTACCCGATCCGGCGGATCGATACCGAGGTGGGCGTGGCCTACGACGAATCGATCGGCAAGGTGATGGAGGTGCTCAAGCAGGTGGCCGACGCCCATCCGTGCGTGCTCGACGAGCCGTCGCCGCTGGTGATCTTCACCGGTTTCGGCGATTCGTCGCTCAATTTCCTGCTCGGCACCTGGGGAGCGAAGGAGGATTTCCTGACGGTCAAGAACGAGATCCCGCTGAGAATCAAGGAGGCCTTCGACCGGGAGGGCATCGAGATTCCGTTCCCGCATGTGGTGCTGGCCGGCGGCAAGGCGATGCAGCCGATCCCGCTCGACGTTCCGGCCACGGCCGGGAGGGAGAAAATGTCGGCGGCCGACGGCTGAAGCGGACTTTGAGAAGACTCCCGGGCCGGCGGTGAGGTTTAGTGCGATTTGGTGCCGGTATTGTGGCCGCGGTGGATTTGCGCGCGCGGGGCGGTGGGAAGCATTTTCCCGCCCTCTCATTCCATCAACCCCATGATCAGAAACACCTCATTCCACTCCCGTCCGGCGGTGCTGCTGCTGCCGCTGCTCGGGCTCACCTCACTTCAAGCCGAGGCCGCCTACCGCTACTACCGCTTCGATCCCTTCGCGCTGGCACAGGGCGGCACCGTCATCCAGTTGTCCGAGTTCCAGTTCTTCCACAACGGATCCATGCTCAACCTGGTGGCGGACAACCTCGAGCTGTCGCCCAAGCCGGCCGTCGGCCAGGACGGCACCAACACCGACATGGTGCCCGTCATCGTCACCGGTGGCGAACGCGCGACCACGGACGGCGAAGGCGCGCTCAAGATTGTCGATGGCTCGACCTCGACCAAGTGGCTCACCAGCATCACCGCCGATGGCGGCGCGGCCCGCTACCTGTCCTTCGACTTCGGCAGCGAGGTGGAAATCGACGGCTACAATTTCGCCACCGGCGGCGACACCGCGACTTTTCCCAACCGCAATCCGATCAGCTGGCGGCTGGAAGGCAGCAACGACGGCACCACCTGGACGATTCTGGATCGGCAGCTCGACTACCCGACCGTGGCGGCGAACTCGACCTTCGAATCCGGCTTCACCGCCACCGGCACCTTTGCGCCCTCGATCTGGGCCTTCGAACTCGAGCCCGATTCGCCGCTGATCGTGCGCGATGGTGAGCCGGTCTACTTCACCTGGGACACCTGGGACGAGGACCTCGATTACCCGGATGAAATCTCGATCGCGCCTTCGATTTCCTCGCAACCGCTCGATACGGTCGATTTCGACGTGGCCGTCAGGCCGCCGGCGGACGCGGACACGACCTACACGCTGACGGCGACCAAGGGCGGCCTGAGCGCGACCCGCAGCCTGGTGGTCCGCTCGGTGGTGGGCGGAAGCGCGAGTCACCCGTTCTATCGCTTTACCCCGATCGCCACGCGCAACCGCGTCGGCGAGGTGCAGATGTCGGAGTTCCGCTTTTTCCACCAAGGAGCGGCGCTGAACCTCACGGCCGCCAACGCGGTCCCCGCGCAGGTGACCGGTAGCAACGGCACGGATATCGACCTGGTGCCCGTGACCGTGACGAACCCCGGCGGCAGCAACGATCCGAATGCGGACAACGGCGCGGTGCGGTTGGTCGATGGCTACACCAGTGAAATGCCGGGCGGCGAAGGCTTCGTCCCAAGCCGCTTCGCCGATGCCGGCGGCCGGCCGGTGGTGTTTGAGTTCAACGAGGCGGTGACAATCGACGGCTACCAGTTCGCCACCACCGATGGCAGCATCAACTCCGACCCGGTGCGCTGGATCCTCGAGGGTAGCGACGACGGCACCAGCTGGACGCTGATCGACAACGTGACGGCCTTCGACTACCCGGTCACGGAAACGCGAAACGCGGACACGCAGGCATTTCCGCTGCCGGGAAGCTCGCTGAAGCAGGACATCGTGACGGTCCCGCCCTTCACCTGGACCGCCGAAACGGGCGACTACGCCACGGCGGCCAACTGGAGCACCGGCACCGTTCCGGGCGAGCTGGATCCGGTGGAGATCGCGACCGGCGCGGCCACCCTCAACGCCAACCTGACCCGCACGGCCACCACCGCGGTGTCCGGCGAGGGTTCGCTCACGGTGAACGGGCGCCTGATCAACCGCGGCACGCTCACCGTGAGCGGCGGCACGCTGACCCAGGCGGGAAACTATTTCCTGGTCGGTAGTGGCGGAGTGGGGACCCTGTTCCACACCGGCGGGCGGATCGTTTCCACCCATGACCGCGGTTGGTTCCTCTCCGACAACGAGGCGGGCGCGGGCTCGCGCTATCTGATGTCCGGTTCGGCGGTGCTGGAGGTCAATTCCACCGGAGAAGGCAACACGCTCTACAACGTCCACCTCGGCAAGGGCGGCGATGGCGACCTGTTCCGGATCACCGGCGGCAGCGCCACCTTCACCAGCACGGCGGACAACAACGTGTGGCTGTCCCGCGCATCGACCTTCCTGGTCGCCGGAGGTACGGTGAACGTCGTGGATTACAGCTCCTTCACCGTGGGCCATGAAGGCACCGGCGGAAACCTGCTGCACGTCACCGGCGGCACGCTCGATCTCGGCAGCACGCCGCTGCGCGTGGGCGAGGGAACCGATGGCGCGGTGGTGCTGGAAGGCGGGAGCCTGCTCTGCGACCAGTCGGTCACGGTCGGCACCGAAACGGCCGGCGGCAGCTTCACCATGTCCGGCGGCACGCTCGAGGCGGCCGACCTGACGGCGGGGGCGATGGGCACCTTCGAGTTCACCGGCGGCGTCATCACGCTGCAGGGCGACAAGTCGGGCCTGCCTGGCGAGAGCTGGTTCACGGCGGTGGCCGGCACGCAGGCCGTTTACAGCCCGGGCTCCGACACCACCACGATCTCCGTGGGCGACGGCACCCCCAGCGAGTTCGCCGCGTGGGCCGCCTCGTTCAGCCTCACGGGCGCGCTGGCGGAGGAGGATGCGGATCACGACGGCATCGCGAACATCGTCGAGTTCGGCCTGAACGGCAGCCCGGTGACCGCCGCCTCGCGCGGCATCCATCAGGTGGTGAAAGACGGCAACGAAGGCGTCCTCACCGCCGCGATCCGGCAGGGCGCGGTCTTTTCCGCCGACGGAACGTCGCTGGTGGCGGAAATCGATGGCGTCCGTTATCGGGTCGAGGCCTCGACCAACCTCGTGGACTGGTCGGCGCAGGTCGTTGAGGTGGTCCCGGCCGCCAGCGACGGCGTCGCGACGCCCGACGGTGCCTGGGAACTCCGCAGTTTCCGACTCGATGGCGGCGGGGCGAACGGATTCATCCGCATCCGGATCTCGGAAACGCCCTGATCCGGGTCGAAATCAGAACATCACCGCCCGCGCCGGACGATTCCGGGGCGGGCGGTTTGTCGTACGGGCCGGGCGTCCGGTAAAAGATGCCCGGACAATTTCCCTCGAATCGATCCGTCTCCCTTGGTGTTCTTCACCGATGGATCTCGGACTCATGCCCCAAGCCCGCCCTGTTTTCCCAAAGCCGGCGTGGTGGCGGGCCGGTGTCCTGATGGTGCTCGCCTGCCTGCCTGCCGCGGGTCAGCTGCCGGTGTTTGAAAAAAAACTGCAGGCGTCCGTGACGCGGACTTACCGCTTCGGCGAGGAGGTGGCGACGGGCTCCGACTACTGTTTCGTGTCGTACACGCGGGAAAACAAGGTCTTCGCCTACCGCCGCGATGAGTCCGCGCCGGGGGGATGGGCGGCACCCGTGGCGCTGCCGGAGGTGGTGGACCACCCGTTCGGGGCCTACGGAGGGAGTTTCGGAACCTCGTTGGCCGCCCAAGGAGACCTGCTGGTGGTCGGCTCGCCCAATGAAGGGAGCGGCAACCTCAACGGCTCGGTGAGCTACGAGTCGGGATCGGTGTATGTTTTCCAACGGGATCTCGGCGGCCAGGACCGGTGGGGGGAACTGGCCAAGCTGCTGCCCAGCAATCCCGGCTTCGGCAAGCACTTCGGGGCCACGGTCGCGATTTCCGGCGATACCATCGCGGCCTCCCACGACGGCGAGGTCCATGTCTTCGAGCGCCAGGGCGACGAATGGCTGGAGAGCAGGATCCTCACGCCCTCGCGCAGCGATGCGTCGTTCGTCTATGGAGAGGCGCTGGCGATCGATGGCGACACGCTGGTGGTGGCCGATTCCCAGATCCTGACGCCCTCTTCTCCGCGCGGCCGCGTTTACATCTACGAGAGAAACCGGGGAGGTCCCGGGAACTGGGGTGAGGTGACGGTGGTGCAGGCGACCGCCGGCGGAAACAACGACCGCTTCGGACACTCGGTGTCGGTGAGCGGCGATTACGTCTTCGTCGGCTGTCCGCTCGACTCCGGACAGTTGGCCGGCAACCCCGGAGCGGCCTACATTTTCAAGCGCGGCGGTGGGGAGACGCCGACATGGTCGCTGCATGCCAAGCTCACCGCTCCCACCCGGGGCATCTCCGATTCCTTCGGCTCCAGCGTGGTGGTGGACGGCCGGAGGGCGGTGGTGACAGCGACCCGCGGGGCCGGCGCCAATGGTCAGGAAGGAGCGGGCTATGTCTACGATCTCCAGTCGCCCACGCTGGGGAACTGGACGCGGATCGCCACCGTGGTGGCCCCGGATCCGGACAGCGCGTCCAATCTGTTCGGCTTTGCGGCCGACCTGAAGGGCTCCACGTTGATCCTCAGCGATCATTTCAATGTGGATACCTACGAGGGGCAGCCGCGGGACACCTACGGAGCTGCCTATGTGTTCGATGTGCCGCTTCCCGGGCCGGTCATCCAGGAGGTGAGCGATGATGTTTCGGTCGCGGCGGGATTTGGCTTCGAGCTGTCGGTCACGGCCGGAGGAAGCGGGCCCTTCGAGTATGTTTGGGAAAAGGACGGGACGATTTTGAATGGAGAGACCTCGCCGGTCCTCTCGGTCGATCCCGCGCTGCCGGCGGACGGCGGCAGCTACCGCGTCCGGGTCGCCAATCAGGGCGGGGAAGTCTGGTCGGAGCCGATCCTCGTCGAGGTGAGGCCGGATCCGCCGACGATCGTCACGCCTCCGGCGGACAGGCAGGTTTTTTCGGGGGAAACGATGGCCCTCCGCGTGGTGGCGGACGGCGCGATTCCGAGGCACTACCAGTGGTTTCACGATGGCATCGCGGTGCCGGATTCGGACCTGCCGGTGTGGACGCTCGACCCGGCGTTGGCTTCGGACTCCGGCTCTTGGACGGTGAGGATCCGCAACGACTACGGAGTGGTGGAGAGCGAGGTGGCGACGGTGGTGGTGATCGATCAGGCACCGCTTTTCCTGCAATCCCACCAGCCTGCCTATCTGGGCGGGGCGGCCGCGGTGGAACTGGTGGCGGAGGTGACCGGCAGCCGTCCGATCGCCTACCAATGGTATCGCGATGACGTGCCGATCGACGGGGCGACGGGGTCGGAGCTGTCCACCGCGCAAGCCGGGCGCTACGAGCTGGAGGCGGTGAATGCCTACGGCGCCACGAAGCGGCTGCTCTACACCCTGCGGGAAGAGGTGCCGCTGCCGGTATTCACCGATCGCGAGTCGGCGCGGCGGGACGGTTCGACTCTGGGCAGGAGCGTGGCCGTGGATGGAGAACTCGTGGTGGCCGGGGCTCCCGGTGCCGGAGCGATTTTCGAACCCCCAGGGGTCGCGTATGCGATGAGGTATCAAGGACCGAGCCCCGGGCTGACCTTGCAGGCGGTTCTGAGGCCGCCTTCGGCGGCGGCGGGCGGCTTGTTCGGCCATCAGGTCGGGCTCAGCGGCGGGAAGGCGGCCGTGCGGGCTCTCCTGCCGGACCTCGCCAACCTGCGCGGATCACCGGTGGCCATCTTCGGGGGTTCCCCGCGGTGGGGATTCGAGGCCGGGGCCTTTCGGGAATTCGACGAACGCGCGGTCGGAAACTTCGCCATCAGCGGCGACCTTCTGGTCTTCTCCCGCGGCGTGGACGGCGTCAACACAGGCGTCCGGGCCGGCTACATCGAGGTCTTCAAACGACCGTCGCCCGGCCGTCCGTATCTGCACCAGCAGACGATCCGGCCGGACAACGGGGGCAGAGGCTTCGCTGAAGGATACCGCCTGGCGCTCGATGGGACGGTGCTGGTGGCGGGGGCTCCCTATGATGGAGCGATCGGCAATACCAACGGCCCCGGCGCCGCCTATGTGTTCGAGACGGATTCCCTCGAGGCTCCGGATTTCCACCAGGTGGCCACGCTGCGGCAGAAGGACGCGGTCGTCAGCGGTCCTTTCGGTGCCTCCAACGAGGAGTTCGGCGCGTCGGTGGCGGTCGATGGTACGACGATCGTCGTAGGCACCGGCATCTACGAGACGGCGCGGGAGTCGCGCTCTGATTCGGCCTTCGTCTTCGAACGGCGGACGGATGGCAGTTGGCAGGAGACCGCCGTGCTCGAGCCGGACAATCCGGAAGCCGCCAGCGGGTTCAGCTACTCCCTCGCCATCGGCGGCCACTATCTCGCGGTCGGGGCGCATCTGGAGGACGGCGAAATGGGAAGAGTCTACCTTTATCATCGGAATCTGGGCGGAACCGACGCCTGGGGACGGGTCGCCGTGCTGGAATCGTCGAGTTCGCAGGAGCAGCAGTACTTCGGCTTTTCCGTGGCGATCAGTGGCGGGCTGCTGGTGGTCGGTGCGCCGCGCGACGGGATCGGTGCGGTCCACGCCTTCGAGCTGGAGAATCCCCCGGTCATTGCCGGAGCGGCCCCGGTGCCGGCTCCGGACCCCGAGGCGAGGCCGGTGACGCTCGATTTCGGCCCGGTCTTTTCGGACCCCGACCTCGCGCGAGGAGATGAACCGCTGTTTTCCATCCAGGGAAACAGCAACCCGGCGATTTTTTCAGCGATCGAGATCGACCCCCTCACCGGGGTGCTGTCGGCCAGCTATGCGCCCTACGTTTCCGGAACCTCGCGGGTGAACGTGCGCTATACCGATGGCCGCGGTTTGTGGGAGGAGCGGATCGCGGATTTCGTCTTGCCGGAGATCGGCGAGCCCGAGCTGGAGGTGTCGCAGGCCTTCGTCCTCAACCGCCAGACCGGACTCTACGAGCAGACCCTTCAGGTCTCGAACACCGGGGCGAGGGCGGCTGGCGGGATCCGGCTCGGACTCGGTGACCTGCCGGAAGGACTGGAGCTCTGGCTGGGAATGGGCAAAGGCGCGGCGGGCGATGTTTTGGCCTACCATCACCCCGTCGAGCCCGGGGAAACGGTGACCTTCGTGCTGGAGTATTTCTCAACCCAGCGAGCCGAGGCGGTCGCTCCCGAGGTGTCGGCGGATTTCGTGTTGCCCCTCGATCCGGAGCCCGGCGCGGCAGGCGAGTTGCTGGCCGTCGATCGAATGATCAGGACCGAACGCGGCTCGATGCTCATCGAGTTCGCAAGCCAGGCCGGGCGGGCCTATCAGGTGCAGTATTCCAGTGACGGCACCGGGTGGCTCGATGCCGGGGAGCCGGTGACCGCCACGGCCAACCGGACCCAGTGGCTCGACCAAGGCCCTCCGAAGACAGCTTCGCCACCGGCCGAAGACGACGTCCGGTTTTACCGCGTGGTGGAAATCGGAACGGAGTAAAAAGAACGGGCTCCCCAGGAGGGAGCCCGCCGCCGGGAGCCGATCAGTTCGGCGAGATCGCGAAACGGAAAAAGCGCTCGGTTTCGGAGGCCGGGACCTCGTAGCGCAGGGTTTCCATGTTGTCGCTGCGATCGAGGATCATCGGGGTGATGGCCTCGTCCGGCGTCCACGTGGAAAGGTCGTCGGAGGTTTCGAGGACCAGCTCCGCGTCCGAGGCACGGAGGTAGCGGGTCATTTCCAGAACACTGCCGGCTGGCGAATGAGCGAAGGAGCCGACTCGGAAAGGTGTGCCGTCCGCCACGGTGGGATCAAAGGCGCGGGCATATTCCTCGAAGTTGCTGATGCCATCGCCATCGGGGTCGGCATCGGGGTCGATCAAGGCGAGATAGGCAGCCGACTGCACCGAGGTGGCAAAGCGCAGGAAGTTGAGCACGGGGAAATCGTCGCCGCTGTTCGGCCCGGCGGAAACGGTCAGCACGATGTTGCCGGACGCATCCGGCATCAGCGGCGGCACCTCCGTCAGGGTGGTATTGACCGCGCCATCCGTTTGCACGACCACCGGATCCCCCGCGCCGGTGAAGGTGTAGGTGCCGGAATAGTCGTAGCCATCGATGATAGTTCCCCGTTTCGCGAAAAACGAGAACTCGTAGCTGGCGGCGGGATCGAGGCCGCTGAAGGTCATGGAGGCCGTCAGCGGGTTGTCATCGCGCAGCGCGAACTGGCTGCCCTGCGCCGCGCCGGCGAAGTCGGGAAGATTGGTGATGGTGTCGTTGCGGAACTGATCGAAGCCGTCGCTCAGGGTCAGCGAGAACCCGTCGTCGTTGCCGTAGATGTCGGCCAGCGCGTAAGGACCGGAGGCGGCGATCGAGGTGACCGTGTTCCAGCCCATGCCGGCATAGTTCGGGCCCGCGTTGGTATTGAAATCGACGAGGTGGATGCCCGGCGTGCTCTTCGCGATCTTCATGAAATTGATGACCGGGAAGTCGTCCCCCGTGCCGGGGCCGGCGGTGATGGTGAGCACCACCTCGCCGCCCGCGGTGGGGGCAATGGCCAGCGCGTAGGCGAGGGCGTTGTTGGTGGCGGAATCGACCACCATGGTAACCGGATCGCCGCCACCGGTGAAGGTGTAGGTGCCGCTGTAGTCGTACCCCTCGATCAAAGCACCACGACGGGCGAAGAATCCGAAGTCGTAGGTCTCCGCCGGGTCGAGCCCGCCGAAGGTGATCGAGCCGGTCAGCGGATTGTCGTCCCGCAGCGCGAACAGAGTGGTTTGGGCGGTGGAGGGGTAGGCGGTCGAAATGGAGCCCGCGTTGTCGCGCACCTGGTCGAAGCCGTCCGAGATCGCCACCGTGATGCCCGAAGCCCGGCCGCTGCTGTCGCTGAGAGCGAGCGGCGCCGACGGTCCCGAGCTGGCGATGGTGTTCCAAACGAGGTCGCCGTAATCCGTGGAGCCGGACGAATTGAAATCGACGAGGTAGCTCGGTTCGCCGGCGTCCGGCGGATAGTAGGAGGCGATCCAGTCGTCGTAGGAAACGGAATCCTGGCCGGCGGAAGCGACCGTGGCGACGTTGCTGTAGTCGCCCTGCAGCGCACCTTCCGGGATGGAAATACGGTAATCATAGGAGGTGCCGGCGGTCAGGCCGGAGTCGTCGTAGATGGTCGTGCCGCCGGGTGTGGTGGCGATTTCCACCCATGGCTCCGCGACCCCGCTCTGGCGCCGCTCGATGGTGAAGGTGGCCGAGCCGCCGGCGTGGTCGGTCCACGAAAGGCTGGCCGTGCCCGGGCTGTATGAAACGGCCGTGAGCCCGTCCGGCGTGGTGGTGACGGCGGCGGTGGTGAAGCTGCCCGTTTCCAGGGTCATCTCGGCGAAGCTTTGGGCTTCGTTGTCGAGCGCCGCGCCTTGGGTCGGGGCGGCGTCGTTCAGGGTGGCGAGCACGTCGAGGCTGGCCTGCTGAAGCGCGCCATCGCTCTGCGCCCGCGCTTCGTCCTCGGTCCACGCGGCCCGATAGATCGCCACGTCCTGGAAGTCCGCCTGCAGCGGCGCGGCAGCGCGGCCGGGGGTCGATCCAGGGCCGCCCACGACGAAGGTTTCCGCAGCCAGCGCACCACTGATGGTGGCCTCGAGCTGGCCGTCCACGAACACCAGCGTTTGTGCCGTCGGCTTGCGATGCGAGAGGGCGAGGCTGTGCCAGTGACCGTCGTTCAGGTCGGCGGGGATGCTCGTTTCCGCCCCGGTGGGCGAAATGTAGACCAGTTCGGTGTCGCGCACCTCCATGGTGGCTCCGGCGCCGGCCGCTTCGATCGCCGCCACGCTGCCGGTATCGGTGGTGCGCAGGCGATAGGACAGGGTCAACGAGCGATACTCGTGATCGGGCGTGTAGACCAGCGGCGAGGGGCTGCCGGCGTCCTGCTGGAGCCGCAGGTAGCCGGGGGTGCCGTCCCATTCGGGCGTCTCGGTTTTCCCCGCGATCACCGCATCGAAGAAGGTCGGCACGATGGACGAAAACAGCTCGAGGTGGCCTTGCGAGTTCGGGTGGCCATCATCGAAGGAATAGCCTGGAACCCAGTGCCCGTTGCCATCGTCGATGGCTCCGAGAAAGTTCACGCAGGGCACGTCCCAGGTGTTGAGCAGCAGGTTCATTTCCCGCACGTAGGCATACTGCTCGGCGTTGTAGGTATTCTGCGGGTAGCACAGCGCGATCACCGGATAGAATCCTTCCGCGCGGCAGCGGCTGACGATTTCGGCCATGCCGTTCTTGAAGCTGTCGAACACCGGCTGCGGGTTCGACGAGCCGACCAGGCCTTGGTTGGCGAGGGAAAGACCGATCATCACGATGTCCGCCCCGGCCCGGGGAACCGCGACGTCGTTGTTGAACCTCGCAAGAACCTTGCTGGTCGTGTCTCCGCCGATCGAGGCGTTGTGAACGGTCCAGTCGACATGCGAGCCCGGCACTTCCGCCGGCGGTTTCTCGAGCAGGGTTTCCAGGCGGTAGGCCCAGCCCTCGCTCTGCGGGATGGCACCGGTGCCGGCGGCGACCGAGGAGCCGAGCACGACCACCTCGGCGGGAATGCCGCCGTAGGTCATCGGGGCCACGTCGGCGAAGGTGTCGCCGAGGCGGAACTCGTCGACGTTGCCGGCCACGCCGTTGCTCTGGAAGCGGACGCGGTCGTAGGTCAGCGCGCTGTTGCGGGTGACGGTGGCATCGGCCGTGGCGGGTTCGTCCGCGGTCTGCGGGTTGATGTACATCCGGATGGTGGCGGAGTCGCTTTCGAAGTCGATGCGGCACACCACCATCGAGGGCCGGGTGCAGCGGGTCGTGGTGTCGGCACCGTCGCCGTCCTTGGGTTCCAGGCCGAAGTAGTTGCCGGTGCCGTTGCGGCGGCCGGTGAACAGGGTCTCGCTCGTGCCATCGAAGAGCGACACGCCGGCGTAGCCCGAGCCACCGGGATCGACCTGCATCAGATAGCTGAAGTAGACCGTGGTGCCCGGTGCCTGCGGCGAACTACTGAAAACACCGTAGTTGCCGTTGTTGTTGGAGCCGGAAAAGGCCAGCTTGTTGCCGCTCACGGCCAGGTCGCCATAGGTCGCTCCTCCGGCGGAAATGCTGAGGCCGCCGTTGGAGGCGGTGTAGGCGCCGCTGAATCCCGTGGGGCCGGTCTGAAGGCTCAGGGCGGAGCCCGCGGGGTAATCAAAGCCATCGGCAGCGATCAGAGAGGCCTCGGACCGGGAGGTCCCGGCGAGGAGGATGCCGGCAAAAGCGGCGGAGCATAGCTTTCGACCTGCGCCGGCACGGATGGGCCGGTTTTGACGCGGTGAAGCGTGGGGAGTGGGTTGGAGGTACATGGATTTCAGGTTCGAGGGCGGAGGCCGCCCGGTGGAAAGTGAGGGACCCATTAAGTCTGCGTGTATACAATCGCAAGGAGATTTCGTGTGCGCACGGGGTCCATGAAGACAATGTGAAATAGTGCACGAACCCGGACTCCCTTCATTCGAAGAAAGAAGAGTCGTTGATTGTATACCAATGTCCGGCTTCAAGCCCGGTCACCCGAGGCGTCCTCCCCGAAGCTCCGGGCGATGTCGCGCATGAGCTACAGATCGCCGGGACCGAGAGTATCAAGGCACGCCTGCCCGGCGGATCCATCCTCGCCCGTCGAGGCTTTCAGGGAGTTCTCGGGAAACGCCGTCCATGCCGGAATCCAGAGCCGGGCGTGCCATGGGTTGCCCGTGGCTTCCAGTTCGCCCTTCACTTGGCCGAGGGAATGGGCGGAGCCGCCGCCGCCGCCGAGGAGCCGGCCGGTGATGAGAAAAAGCAGGGCCGGCAGGGAGCGGAGACGCATCCCGGCGACCATGGCGGGGTGACCGGGATGTCCAGCGGTCATTTCATCCCGGAGGGCCTCAAGTTCTTTGGCCGCACCTCAGACAAACCACCCCGGAGGGAAAAAACGCCGCCGGAGGCCGGTGGATGAAAGCCACGGAGGCTTTGGCAAGTAGCATCGGACGCCCGCCGGGCCCACGATCTGCTATGGCGCCGGCTTTCATCCGATCTCATGAAACCACTCCAAGTTCTCCCAGCCCGGGCGCTCTCCGGGATCCTGCTGGCCGGTCTCGCCGGATGGGCGCCGCTCCAGGCCGCCGAGGTGAAAGTCACCACCGCCCATACTGGCGATGACGACGCCTTCCAGTCCGACACCGTGGATTCCCCGGCAACCAACGACGCCGCCACGGACGCCACTTTCAAGATGATCGCCGGCCAGGCCGATCCGAACGGCGGCGGTCTCGCCGTATTGCACGACGGCAAGATCCCCGGCGGGGCCGACGAGCCGCGCAGCAACTTCTTTTTCTCCGCCGCCGGCAAGGGCGGCCGGATCCTGGTCGACCTCGGAAAGCCGATCGAGATCGGTGCCATCGCCACCTACTCGTGGCACCCCGGCTCACGCTCGGCGCAGAAATACTCCGTCTTTGCCGCGGACGGATCCGCCGAGGGCTTCGTGGCGGAACCGGGCGAGGGCAGCCCCGCGGACCAGGGATGGACGCTGCTGGCGGAGGTCGATACCTCGGACGAGGAGCCCGGCCAGCAGGCGGTGCGGCTGACCCCCACGGCCGGCAAGTCGGTGGGGAACTTCCGCTACGTGCTCTTCGACATCGGCAAAAACCCCAAGGGCGACGTTTTCAACGACACCTTCTACAGCGAGATCGACATCGTGGACGCCGCCGGCCCGGAGCTGGTGAAGGTCGAAAAGCCGGTCAAGATCAAGCAGGAGTTTGATTCCAAGCACGGCGAATTCCACTACACCCTCGACGTGACCGAGGCGCCCGACCTGCAGCAGTGGTGCGCCGAGCACCTGATCCCGGTGATGGATGAGTGGTATCCGAAGATCATCGAAATGCTGCCGGTGGAGGGTGTCACGCCGTCAAAGGACATCACCTTCACCCTCAAGAACACCACCGATCTGCCGGGCTACCTCCGCGGCGTGCCGGCCTATGCCAGCGGTAACTCGGTCGTCTTCAACGCCGGCTTCATGCGCGACCAGCAGACCGGTGAGGCGATCGGGGCGGGGGTCCACGAGGTGGTCCACGTGGTCCAGTTCGGCGGCGGTGGAGAGCGGCGCCGGGAGCGACCCCGCCATGGGCGCCGGCCCCCGACCTGGGTTACCGAAGGCGTGGCCGACTACATCCGCTGGTTCCTCTACGAGCCCGAAAGCAAGGGCGCCGAGATCACCAAGCGCAACTTCGAGCGCGCCAGCTACGACAGCAGCTACCGCGTCACGGCGAACTTCTTCGACTGGGTGATCAAGCACTACGAAAAGGACCTGATGCGGAAGCTCAACGTGGCCACCCACGAAGGCTACTACGACGATCTGTGGAAAGAGTGGACCGGCAAGTCGGTGGAGGAACTCAACGAGGAGTGGAAGGCGTATCACGCCAAGAAGCTCGGCATCGAAGGCTGAATCACCGCCCCACGCCGGTCAGCAGATAGACGGCGAAGGATCCCAGCCAGTGGTCGCCCTCGTAGTGGCCGCTGGCCACCGATTCCAGGCCCGCCGCCTGGTGGCGTTCGGCGGACTCCTCAAGGATCGTCCGCCGGGGGTCGCCGGCCTCGAGCACCGAAGCGATGCCCTGCATGGTCCAGGCCCGGCTGAGGTTGAGCCCGGCGAGGTGGACGAGGTGGCCGTCGGTCGGATCGCTGACCTGCACCGGCTCCAGCAGGTTGCCGGCGCGGCCGTGCTTGAGATCGGGGAAATAGCCGTCGAGCCAGGTGGAGAATGCGTCCTTCGGCAGCACGCGGCGCATCAGGTCGGCGACGTTGAGGCCCGGAGAAAAGAAGTCGTTGCCCGACGGCTCGTAGTCGACCGGGTAGCTACGATCCTTGCCGTAGAAGGCCACCGCCTTTTCGCGCACCAGCTTCGCGAGTTCCGCATCACCGGCCACCTCCGCGTAGTCGAGCATCTGCCCCAGCGGGAACGCCGACTCGGGGTGGAAGCCGCAGCGCACCGGCCAGTCGAGCTTCGGCAGGTAGGCCTTGGCGGCCTCGACGATCTCGGATTCCAGCGGCTTCAGGCGCTCGGCCCACTCACGGGCGTCCGGGTCGTTCCATGACCGAAGCTCCGCGGAAAGGCGCAGCAGCCAGGCCCAGCCGTACATCCGCTCGAAGCTGCGGTTTTCCTTGCGGCGGAAATACGCGGCCTCGGCCTCCAGCGCCTCGCGGCCGAAACGCTGGCCGAGCAGCTCGCGGACCTCGCCGGCAAAGGGCGCGTCCGGGAAAAGCTTCAGCAGGCGCACCAGCGTCCAGTGGCCGTGGACCGAGGAATGCCAGTCGAAGTGCCCGTAGAACACCGGGTGCATCTGCCGCGGGGTGCGCAGGTCGTCCGGACCGGTGGTGACGTGGCCGGTCTTGTTCGGGAATTCGCGGTCGATCCCCGCCTCGGCGAGTTCGACGAAGGCGGTGGCCTGCTCGAGCGTCATGGCTTTTCCCTGACCCATGGCGGGAAGCACGGCAAGCACGGCGGCGGTGAGGACGCGGATCATCTTGCGCCGAAACTAGCGATCCGATCCGCCGGCGGAAGGGCCGTTTCCTTGCGGGCGCGGTTTTGAAAAAGCGCTGCGGAGCTTGGCGAGCTGGTCGCCATCCACGTGAAACACGCTGCCGTGACGGGCATCCGGCGGGAAGCCGACATCCTCGATCACCGACCAGTCCACCAGGTTCCGGGAAAACGAAGCGCCGAAGCGGTTGGTCATGCAGTAATCGTAGAGCAGCAGCCAGCCGGGTTGCGTCGGATCGGCCATGATCGAGCAACCCTCGGTGATGGTGGGCACGATCTGGCCGTCATTGAGAGGCCCCTCATGGACGGCGTAAGGCCCTTCCGGCCGGTCCGCCGTGGCCAGCCGGATCGCGCGGCGTTCCCCGGTTCGTTCGCCGAACTCCTCCTCTTTATGGTAAAGATAGTACTTCCCCGCGTGTTCGAGCAGGGAGCCATCGATGGCGGAGTAGTCGGGATCGAACAGCACGCGGGCCGGGCTGAAGGTTTCCCAGTCCCGCGTCCGCGAACACCAGAGCCGGCTGTCTTTCCACCCTGCGTCCTCGAAGCTCGATGACCAGAGAAGCAGGTAGTCGCCGGACCGCTCGTCGTAAAACCACTCCGGCGCCCAGATGTTCCTCGCCGGGCGGCCGGAGGCATCCTTCACGCCCTTCATCAGCGGCAGGGACTCGACCAGGTCCCAGCTCACGAGGTCGCGCGAAACGGCGTGGAGGCAGACCGGTCCCTGGCCGCGGCGCGGGTCGCCCGCCGCGCGGCCGGTGGCCATCAGGTGCCAAAGGCCGTCGGGCGCCTTGCGGATGAAGGGATCGCGCAGGCGCTGGTCCCACACGGGCTCGTTGCCGTGGAGCGGCGTCCAGTGGCGGCCGTCATCGCTCACCGCGAAGTGCAGCTTTTCCACCGCCATCGGCTCGGCCAGCGGGATGTCGTGGATCTTGCCCTTGGCATCGATCTCGACCCGCGTCGGATACCTCTGGCGGAAATAGGCGAGCACGCAGGCGCCCTCGTTTCCATCAGCGGGTGCGGGCGGGATCAGGAGGCAAGCGGAGACAAGGAGCAGGCGGAGGATTTCCATGGGTCGATCAGAGGCCGGCACCGATCGGAGAATTCCGAATGCCTTCCGCCAAGCGGAAAAGGCCGCTCGGAAAACGCCGAACGCCCTCCGCCAACTGGAAAAGGCCATTCGGAAAATCCCGAATGCCTTCCGCAGATTGGAAAAGGCCATTCGGAAAACTCCGAATGGCTTCCGCAGATTGGAAAAGGCCGCTCGGAAAACTCCGAATGGCTTCCGCCAACTGGAGAAGGCCCTTCGGAGAATTCCGAATGGCTCTTTCCGAAGGGCGCAGGCTCCCCGGGATGGGTCGAAGGCCATCGGTCTGCCGGCGGATAGGCATCCTGCATGACAGATCCGAAGGGGCTGCAGGTTGCACGAAACGACCTTTCTGCTAGTAGCCGTGACGCCATGATGAACATCCAACGCTTCTTCCAGAACCATCTCGACAACCCGGAAATTAGCTCCGAGGAGCTTCGCCAATTCGCCGAGGATCACCTGGGCAAACTCCGGGCCCTGCCCGATCTCCCGGCTCCCCTCACCGCCCTGTTGGCACCCACTGATGCGGCTTTCCAGGCCTTCGACGAGGCGCTTTCCGCCCGGACCATCCTCCAGGCCACCCAATCCGGAGGCACCATCACCAAGGACGAGGCCCTTGAACTCTTCCGCACCACCGTCCGCCAGCGCGAAGGCCGCATCCGCGACAAGTTCGCCAAAGCCAGCGGCCCCTATGTCGAGTTCTACCCCCGCGGCCTGAGCGAATACAACAAGCCACGCCTCGGCCAGGTTCCCGGCCTGCTCGATCGCCTCATCGCGGCCGCGGAAAAATACCAGGCCCAGCTCGGCCCCGAACTCCTCGCCGAGTTCACCGCCCTGAAAGCGACCTTCAGCAACGCCCGCGAAGGCCAGGTCGATGCCAAAGGCGAACTCGCCCAAGCCCGCGCCAACCTCGCCGCCGCCCGCGGCGTCCTCGAACTCCAGCTCGGCGCCAACATTCTTACCATCGCCCTCCACCACCTCGGCCACCCCGAACGTGCCGCGGATTACTTCGACCAGTCCCTCCTCCAAGATCCGACGCGCAGCAACAATGAGCCCGAGCCGGAGCCTCCGGTGGGGTGATCGCAAGGTCGAGCACCCTCGCTCGACCGCTAAGGTAGGGTCGAGCGCCCTCGCTCGACCGCGAGTGGTCCCGCGGTGCCGGCCTCACCCACAGGCGGACGTCCGAGCCGAGGGCGCTCGTCCCTGCCAACCCGCGGTCCCCATGGCCTCAAGACCTGAGATTCGCGTCCATTGGCGTTCATGCGCGGTAACTCCCAAAAGCAGGGAGCCCTGCCGCGGAGCGTGCAGGCGGGTTTGTCGCCTTGTGGCCCGGATCGGGACGCGCTTGAGTGGACCGATGACGATCCAATCCCTTGCCGCTTCCCTTTCCCTGACCCTCGCACCGGTCGCCCTGTCGGCGGAAACCGTGAAGCTCTTCAACGGTGAGGATCTCGCCGGATGGAGCTTCGACCTCAAGGACGATGGCGATCCTGCCAAGGTCTGGAGCGTCAAGGACGGCATCCTTTTCTGCACCGGAAGCCCGGTCGGGGTGATGCGGACCAAGGAGCCGTATCGCGACTACGAACTGGTCATCGAATGGCGCTGGACGCCGGGTTCCGATGGCGGAAACAGCGGCCTGCTGCTGTATGCCTCGACGCCCCGGACCCGCGACATCTGGCCGAAGTGCGTGGAGGTGCAGCTCGAGTCCGGCAGCGCGGGGGATTTCTGGATGCTCGGGGAAACGCTGGAAGCGGCCCATGCACCGGAGGACCGGACGGAAGGGGCGAAGATTCCGAAGTTCGTGGACGGTGCCGAGAACCCGCCTGGCGAATGGAACACGATGAAAGTCCGCGCGGAAGCCGGAGAACTGATCGTGTGGATCAACGGCAAGCTCGTGAACCAGGGGAAAAACCTGAGCGCCCGCAAGGGAGCCATCGGGCTCCAGAGCGAGGGCGCCGGCATCCAGTTCCGGAAGATCGAGCTGACGCCCGTGGGCGACTGAATCCCGCTCCGGGATCTACTGCCTCACTCGTACTTGGAAGAACCGACGGGGAGGGTCGAATTCGAGCGGCAGCGAGAGGAAGCCGGTGTCGGGCGATTGCAGCGTGGCCAGGCGCGACCAGTCACTCAGGTTCTCCGAGTTCCAGATTTCATAAAAGAAGAACGGCTCGGCCGGGAAGCCGATCGAAGCTCCCTCGCCATCCTTCTCCAGCGAGGACTCCGGCGCGGGCGGTGCCTCGCGCGAGATCTCGCCATTGGCCAGCTTTTCCGCCCACGACGAGAGCCACGTGACCAGATCCCGATAGCTGGTGTCGTGGATCAGGTTGTGGGTTTCCAGGCGGTCGTTTTCCAGATTGTAGAGCTCCAGCGGGACGGCGTGACCCGTTCCGGCGTTGGCGTTCGCCAGCAGCGGGTTGTCGAAGATGATCTTCCAATAACCCGAGAGGGGCGGATCGACCGGGATCGTGCCGTGATACTGGAGCGCCAGCCAGGTGTTGCCGGCTTGCTCGTTGGTGAGGATCGGCGGACGGGGGTCGGCTGGCTGGTTCTTGAACACCGCGAGCCGCGGGAAACCATCGACCGCCGCGTCGTCGCCGGAGGACGGATGGGCCAGGGGAGTGCCGAGGATTTCCGCCACCGTCGGGTAGAGGTCCTGCATGGCGATCAGGTCATCGCGGGTCGTGCCGCCATTGCCCTCGGTGGCGTCGCCGATGCCGCCGTTTTTCCAGTAGGCCATCAGCGGGACGCGGTGACCGCCCTCGTAGATGTGGGCCTTGAAGGCGCGCAGGTTGCCGACCGCACGCTCGTCGTTGATCTCGGAGCCGTTGTCGCTGGCGAAGACCAGCAGCGTGTTGTCGATCAGCTTCGAGCCCGGGGCCCGCGGGTCGTCGGTGGTTTCCAGATAATCCATCAGCTGGGCCAGCAGGACGTCGTTGAGGTAGACGAAGTCGCGGCGGACGTCGCCGGTGGGGGTGCCGTCCTTCCAGCGGCTTGCCCCGACCACCGGGATGCCGTTGATTTCCGTGTCCGGCGAGTAGACCACGTGGTTCGAGTGCGAGGCGAAGTAGAGGAAGAACGGCCGCTGGCTCCCGGCCGGGTGGTCGATGTGCGACTGCATGAATCCGGTCGCCTGATCGAGCATCGTCTGACCCATCTCGTTCCAGTCGTAGCTGCCGTCGAGCTGCTTGCCGTTTCCGGTGGCACCAGCCACGCGGCGACCCGCGATCCAGCCCGGTCCGACCGATTGCGACGGGCCGTTTCCATCCTGTCCATCGGGACCCGAGGTCAGGTGCGAGCGGGAGAAGCCGTAGAAGGAATCGAAGCCGTGATCGAGCGGCGTGTCGCGCATCAGGGTGGCGAAGCTGGCCTGGTCCCAGCCGGGGGCGGGAGCGCCGTCGTCCTGCCGGTATTCCAGGCCCATGTGCCACTTGCCGACCATGCCCGTGGCGTAGCCGTTGGCCTTGAGGAAGGCGGGCAGCGTCGGCCGCTCGCGCTCGATCAGCGGGGGCTTCACGGAGCCCATCAGCACGCCGTTCAAAAGGCCGGCCCGCCAGGCGTAGCGGCCGGTCATCAGCGCGTAGCGCGTGGGCGTGCAGCGGTTCTGCGCATGGGCGTCGGTGAAACGCACGCCCAGGTCCGCCAGGCGGTCCATGGCCGGCGTTTCGATCTGCTGGGCGTCCGTGAGGCCCGACCAATCCTGATAGGCGCTGGTGTCGCCGATGCCCATATCGTCGGCGAGGAACACGACGATGTTCGGCGCGGCCGGCGGCGGCGTGACCGGCGTGGCGCGGGTGATCACGCGCAGGTCGTCGATCACCTTCGGCGCATCGCCGAGCAGACGGAAGGTCACGGTGAGCGTGAGACCATCCGGGCTGATCGAGAACTCGTCGACCACCTCGCCATCGGCGCTGCGGCGCAGGGCTGAATCGGGTGACAGCGACTCGTCCTCGAAGGTCATCCCGTCGAGACCGAAGACGACGTCGGTTTCCTCAAGACGGTTGGCAAAGCCCGAGGACGGAGCCGTGCCGGTGCGGTAGGCGAGCCCGACGACGGGCGCATCGAAGGTGACGGTGGTCGTCAGCGTGCTCTGCGGCGCGTCAGCCGGCAGGTCGCCGTGGAAGAGATAACTGTTGAGAAGCACGCCGGTGGGCAGGGCACCGGCATTGCCCGTGGCACCGAGGATGGTGACGGGACCGGCGACGAGGTGGTCGACCTCAACTGCTGAATCGAGGGTGATGCCGGCCTTTTCCGGAACCAACTGCACCGTGCTGTAGCGCTCCGACTCGCCGGCGCGGACCGATGCCGGCGGCGGGTCGAGGATGGTGAGATCACCGGAAACGTAGCGGATGCCGTGGGCCTCGACCACACCCTCCGGCGTGGCAGGCGAGGGGTCCACCAGCACGGTCAGCGTGGAAGTACTGGATCCCTCGGAGTTGGTGGCGGTGAGCGTGTAGGTGGTGGAGGCCGCCGGATTCACCACGGTGAAGCCATCCGTCAGGCTCGTCACGTCTCCGGGTTCGGGGGAAATCTCGATCGTGTCGGCGCCCAGCACGTCCCAGGCGAGGCGGACCGGGTCGCCGGCCGAGACCTGGGCGTCATTGACCACGAAGGAGCCGATGTAGGGTGGCTGGTCGCCACCGTCGGACTGGATGGCGAAGTTCAGGCCATCGATGCGGAAGCCGCCGGTATCCCCGGAAAAGATCGCCGCCACCGGACCCGGATCGCCGCTGGTGCGAACGAGGTTGAGAGAGCTGACGTCGAAGTCGCCCTCGCTGCCTTCGGTGGGGATCACCTCCAGGAATTCGCGGGTCTGGAGGTTGACGATGGTGAAGGACTCGGTGCCGACCGGATCCGTCCCGTCGCGGCCCACGTTGCGGACATTCAGTCGGGTGATCCGCACGCCCGTGCCGGCGGGCATGCCGTTGATTTCATCGAAACGGATGGCGATGCCTTCTCGGTTCGAGGCGTCGGTGCCGATGCCGCCGCCGTTGGGATTATCCACGACGCCGATGTAACCATTCGCATCGCGGTCCACGTTGCCATCGACCAGCTTGTCGCCGAGCGTCGAGGCCTCGGTGCTGACGTTCTTCATGGCATCGAACTTCACGCGCACGCTGCCTCCGAAGGCGGCGGGCACGCCGGACGAGCCGGTGACCGACCAGATGCCGGTGGCGCTGAGGCCGTTGCCGGAGGCATCGATCTCGGCCAGGATTCCCACCTCCGAGCTGCCGCTGTCGGTGCCGTTGGAGCGGACCAGGATTTCCGCGGAAAGCGGAGCCATGCCGAGGCTCAGGGCCAGCAGCGATCCCGCGATTCCCGATCCGATTTGAAGGCGGGGCGTCGGTTTCCACGGGCTGCGGCGCGGGGCCCGCAGGCTTGAGAGGTCTTGGGTCATCCGGATGGGTTTTGGGACTGGGTTTCGCCGACCGGCGGGTGACCGGGGCGTCTTCATGCATTCCCCGGCCTCGGATTTCGTTCGCGGAAATGACCGGAAAACCTGAGCGCAAAAAAGGCCGGGCAGCAGAAGCTGCCCGGCCTGGGAAGTCGTGGGACTGACGGATGGCTTACATCATGCCGCCCATGCCGCCCATGCCGTGGTCGTGACCACCGGCGGCCGGAGCTTCCTTCTCCGGGATGTCGGTGATGAGGCACTCGGTGGTGAGCAGGAGGCCGGAAATGGAGGCGGCGTTCTGCAGGGCCGAGCGGGTGACCTTGGTCGGGTCGACCACACCGGAGGCGATGAGGTCCTCGTAGGTGTCGGTGGCGACGTTGTAGCCTTCGTTGCCGGAGCCGTTCTTGACGCGCTCGACGATGAGGGCGCCTTCGCGGCCGGCGTTGGCGGCCAGCTGGCGGAGCGGGGATTCCACGGCGCGGGCGACGATGCCGGCACCGGTGGACTCGTCACCGCTGAGGCCGAGTTCGCCGACGAGGGCCTGGGCGCGGATGAGCGCCGTGCCACCGCCGGGGACGATGCCTTCTTCCACCGCAGCGCGGGTGGCGTGCAGGGCGTCTTCCACGCGGGCCTTCTTTTCCTTCATCTCGGTTTCGGTGGCGGCACCGACGTTGATGACGGCCACACCGCCGGCGAGCTTGGCGAGGCGCTCCTGGAGCTTCTCACGGTCGTAGTCGCTGGAGGTTTCCTCGATCTGGCGGCGGATCTGGTTCACGCGGCCGGTGATGCCTTCGGAAGTGCCGGCGCCTTCGACGACGACGGTGTTTTCCTTGGTGATGGTGATGCGCTTGGCTTCGCCGAGGTCCTCGAGGCCCACGGAGTCGAGCTTGATGCCGAGGTCTTCGGTGATGACCTTGCCACCGGTGAGGATGGCGATGTCTTCAAGCATGGCCTTGCGGCGGTCGCCGAAGCCCGGGGCCTTGACGGCCGCGATGTTGAGGATGCCGCGCAGCTTGTTCACCACCAGGGTGGCAAGGGCCTCGCCTTCGACGTCTTCCGCGATCACGAGCAGCGGGCGGCCGGTCTTGGCCACCTTTTCGAGCAGCGGGAGCATGTCCTTGAGGCTCGAGATCTTCTTCTCGTGGATGAGGATGTAGGCGTTCTCGAGGTTGGCTTCCATCGTCTCCGCATCGGTCACGAAGTACGGGGAAAGGTAGCCCTTGTCGAACTGCATGCCTTCCACCACGTCGAGGGTGGTTTCGATGCCCTTGGCTTCCTCCACGGTGATGGTGCCGTCCTTGCCGACCTTGTCCATCGCCTCGGCGATGATGTTGCCGATCTCGGTGTCCCAGTTGGCGGAAACGGTGGCGACCTGGGCGATTTCCTTGGTGTCGGAGACTTCCTTGGAGATCTCGCGCAGCTTGCCGACGATGGCCTCGGTGGCCTTCATGATGCCGCGCTGGAGGCTGATCGGGTTGGCACCGGCGGTCACGTTGCGGAGGCCTTCCTTGTAGATGGCCTCGGCGAGTACGGTCGCGGTGGTGGTGCCGTCACCGGCGATGTCCGAGGTCTTGCTCGAGACTTCGCGGATGAGCTGGGCGCCCATGTTTTCGTAGGGATCGTCGAGTTCGATCTCCTTGGCGACCGAGACACCGTCCTTGGTGATGGTCGGGGAACCGAACTTCTTGTCGAGGATCACGTTGCGGCCCGCCGGGCCGAGGGTGGCCTTGACGGCCTTGGCGAGCTTCTCAACGCCGCGCAGCAGATTGTGGCGGGCGTCTTCGTCGAATTGCAGTTGTTTGGCCATATCTCTAAAGATGGTAGATGGTGAATGTTAGGTGGTTGTCGCTCAGGAAACGATGCCGAGGATGTCGGACTCGGAGAGGATCAGAAGTTCCTCGCCGTCGATCTTCACTTCGGTGCCGCCGTACTTGGAGATGAGGACCTTGTCGCCCACCTTGACGGTGAACACGAAGTCGTTGCCGTTGTCGTCCTTGCCGCCGGTGCCGAGCGCGGTGACTTCGGCCTCCTGCGGTTTTTCCTTCGCGGTGTCGGGGAGCACGATGCCGCCGGCGGACACTTCGTCAGCCGCAAGGCGCTTCACGAGCACGCGTTGACCGAGGGGTTGGATGCTAGCCATGTTGTTGGTTTCTGTTGGTTTGGTTGTTGGTTGAAAGCCGCCCCGCACGCTGATGCGGGGCGGAAAGCGTCTAGTTTTCAGTGAGGGCGTCGAGCCAGATATCGAGTTCGGCTTCGACATGCCGGGAAATGAAGGCCTGCCAGGTGGCGAAGTCGCCGGCGTCGGCCGCTTCGAGCGCCGCGTAGTATTCGCCGCGGATCTCGGGCGAAATGGAGACGGGCGGGTAGCCGGCCGCGATCAACACGAAGTTCATCGCCAGCCGCGCGGCGCGACCGTTGCCATCGTTGAAGGGGTGAATGGCGGAAACGCCGTGGTGAAGACGGGCGGCGCGCTCGACCGGATCGGCGGACAAGTCGGCGAAGAGGTCCGCCATCAGGTCGGGCACCTTGACCGCGTTCGGCGGCACGTGGTTCGAGCCGGCGATGCGGACGGCGGAGGTGCGGTAGCTGCCGGCACCGGACTCGTCGATGCCGCCCATGATGATCTCGTGGAGGTCGAGCAGGTCGCGCTCGGTGAGCTCCGTGGCGGGGAGGGCGAGGGCTTTCAGGCGCTCCCAGGCCTTGGAGAGGTTGACCGCTTCGAGGTGGTCCTTGAGCGGCTTGCCGGAAACGGTGACGCCCTTGCTGAGGACGATCTCCGTTTCGCGCAGCGTGAGCGAGTTGCCCTCGATCGAGTTCGACTCGTAGATCATCCTCACCTCCCACGCCTCCGCGAGGCTGCGCACCGCTGCCGGCGACAGCGGGCGAAGCCCGGAAAGGCGCTCGTGTTTGGAGGCGAGGGTCATCTTGGTGGGCTGGCGGTTCCGCGACTGGAAGCCACCGTCACGTTCAGTCGTTATCGACCACCTCGGCATCGACGACCTTGCCCTTGGCGGGCTTGGGTTCGTCGGAGGGGCCTTCGTTTCCGCCCGGATTCATGTCCGGCTGGGCGGCACCGGCACCGGCGGCGGCCTGGGCCTGCTGGGCGGCGTTGTAGAGCTCGGTCAGGGCCTCCTCAAGGGTGCTGGTGGCGGTTTTGATGGCGTCGAGGTCGTCGTTCTTGAGCGCATCCTTCACCGCATCGACCTTGGCCTGGATGCCGCTCTTGAGTTCGGCGGGCGCTTCGGCCGGGAGTTCGGCGAGTTGCTTTTCGACCTGGAAGACGAGGTGCTCGGCCTTGTTCTTGGTGTCGACGGCTTCGACGCGCTTCTTGTCCTCTTCGGCGTGGGACTCGGCGTCCTTCTTGGCCTTCTCGATTTCGTCATCGGAAAGACCGGACGAGCCCTGGATGGAGATCTTTTGTTCCTTGCCGGACTGCTTGTCCTTGGCGGAGACGTGGAGGATGCCGTTGGCGTCGATGTCGAAGGTGACCTCGATCTGCGGCTCGCCGCGGCGGGCCGGAGCGATGCCGTCGAGCTTGAAGTTTCCGAGCAGCTTGTTGTCGGAGAACATCGGGCGCTCGCCCTGGCAGATGCGGATGTCCACGGCCGGCTGGTTGTCGGAGGCGGTGGAGAAGATCTGCGACTTCTTGGCGGGGATGGTGGTGTTGCGCTCGATCATCGGCGTGGCGCGCGAGCCCTCCGTTTCGATGGAAAGCGTGAGCGGAGTCACGTCGAGCAGGAGCACGTCCTTCACGTCGCCCTGGAGCACGCCGCCCTGGATCGAGGCGCCGATGGCGACGACTTCGTCCGGGTTCACGCCGCGGTGGGGTTCCTTGCCGGCGAGCTGCTTGGCGGTCTCGATGACCTTGGGCATGCGGGTCATGCCGCCGACGAGCACCAGCTCATCGATGTCCGACGAGGAAACGCCGGCTTCCTTGAGGCAGTCGGTCACCGGCTTCTTGGTGCGCTCGAAGAGGGCGTCGGTGAGCTGCTCGAGCTTCGAGCGGGAAAGGCTGAGCTGGATGTGCTTCGGGCCGTTCTGGTCGGCGGTGATGAAGGGCAGGTTGATGTCGTAGGACTGGCTGGAGGAAAGGGCGATCTTGGCCTTTTCCGCCTCCTCCTTGATCCGCTGGAGGGCGTCCGGCTGGTTGGAGAGGTCGATGCCCTGGTCCTTCTTGAACTCGTCGACGATCCACTGGATCAGCGTGTTGTCCCAGTCGTCGCCACCGAGCTGGGTGTCCCCATCGGTGGCCATGACCTCGAACACGCCGTCGCCGATTTCGAGGACGGAGATGTCGAAGGTGCCGCCGCCGAGGTCATAGACGGCGATCTTTTCGTCGGACTTCTTGTCGAGCCCGTAGGCGAGGGCGGCCGCGGTGGGCTCGTTGATGATCCGCTTCACCTCAAGGCCGGCGATTTCACCGGCGGCCTTGGTGGCGTTGCGCTGGGAGTCGTTGAAGTAGGCCGGCACGGTGATCACCGCGGAGGTGATGGTCTCGCCGAGCTTGGCTTCGGCATCGGCCTTGAGCTTGCCGAGAACCATGGCGGCGATTTCCTGCGGCGAGTAGGTCTTGGTTTCGCCGCCGACTTCGACCTCGATATGGGCGTCGCCATTGGCGGCGGCGACGATCTTGTAGGGCATCTTCTTGTCGGCCTCGGACAGCTCCGAGAACTTGCGGCCGATCAGGCGCTTGGCGGAGAAAATGGTGTTCTTGGGATTGGTGACGGCCTGGCGTTTGGCGGCCTGGCCGACGAGGCGTTCGCCCGACTTGGTGAAGGCGACCACCGACGGGGTGGTGCGGGCGCCTTCCGAGTTTTCGAGGACCACCGGCTCGCCGCCTTCCATGACGGCCATGCAGGAGTTGGTGGTGCCGAGGTCGATTCCGAGGATCTTGGACATGAGAAATTCTGCGGTTGGGATTGCGTAAGTGACGGCCCGGTGGCGGGCACCATCGATTGGGCGCACTTTTCGCAGGCGCTATGCCATGGCTGGGAGAGGGGGGCTCAAGCATCACAGCCGCAGCGGTTTGCGCCTGTGTCATGCGGAAATCCGGGGTTTCGTGGCGGTTCCAGAAGTGCCATTTTGGCGCGCCCTGCGGCGGACAAGCTGTCGCGCTGCGACGACCTGCGCGGGCGGTTTTTCAAAGTCGACAGATTCTCTTGCCAAGGCTGGCAGCGGCCCCTAGGGTGCGCGCCCTTCCGCAGGGCAGGTGCCAGAGTGGTCGAATGGGCTCGCCTGGAAAGCGTGTGTGCTCGAAAGAGTACCGAGGGTTCGAATCCCTCCCTGTCCGCCAGCATTCCTTGAATTGCTGGAGTGGTGCGTGAAGGTTGACGGATGTTGGATTCTCCGTTTCTTGGGACTCGGAAGTTCCCACAGTGGCGGAGGTGCCGGCGGTGATGCCCCGATGGGGTAAAGCGGCGGTCTTGAGTGGTGAAGGAGGTGACGTTTTCAGGCGAAGCGGGGAGCATCGGTTCCGGCGACGCCCTCTTCGCTTGCGTCAATCGCGACTCAATTTCAGCAGAAGAATGAAGTTGGTGCTAGCAAAGGCGGTTTCGGCCTGTAGGTTTCCGCCGCGTCAGCTTTTGATCTGGCATTCTTTTTTACCTTCAAGTTCATGGCCCTTCGAGTTCCCTACAAGCGCGTTGATTGGATCAACACGGCTTTCCTTCTTATTGTCACCCTCGTTGCGATTATCGCGGCGCCGATTTTCATCTGGAAACACGGCGTCAACGGTTTCCAGATCGGGATGTTCACTTTTTATTCTCTGGCAACGGGGATGAGCATCACGCTCGGGTATCATCGCCTGTTTTCCCACCTTTCCTTCAAGGCGAAGTGGCCGGTCCGCCTGTTCACGCTGGTGTTCGGTGCCTGTGCCTTCGAAAATTCCGTGCTCAACTGGGCGTCGGATCACCGCCGGCACCACAAGCACGTCGATCACGACGACGATCCCTACAACATTCAGAACGGCTTCTTCTGGGCCCACATCGGGTGGATCCTGTTCAAGGTCCTGCCGGAGCCTCCGCTCGACAACGTGGCCGACCTCCGCAAGGACAAGCTCGTCATGTGGCAGCACCGCTATGACAAGCTGATCGCCCTCGGCGTGGGGCTCGCGCTGCCCGCCGCGCTCGGTTACCTCCATGGCGGTCCGCTGGGTGCCCTCGGGGGGTTCCTGATCGCCGGCGCGCTGCGGGTGTTCGTGGTCCAGCAGTGCACCTTCTTCATCAACAGCCTCTGCCACACCATCGGCCGCCAGCCCTATTCCTCGAAGAACAGCGCCCGCGACAGCGCGATCATGGCGCTCTTCACCTTTGGCGAGGGCTACCACAACTTTCACCACGCCTTCCAGCACGACTACCGCAACGGCGTGAAGGCCTGGAACTGGGATCCGACCAAATGGGCGATCTGGCTGCTTTCGAAGCTCGGCCTGGTTTCCGACCTGCGCATGGTGCCCGAGGAAAAGATCGCCCTGGCCGAAATTGCCGAAGCCCGCCGCCGTGCGGAGGAGCGCCTCGCGCACATCCAGGAAAACGGGGTTTCGGTCTGTGACAAGGCGCTGGCGACGGTTCATGATCTGCAAGAGAAGCTTTCCGCGGCCTACCACGAGCTGGAGCATGCGATCGCGGAAAAAGCCGACATGTCCGGCAAGGCGCTCAACCGCTGGCGCCGCGAAGCCCGCGAGTTGGTGGCCGCCCTCGGTCAGCTGACTCCGCTGCCGGCCTGATCGGGAAGATCGCCTCGTTCAAACCAAGGCTCCGCGGAAACGCGGGGCTTTTTTTGTGGGTGGGTAAGCGGCTTCATTTACCGCAGAGCCGCAGAGCCGCAGAGCCGCAGAGCCGCAGAGCCGCAGAGCCGCAGAGCCGCAGAGCCGCAGAGCCGCAGAGCCGCAGAGCCGCAGAGCCGCAGAGCCGCAGAGCCGCAGAGGAGGGGCAGGAGGTCATCGAGAAACGGATGGGATTTGTTTTCCCGAGCGGTCCAAAGGCTTCGATGGCCTCGAAGAAGCGGATAACGCTCGGGGGGGTGGAAATGTTCGATCTCTGCTCCATCGAACCTCTGCGACCTCCTGCCGTTCCTCTGGGTCCCTGCGGGAAATCCGGTTCACATCCCGCAAAAGAGGCGCTGCGAACCCGCAGCGCCTCTCTTTTAGAAGCTTGGATCGAAATGTCCGACCCGCTCAGAAATTCCACATCTTGCCCTGGTCCTGGTCTTTGAAAACCTGCGGTCCGTTGAGGTAGGAATTCGGCGGGTTCGGCAGCGGGCCGTCGTCGAGGCGGGGCAGGCTTTTGCCCACCGTGTTGTCCCACGGCTGGCTGGAGGCGACGTTCACCCTGGTGCCGACCTGCACCATGTCGAACATCTTGCGGGCGGTGTTGAGCGGCAGGCGGACGCAGCCGTGGGTGGCGGGGTAGGGCTTCACGAAGCCCCAGTGCATGCCGTAGGCGGGACTGGAGAACTCCATCCAATAGGTCATCGGATAACCCGCCCCCGGACTGCTCGCGCGGCGGCGGTATTTGACCTTGTTACGGATCGGAAAGGTGCCCTTCGGGGTGGGGGTGGCGGCGGTGCCGACGCAGGCCGGGCTGGCGAGCAGGACCTTATCGCCCTCGACGACGTAGATTTTCTGGGCGCCGGTGCTGAGGTAGACCTTCGTCGCCGAGGTGTTGGTCGGCTTGGTCACCTTCGGGTCGAAGGAAAACGAGGTTCCGGGTGTGCCGGTATTCACCGTGCTGCAGGAGCTGAGGATCAGGCCGGCCGCGGCGGCGGCAGGGATGGCGAGGAAACGAAGCAATTTCATGGATCGATGGGGTGGTGGCGTGGAGTATCCACGGCGCTTCCGTGCGCGCAATCTTTCTGCGAGGGACTCGAGCGCGAAAAATCGCTCCGCCGGAAGCCCTCCAAAGTGCCGTGATTTCCTGAAAACCCAAGGGATTCGGCATGACCAAAAAATTTCCAAATCAGGGCTTGTCAGGTGGAGCTTCCCGGGTAGTCTCTGCGCCCCCACATCCGCACCCTGCACGTCAGGGTGCCTAAGAATCTCCAAAACTATCGGGTGCAGCACCGGAAAAAAGGCTCCTGCGAGGGAAATCTCGCCGGTGGTCGGTGCGCTCCGGAAGTCACGTTCCAAAAGCAAACATCGCAAACCCCGCAGGAATCTATGCCGACCATCAATCAGCTTGTCCGCAAGGGCCGTCACGTGCCGGTCGAGAAATCGAAGTCCCCGGCCATGGCCAATTGCCCGCAGCGTCGCGGCGTCTGTCTCCAGGTCATGACCCGGACGCCCAAGAAGCCGAACTCGGCTCTCCGGAAAGTCGCCAAGGTGCGCCTCACCAACGGATACGAAGTCATCGCCTACATCGGCGGTGAAGGCCACAATCTCCAGGAGCACTCCATCGTCCTCGTGCGGGGTGGCCGGGTGAAGGACCTTCCGGGTGTCCGCTACCACATCGTCCGCGGTGCTCTCGATACCCTCGGCGTCGACAAGCGTCGCCAGGGCCGCTCGAAGTACGGCGCCAAGCGCCCGAAGGCGGACAAGAAGTAATTTCCTGAAACGACCAACACGATTTCATCATGTCCCGCCGCAAGCGAATCTTCACCAAGCCCGATCGTCGCGATTCCCGCTACGACAGCCCACTCGTCGGCCACCTCATCTGCAAGGTGATGCGTGACGGCAAGCGCTCGCTCGCCGAGCGTATTGTTTACGCTGCCATCGACAAGGCCAACGAAGGGGTCGACACCGTCGATCCGCTCGAAGTCGTCACCCGCGCCATCGAGAACGCCAAGCCGCGCGTCGAGGTCAAGAGCCGCCGCGTCGGTGGTGCCACCTACCAGGTGCCGCTCGAAGTCGCCGCCGACCGGTCCGAGTCGCTCGCCCTCCGCTGGATCGTGGGCTACGCCCGCAACCGCAAGGGCACCCCGATGCACGTCGCCCTCGCCAACGAAATCAAGGACGCCGCCAACAACCAGGGCAGTTCGGTCCGCAAGCGTGACGACGTTCACAAGATGGCCCAGGCCAACCGCGCCTTCGCCCACTTCCGCTGGTAATCCGCCCTAGCCGCCGATTTTTCGCACCCCACCGATGAGCTCCGCCGTCCATAGTCCTGATCGCCCGTTTCCGCTTGAGCGGACTCGGAACATCGGGATTGCGGCGCACATCGACGCCGGCAAGACCACGCTGACCGAGCGGATCCTCTTCTACACGGGGATGATCCACAAGATCGGCGAGGTCCACGACGGCGCTGCCACCACCGACTGGATGGAGCAGGAGCGCGAGCGCGGCATCACCATCACCTCCGCCGCCGTCACCGCCGATTGGTGGCAGCACGAGGAGGAGGGGATGTTCAAGCTGTTCGACGGGGTCAAGCACCGCGTCAACATCATCGATACCCCTGGGCACGTCGACTTTACCGCCGAGGTCGAGCGTTCCCTCCGCGTCCTGGACGGAGCCATCGTCGTCTTCTGCGGCGTGGCCGGCGTCCAGCCGCAAACCGAGACCGTCTGGCGCCAGGCGACCAAATACAAGGTCCCGCGCGTGGTCTTCGTGAACAAAATGGACCGCGTCGGCGCGAACTTCCAAAGCGTGGTCGATGAGATCCGCGAGAAGCTCAACGCCACCCCGGTCCGCATCCTGATCCCGATCGGCTCCGAAGACAGCCTCCGCGGCCAGATCGACGTCATCAACCGCAAGGCCGTCCTCTACTCGGACAGCGAAGTCCTCGGATCGACCTACGAAATCAAGGACCTCGACGCCGACCAGGCGGCGATCGCCGAGGAAGCCTACGAGGAACTCGTTTCCGCCGTGGCCGATCACGACGAAGCCCTCGGCGAAAAGTTCCTCCTCGAAGAGGAAATCACCCTCGAGGACGTGAAGCAGGCCCTGCGCCGCTGCACCATCGCCAACCAGCTGATTCCCGTCGCCGGTGGCTCCGCTTTCAAGAACAAGGGCGTCCAATACCTGCTGGATGCCGTTCTCGACTACCTTCCCAGCCCGCTCGACATCCCGTCCGCGGTCGGCATGAACCCCGACGACGAAGACGAGGCGATCACGGTCCCGACGACCGACAGCGGCAAGTTCTGCGCCCTCGCCTTCAAGCTCTGGGCCGACAAGTTCGTCGGAAAGCTGGTCTTCTTCCGCGTCTATTCCGGCGTGGTCCGCAAGGGCGACACGATCTACAACCCGCGCACCCGCAAGAGCGAGCGCGTCGGCCGTCTGATCCAGATCCAGTCGGACTCCCACCAGGACATCGATGTCTGCCACGCCGGCGACATCGCCGCGATGGTGGGCCTCAAGAACGTCCAGACCGGTGACACGCTTGCCGCTCCCGGCTACGAGGTCGTCCTCGAGCCTCCGAGTTTCCCCGAGCCGGTCATTTCCATGGCCGTCGAGCCGAAGACCAAGGCCGACCAGGAAAAGCTCGCCAACGCGCTGGTTCGTCTGTCCGAGGAAGATCCGACCTTCGTGGTGAAAACCGACGAGGACACCGGCCAGACCATCATTTCCGGCATGGGCGAGCTGCACCTCGAGATCATCGTCGACCGCCTGCGTCGCGAGTTCAAGGTGGAGGCCAACACCGGCGCCCCGCAGATCGCCTACCGCGAGACCATCACTGCCGGTGCCGATGGCGAGGGCAAGCTGGTCAAGCAATCCGGCGGCCGCGGCCAATACGGCCACGTCCGTCTGCGGATGAAGCCCAACGAAAAGGGCAAGGGCCTGACCATCGAGAACCTGATTGTCGGTGGCGAGATTCCCAAGGATTTCCACAACGCCGTGATCAAGGGCGTGCAGCAGTCCATGAGCAACGGCATCGTCGCCGGCTATCCCGTGGTCGATGTGCACGTCGATGTCCTCGGCGGCTCGTTCCACGAAGTCGACTCGAACGAGAACGCCTTCACCATGGCGGCCATCTTCGCCATGCGCGACGGCTTCAAGAAAGCCTCGCCGGTGCTCCTCGAGCCCATCATGGGCGTCGAGGTTTCCACTCCGGACGACTACCAGGGCGACGTGATGGGTGACCTTTCCCGCCGCCGCGGCCACATCGGCCAGATGGAAACCAAGGGCAACCTCGCCATCATCCACGCCGCCGTGCCGCTGAAGGAAATGTTCGGCTACTCGACCGCCGTCCGCACTCTGTCCTCCGGACGCGCCTCTTACTCCATGACCCCCTCGCACTTCGAGCAGGTCCCCCAGAACATCGTCGACGAGATCGTCAACGATCGCTGATCCAAACCATCCTCAAAGAATCAACCGCCACCGTTCCGACACCATGGAAAACCAGAAGATCCGCATCCGCCTCCGGGCTTTCGATCACCGCGCCATCGATCGTTCCGCCCTGGAGATCGTCGAGACCGCCAAGCGCACCGGCGCCAAGGTGGCTGGTCCGATTCCGCTTCCGACCCACATCGAGAAGTTCTCGGTGAACCGTTCCGTGCACGTGAACAAGAAGTCGGCCGAACAATTCGAAGTCCGCACCCACAAGCGCGTGCTCGACATCGTCGACCCGACCGCCCGCACGGTGGACGAGCTCAAGAAGCTCAACCTGCCCGCCGGCGTCGACATCGCCATCCGCATCTGAGCCGTCGCCACGCGACGAATTTCAAATCTCAAATTTCAAATCTCAAATCCAAGAAGCCATGTCTCTCGGACTACTCGGAAAGAAACTCGGCATGACCCGTCTGTTTGACGAGGAAAGCCAGTCGATGATCCCCGTCACCGTGATCGAAGTCGGCGGCAACCAGATCGTGCAAACCAAGACCGTCGAGAAGGACGGCTACAGCGCGGTCCAGGTCGGCTACGACGACAAGAAGGAATTCCGCGTCGGCAAGCCCGCCCTCGGTCACTTCAAGAAGCACGGGGCCGGCCCGAAATACAAGGTGCAGGAGTTCCGTTTCGCCGAAGGCGAGGAAGTCCCGACCGAACACCCGGGCGCCGAGCTCTTTGAGGCCGGCCAGTGGGTCGATGTCATCGGCACCACCAAGGGCCGCGGCTTCCAGGGTGTTTACAAACGCTACAACTTCGGGGGCCTCAAGCAGACCCACGGTTCCATGATGCACCGCCGGACCGGCGCCATCGCCGCGGGCTCGACCCCCGGCCGCGTGTGGAAGAACCAGAAGATGCCCGGTCACATGGGCACCGACCGCCGCACCACGCAGAACCTCAAGATCGTGGCCGTTCGTCCGGAGGACAATGTGATCCTCGTTTCCGGTAACGTCCCCGGCCACAAGGGTGGCTACGTCACCGTCCGCCCCGCCAAGAAGAAGACCGCCTGAGTTCCGACCCGGCGCCAACCATCCTGAATCACCATGTCCGCCAAAGTTTTCACTGCTGACGACGCCAAGGCCGCCAAGATCACGCTGGCCGAGGAAGGCAAGGGCTCCCAGGCCGTCCACGACCTCGTGACCGCCTACCGTGCCAACCGCCGCACCGGTTCCGCGAACACCAAGACCCGTGGCGAAGTCCGCGGCAACAACAAGAAGATCTACCGCCAGAAGGGCACCGGCAACGCCCGCCACGGCGACAAGCGCGCCCCGATCTTCGTGGGCGGCGGCGTCGTCTTCGGTCCGCGTCCGCGCGACTACTCGAAGAAGGTCACCAAGAACACCCGCCGCCTCGCGCTGCGCCGTGTGCTGGCCGATATCATCGATGCCGGAAACCTGAAGACCATTGACTCGTTCTCGATCGCCGACGGCAAGACCAAGTCCTTCATTTCCACGGTCTCCGCCGAGGCGGATCCGAAGAAGGTGCTGGTCGTCGCCAAGAGCTTCGACGACACGACCTACCTGGCCGCCCGCAACGTGGGCTGGGCCACCCTGGTCACCGCCGACAGCGTCAACGTCGAGGAACTCCTTCACGCCAACACCGTGCTCCTCGTCGAGGACGCGCTTGAAACCCTCGCCAACCGCACCGCCTGAAGCCCATCCGCTGAAACGCGCCATGAAAGACCTTTATCAAGTCATCAAAAACGTCCGTGTCTCGGAGAAGGCCACCATGCTCAACGAGCTGAACAACGAGGTTGTCCTCGAGGTGGATCGCCGGGCCAACAAGATCGAGATCGCCAAGGCCGTCGAAAGCCTGCTGGGCAAGAAGGTGGCGGCCGTCCGCACCCTCAATCAGACCGGCAAGCTCAAGCGCCAGCGTCGCGCCGACTCCGGCCGCACCGCCCACTGGAAGAAGGCCATCGTCCGCCTCAAGGAGGGCGAAAACCTCGATCTCGTCTAAAACACCAACTTTCACCTGCTTTTCCAAAGCCTAACACCCTAACGAGCCATGCCTCTCAAGGAGTTCAGACCCCTCACGCCGCCCCAGCGCTACAAGGTGCTTCCCGGCTTCGACGAAATCACGAAGAAGACCCCGGAGAAGTCCCTGCTCAGCCCGCTCAAGAAGAGCGGCGGCCGCAACAACACCGGACGGATCACCACCCGCCACATCGGCGGTGGCCACAAGCGCCACTACCGCATGGTGGACTTCAAGCGCCGCAAGCACGACGTCGCCGCCGAAGTCCTTGGCATCGAGTACGATCCGAACCGCACCTGCCGCATCGCCCTCATCCAGTATGAGGACGGCCAGAAGAGCTACATCCTCGCTCCGGTCGGTCTCGAAGTCGGCGCCAAGGTGATGGCCGGTGAAAAGGCCGCCCCGAAGCCCGGCAACGCGCTGCCGCTCTCGGAAGTGCCGCTCGGCACCGCCATCCACAACATCGAGCTGATTCCCGGCTCCGGTGGCAAGGTGGCCCGCGCCGCCGGTCAGCAGGCCATCCTTTCCAACCGCGATGGTGACTTCGCGCTGGTCAAGATGCCCTCCGGTGAGATCCGCCGCTTCAACGCCCGGTGCTACTGCACCGTCGGCCAGGTCGGCAACCGCGACCACATGAACGAAGTTTCAGGCAAGGCCGGCCGCACCCGCTGGCAGGGCACCCGCCCGACCGTCCGCGGCATGTGCATGAACCCCGTCGACCACCCGAACGGTGGTGGTGAGGGCAAGTCGAAGTCCGGTGGTGGCCGCCAGCACCTTCTCAGCCCCTGGGGCCACGCGAAGGGCGAGAAGACCCGCAATCCGAAGAAGCCGTCCAGTACCTTCATCGTCGAGCGCCGCAAAAACAAGAAGCGCTGAGCCTAACTCCTACTCTCGAAAATCATGTCACGTTCCCTCAAGAAAGGCCCGTTCGTCGATCAGAAGCTCCTCGCGAAAATCGACAAGGCCGTCGAGACCAACGACAAGAAGCCGATCAAGACCTGGAGCCGCAAGTCGATGATCACGCCCGACTTCGTCGGCCTCAACTTCTCCGTCCACAACGGCAAGACCTTCGTGCCGGTGTACGTCACCGAAAACATGGTCGGCCACAAGCTCGGCGAATTCGCCCCGACCCGCATCTTCCGTGCCCACGGCGGCATCGGTAAGAAGTAATCCATCCCGCTCTCCGTTTCCGCTCCCATGAACACCCCGCGTGCCATCGCCATCGCTGCTGCCGTCCTCGGACTGCAGACGGGCGCCGCCGTGGGGCAGGGGGTGGATAGCGAGCGGCTGCAGGGCGTCATCGCCGACCTGCAATCGGAGAACCAGTCGCTCAAGGACGCGCTCGCCTCCGCCAACCGTGCGGAAAAGGAAGCGTCCGAGCAGCTGGCCGAAATCCGGGTCCGCCTCAACGCCCTCGGAGGCAGCCTGCTTGAAGGCGGCGACGACCGCCTGGTCGACGCCGTTTCCGACCGGGTCCTGCTCGAAGAGCGCACCGCCAAGGTCGAGTCCGCCGCCGGCAACCTGACCGCCGCGGTGACCGATTATCTCCGCCAGGCGGTGGCCGCGGATCCCGATGCGAGACTTCGTGTCGAATCCGCCATGAGAGAGCTTGACGTCGTCCTCGGACTGCGCCACAAGCCCGCCCCCGCCGCTCAGGCGTCCGGCACGGCCAGCCGTGCCAACGTCATGAGCATCGATTCCGAAAGCGGCCTCCTCGTCTTCAATGTCGGCGAGCGGCAGCAAACCCGGATCGGCTCCACCTACCGCCTCTACCGGGGCGACCAACCTTACGGCACCGCCATCATCGCCGACGTCCGATCGTCGGTGGCCGGTGCCTTCGTCGAAACGCTCGATCCCGGCCAGGGACCGGTGCGTGTCGGCGACCTTGCCATTCTCGAAACCGAATAACCGTCCAGGCCCAGCCAACCCTTCACCTTCAATTCCGATGGAAGTCAAGAGCACCAGCAAATTCGTCCGCGTCTCGCCGAAGAAGGCACGTGACGTGGCGCGCGAAATCCAGGGTCTTCCTGTTTCCGCCGCCCTCGATATCCTCGCCTTCACTCCCAAGAAGGCGGCGTTCCTGATCAACAAGACCCTCAAGACGGCCGTCGCCGACGCGGAGAACAACTTCGCGCTGAATGCCGACGAGCTCGTCGTCAAGGAAGCGGTGGTCGGTGCCGGTCCGGTGCTCAAGCGCTTCCAGCCGCGTGCCCGCGGATCCGCCGGCGGCATCCTCAAGCGCACCAGCCACATTTTCATCACCCTCGCGGAAGCTCCGGAGGAAACCTCGAAGAAGAAGCGGGTCCACGTGTCCGCCAAGGCCGAAGCCTGAACCCACGAAACCCCGCAACGCACTTTTCATTATGGGCCAGAAAGTCAACCCAATCGGATTCCGTCTCGCCGTCAACAAGGACTGGCGCTCCAAGTGGTATGCGTCCGGCAAGGACTACACCGAGAAACTTCACGAGGACCTCAAGATCCGGAAGTACATCAAGGACCGCCTGCAGTTCGCCGCCCTCTCGAAGGTCGTCATCGAGCGCGCCTGGGCCAGCGTCCGCGTCACGCTCCACACCTCCCGTCCGGGCCTGATCATCGGCCGCAAGGGTTCGGAGATCGAGCGCATGACCAACGACCTCGCCAAGATCTGCAACAACAACAACGTCAAGATCGACATCGTTGAAATCCGCAAGCCGGAGCTCGACGCCCAGCTCGTCGCCGAGCAGGTCGCCATCCAGCTCGAGCGCCGGATCTCCTTCCGCCGCGCCATGAAGCGCGCCGTGCAGACTACCATGGACTTCGGTGCCGACGGCATCCGGATCCGCTGCGCCGGCCGTCTCGGTGGTGCCGACATCGCCCGTGCCGAATGGTATCGCCAGGGCAAGGTGCCGCTCCAGACGCTGCGCGTGCCGCTCGACTACGGTTTTGCCGAAGCCCGCACGGTTTACGGCGTGATCGGCATCAAGTGCTGGATCAACAAGAAGGAGGACGCCGACCGCACCCCGCCGCCCGGTGGCGAGCGCCGCGACCGCGGCCCGCGTCGTCCCCGCAACAACGCTCCCGCTCCGCAAGCCTGAGCCCGAACACGAAACTCAAACTGATTTTAGGAGGACCCCGTCATGCCTTTGATGCCCAAACGCACGAAGTTCCGCAAGAGCCACCGTGGCAGCCGCGCCGGCAACGCGCAGCGCGGCACCACCGTCGCCTTCGGTGACTTCGGACTCCAATGCCTCGGTCGCGGCTGGATGACCAACCGCCAGATCGAAGCCTGCCGGATCGCGATCAACCGTTACCTCAAGCGTAAGGGTAAGGTCTGGATCCGCATCTTCCCGCACAAGTCGATCACCTCCCGCCCGCCGGAAACCCGGATGGGTAAAGGTAAGGGTGCCGTCGAAGCCTGGGTGGCCGTCGTGCGCCCCGGCAACATGCTCTTCGAGGTTGCCGGCGTGCCGGAAAGCCAGGCCCGCGAAGCCATGCGCCTCGCCTCCTACAAGCTCGGCGTGCCCACCCGTTTCGTCGTCCGCAATCCCCATTCCTGATCCACATCATGGCCTCGACCAAGAAACATCCTTTCGCCGAGCTGACCGCCAAGGAGCTGACCGCCAAGATCGGCGAGCTCAAGGAGGAAGGCTTCGCGCTGAAGCTCCAGCAGACCACCGGTCAGCTCGAGAACACCGCTCGCATCCGCACGGTTCGCCGGGACATCGCCCGGGCCATGACCTACCTCAATGCCCGCCAGGAGGGCTGAATTCCCTGACCTCTAAATTTTTTCAGCCATGAGCGAGACTCAAGAGGACTCCCGTCCGCACCTCCGCAAGACCCGCGTCGGCGTGGTCGTGTCCGACAAGATGAACAAAACCATCGTCGTCGAGCACGTCGCCCGCGTTCCGCACCCGCAGTTCAAGAAGATCGTCAAGCGGTCCAAGAAGTACTACGTCCACGACGAGGAAGGCGCCGCCAAGATCGGTGACAAGGTCCGCATCGTCGAGACCCGTCCGATGTCCAAGACCAAGTGCTGGGCTCTCGCCGAGGTCCTGAGCCACTGATCGAATAAAGACTGAAACGCGGAAATGCTGAAAAGCTGAAACCCGGCAGCTCGGCACCCACTCTCAATTTCAGCATTTCAGGTTCTCAGCATTTCAGCTTTTACCACTCCTGCCATGATCCAAATGGAATCCCTCGTCTCGGTCGCCGACAATACCGGTGCCCGTTCCGCCAAGATGATCGGTGTGCTCGGCACCCGCTCGCGCATCGCCAACGTCGGCGACATCATCACTGCGCACGTGCGCGACTCGATCCCGACCGCCTCGGTCAAGAAGGGTTCGGTCGTCAAGGCCGTGGTGGTGCGCACCGCCGCTCCGATCCGCCGCTCCGACGGTTCGGTGCTGCGCTTCGACAACAACGCCATCGTCGTCATCGACAAGGACAACAACCCCAAGGGCACCCGCATTTTCGGTCCCGTGGCCCGCGAGCTTCGTGAAAAACAGTTCATGAAGATCGTGTCCCTGGCCCCGGAGGTCCTCTGAACCCCAAGCCGCCACCGTTTTCCATGAAGACTCACGTCAAAAAGGGTGATGAGGTTGAAATCATCGCCGGCAACCACAAGGGCAAGCAAGGCAAGGTCCTCGCCGTCAATGCCGCCAAGCAACAGGTGATCGTCGAAGGCGCCCGCAAGATCAAGAAGGCGACCCGCCGCTCCGAGCAGAATCCCGATGGGGGACTCCTCGAGCAGGACGGTCCCGTCCATATTTCCAATGTGAAAAAACTGGGCTGATCTCCCGTCAGGGACGTCCGCCCGCGCTTAAGCGCAAACCATCAACAGCGCTGACCCGCTTAAACCAAAATGAGCACCCCAATCCTGCTACAACACTACAAGGACAAGGTGGTGCCGGCTCTCAAGGAGAAGCACGGCTACACCAATCCGCACCAGGTGCCCCAGCTCGAGAAGATCGTTGTGACCTCGTGCATGGGCAAGGCCCCCGACCGCAAGGTCGCCGTCGATGACGCCGTTTCGGAGATCTCCAAGATCACCGGGCAGAAGCCGTCCATCACCTTCTCGAAGAAGGCCGTCGCGAACTTCAAGCTGCGCGCCGGTGAACCCCTCGGCGCCCGCGTCACGCTGCGCGGCGAGCGCATGTGGGAGTTCCTCTACCGTTTCATCAACGTCACCGCGCCGAACATCCGCGACTTCCGCGGCATCAGCCCGAAGGGCTTCGACGGCCGTGGCAACTACGCCGTCGGATTCGCCGACCAGTCGATTTTCCCGGAGATCGAGCTCGACCAGATCAAGCGCCAGATCGGCTTCGACCTGATCTTCGTGACCACCGCGAAGACCAACGAGGAAGGCAAGTCGCTGCTCGCCGAGCTGGGCATGCCGTTCCGTGACACCGCCAAGGCCGCCGAAGAAGGGGCTGCCGCCTAAAACGAAGACCCCTATAACGAAAGCAATACCATGGCTGTTCTTTCCGATCCCATTTCCGACTTCCTGACCCGCTTCAAGAACTGCTGCCGGGCCGGCAACGAGGAATTCACCGCTCCCTACTCCCGGATCAAGGCCGACATCGCCAAGATCCTCCAGGAGGAAGGCTACATCTGGAACTACGAGGTCGTCACCGAAGGCTCGTTTCCCGAAATCAAGGTCAAGGCCCGCTACGTCGATGGTCGCCCCGTGCTGACCGACCTCAAGCGCGTCTCCAAGCCGGGCCGCCGCGTTTACGCCGGCTCCGATGACATCCCGCGCGTCCTCAACGGTCTCGGCATCGCGATCGTTTCCACCTCGAAAGGGGTGATGTCCGGCGCCACCGCCAAGCGCTCGAAGCTGGGCGGCGAAATCCTCGCCAACGTCTGGTAACCCCAACCCGAGAAAGGAAACAGAACCATGTCACGAGTTGGATTGAAGCCGATCTCCCTTCCCGAAAAGGTGAAGGTGAGCGTTTCCGGCGAAACCGTTCAGGTCGAGGGCCCGAAGGGCAAGCTCGACTTCTCGCTGCCGAAGGGCATCAAGGTCAAGGAGGAGGACGGCGCCATCGTCGTCTCCCGCGCCACCGAGCAGCGCGAGCACCGCGCGCTCCACGGCACCGTCCGCAGCATCGTTAACAACATGATCACCGGCGTCAGCCAGGGATTCGTCAAGGAACTGGAAATCCAGGGCGTCGGCATGCGTGCCGCGGTCAAGGGCCAGGACCTCGACCTCTCGCTCGGCAAGTCGCACCCGATCCTGCACCCGATTCCCTCGGACCTGACCGTCAGCGTCAACGAGAACACCAAGATCAAGGTGGAAGGCATCGACAAGCAGAAGGTCGGGCAGTTCGCCGCGGAAGTCCGCAGCTACTACCCGCCGGAACCCTACAAGGGCAAGGGCGTGCGCTACGCCGGTGAGCGCGTCCGCCGCAAGGAAGGCAAGAGCGTCGGCAAGTAATCCGCAACCGTCCCAAAGAAATGAGTCTACTGAAACGCAAGGAAGTGCGCCGCCGGATTCACGCCCGGATCCGCCGCAAGGTTGCCGGAACCGCCGATCGTCCGCGTCTGGCCGTGCACTATTCGAACCAGCACGTCTACGCCCAGATCATCGACGACGCCGCCGGCCGCACGCTGGCCTCCGCCTCGACGATGGACAAGGGTGTCGAAAAGAGCGCCTCGAACGTCGATTGCGCCGCCACCGTGGGCAAGCTCATCGCCGAGCGCGCCAAGGAAGCGAACGTCAGCGCCGTGGTCTTCGACCGTGGCGGCCACCTGTATCACGGCAAGATCAAAGCTCTTGCTGAAGCTGCCCGGGAAGCCGGTCTCCAATTCTAATCTCCTCCGCGAAACCAAGTCATGGTGACTACCAACGATAATCCGCCCGCCTCCCAGAACCGCCCGCAGCGCGACCAGCGCGACGGACGTGGACGCGGCCCGCGTCGCGAGGAGCGTCAACCGATCGAGGTCGATGGCAAGGAAGTGACCGAGAAGGTCGTCTTCATCAATCGCTGCGCCAAGGTCGTCAAAGGCGGCCGTCGCTTCAGCTTCTCCGCGCTCGTCGTCATCGGCGACAAGGAGGGCAAGGTCGGCCTGGGCTTCGGCAAGGCCAACGAAGTGGCCGACGCCATCCGCAAGGCCAGCGAAGCCGGTCGCAAGTCGCTCGTTCCGATGAACATCGGCGAGGAAGGCACGATTCCGCACGAAACCTATGCCGAATACGGCGGGGGCAAGGTCCTCCTCAAGCCCGCCTCCGCAGGTACCGGCATCATCGCCGGTGGTGGCGTCCGCGCCGTGTGCGAGGCCGTCGGCATCCGCGACGTGCTGGCCAAGTCCCTTGGTTCGGCCAACCACGCCAACGTGGTCAAGGCGACGCTCAAGGCTCTCTCCCAACTCCGCACCCGCGACCAGATCCTGGGCGCGCGCGGCAAAAAGAAGAAGGAGTCGATCTAAGCGAGACACGAGACGGCAAGACTCAAGACATGAGATCAGGGATCTGGCCTTTGGTCTTCCGTTTCCACCCCAACCAAAACACTTCATCCATTCAAACTCTCAGGTCTTGCGTCTTGTGTCTTCAAGTCTTGAGTCTTTCCAACCATGAAACTTCACACTCTCAAGCCGAACAAGGGAGCCAAGCACCGGGTCAAGCGCCTCGGTTGCGGCGAAAGCTCCGGTCACGGCAAGACCTCCTGCAAGGGCAACAAGGGCCAGAAGGCCCGCTCGGGTGGTTCGGTCCGGCCGGGTTTCGAAGGGGGCCAGATGCCCCTTCACCGTCGCCTTCCGAAGAAGGGCTTCAACAACTTCGACTTCAAGACGAAGGTCTCCGTCGTCAACCTCGCCCAACTCGAGAAGGGCTTCGAGGACGGTGCCACCGTCAATGAGGAATCGCTGCGCGAAAAGAACCTCGTCAACCGCAAGTGCGACGTGGTGAAGATCCTCGGCCAGGGCCAGCTCAGCAAGAAGCTGACGGTCGCCGGCTGTGCGGTCAGCGCCTCCGCCAAGGAGAAGATCGAGGCGGCCGGCGGTTCCGTGGAAGGTTGATGAGCCTTCCACGTCACAGATGATGTCCATTTGTCGAGGAAGCGCTTGCCCGCTTCCTCGACGCGTTTAAAAGAGCGCCCCCGAATTTCCACCCACGCACCATGATCTCCGCATTCGCGAACACCTGGAAGGTTCCTGAACTCCGCGACCGCATTCTTTTCACCCTCGCCATGATCGTCATCGTGCGCCTCGGCGTGCACGTGACCCTTCCCGGTGTCGACGCCACGGTGATCGACGCGTGGGTCGAGCATTCGAAGGAAAGCCGCGACGCCACCCAGGCGGGCGGCCTTCAGGCCATCCTCGGGATTTTCTCGGGTGGCGCTTTGCAAAAGGCGGGGATCTTCGCCCTGGGGATCATGCCCTACATCTCCGCCTCGATCATGATGCAGCTCATGACGGCGGTGGTGCCGAAGCTGTCCCGCCTTTCGCGTGAGGACGGGGGGCGCCAGAAGATCACCCAGTTCACCCGCTACCTGACCATCGGCATCGCGCTGGTGCAGGGAATCTTCGTGGCTCGGTCGTTGGTTCACCCGGAGAACATCCAGTACATGCAGGGTATTGGCGAGGTCATGAACGATCTCGGCCGGCGGTTGGTGGCGCATCCCACCGTGGCGTGGCAGGCGCTCACGGTGCTGACGGTGGTGACCGGCACGCTGCTGCTGATGTGGATCGGTGACCAGATGACGGATCGTGGCATCGGCAACGGCACGTCGATCATCATCACGGTGAACATCATCGCCGCCCTTCCGGGTGCGCTGTTCCAAACGTGGCAGTATTTCGTGGCCCGTGAGGACGCGAATGCGACCGACGTGATCTGGCTGGTCGTGATGATCGCCATGCTGCTGGTGGTGATCGCCGGCACGATCGCAATCACCCAGGCGCAGCGCCGGATCGCGATCCAGTATGCGAAGCGGGTGGTCGGCCGGAAGCAATTCGGCGGGCAGACGCAGTATCTGCCGCTCAAGGTCAACTATGCCGGTGTGATGCCGATCATTTTCGCCAGTGCGGTGCTTTCGCTGCCGGCGGTGATCCTCGCTCAGGTGTTCCCGAGCGCGGCATGGGCCCACAAGCTCCAGCAGGCGCTTGCGGGGGGCTACTGGTATTACATTCTCGGTGCCATCTTCATCTTCTTCTTCTCCTACTTCTGGGTCGCGACGATGTTCCAGCCTTCGCAAATCTCGGAGGACCTCAAGCGCAACGGCGGCTACATCCCGGGCGTTCGCCCCGGCAAGCCGACGGCCGAGTTCCTCGACTTCACGATGACCCGCCTGACCTTCGCGGGTGCCATTTTCCTGACCGCCATCTTCCTGCTGCCGGCGATGATCGCCAAGTTCGTCGGTCTGCCGCCGGGCTCCATGGTGCTCCAGTTCTTCGGCGGCACCTCGCTGCTGATTCTCGTGGGCGTGGTCCTCGACACCATGCGCCAGGTGGAAACCCACCTGCTGCAGCGCCACTACGATGGCTTCCTGCGCAAGGGCAAGCTGAAGGGCCGCTACGACCGGATGTCGCAGGGCGGCAACTCCACGAGTTCCAGCACCGCGCTGGTGTTCCTGTGGACCTTCATCGGCCTGCTGCTGATCGTCGGCGCGGTGGCTTGGTTCGCCAAGGGTGCCTGAAGCGATGCCGCTGAGGTTGGTTCTCCTGGGTCCCCCTGCGTCCGGCAAAGGCACGCAGGGGCGGAGGATCGCGGAGCGCGAGGGACTGGCGTATCTCAGCACCGGCGCATTGCTGCGCGAGGAGCTGGAAAACGAGGGCCCGATCGCCGAGGAGATCCGCCCGGTGCTGGCCCGCGGCGGCTACGTGGCGGACGACACGATGTGTCGCATCATGGAACCGTGGCTGGCATCCCACGAGTCCGCCGGCTGGGTGTTGGACGGTTTTCCCCGGACCGCTGCCCAGGATGACTTCCTCGGGCGATGGCTTGATGAGCGAGGTCAGTCGGTGGATGCGGCGGTGGCCTTGGAAGTGCCTCAAAGCGAGTTGCTCGGCCGGATTGAACGCCGGGTGGAGTGCCCGCAATGTCGGTGGTCGGGTCAGAAATCCGAGACCGACGGCGGGCATTGTCCGAAATGTGGGGCCGTGGCCGGACCGCGGGCCGATGATGGCCGCGAGAATTTCCTGCGTCGTTTCGACGAGTTCGCCTTGCATGCCCTGCCGGTCATCGAAAGATACGCGCGGCGGGAAAAGCTGATCCGTTGCGACGCGACGGATGACATCGGCACGGTGGCCGATCGGCTGGCCCGCTACATCGATTCATTGAGCAGCCATGGCCAAGAGGCGTAAACGAATCCGGATCAAGACCGGGGAGGAGATCGAGCGCATGCGCGTGGCTGGTGCGATCGCCAGCGAGATCCTGTGTGAAATGGCCGCCGCCGTGGAGCCGGGGATGACCACCCGCGCGATCGACGAGCTGGCCGCCGCGCGCATGAAGGAGCGGAACTGCAAGAGCGCCTTCCTCGGCTATCGAGGATTTCCCGGATACACCTGTCTCTCGGTGAACGAGGAGGTCGTGCACGGCATCGGCGGACCACGGGTGCTGCAGATGGGCGACATCATCAAGATCGACGTCGGCATCGTGAAGGACGGCTGGATCGGTGACAACGCCACCACCGTACCGGTGGGGGAGATCGATGAGGCGACCAAGCAGCTCCTGATGGCGACCGAGCAATCGCTCTTCGAAGCCATCTCCCACGTGCACGCGGGCAATCGGCTGGCCGACGTCTGCGGGGCGGTGGAGGCGCACGTGAGGCCGCGGGGTTTTTCGGTGGTCCGGGAATTCGTCGGTCACGGGGTGGGCCGCGAGCTTCACGAGGAGCCGCAGGTTCCCAACTACCGGCCCACGGGAAAAACCCCGATCCTCGAGCCGGGCATGGTGCTGGCGATCGAGCCGATGGTGAACGCCGGCACCGCCTCGGTGCGGATCCTGGAGGATGGGTGGACGGTGATCACCGGTGACCGCCGGATGTCCGCCCACTTCGAACACACCGTGCTGGTGACCGAGGGCGAGCCGGAGCTGCTGACCGCGCGGCCGCGCGAGGCCACGCCGGAGCGGCTCGGCCTTCTGTGACGGGCGGTCAAGGTTCGCGGACGATCGGAGCTCGGCGTTCGGGTTGTTCGCAGGGTTTCCCGAGATCAATCCGACGGTTGGAATTGCTTTGCTCTGGGAGGCGACCTGCTAGCCTGCGGGCCATGGAAAGCCATGAGGTGCTGCGCAAGGCATTCGCGAAGACCAGTCCCAAGGCGATCGCCGCGGATCTGGGCGTCTCCCTTTCACTGGTCTACAAGTGGGCGGAAAAGCAGTCGGAGGACGGATCGGGCAGCCGCAACCCACTGGACCGCTTGCAGAAGATCGTCGAGCTGAGCGGCGACGCCGGGATCGTCGAGTGGCTGTGCCACGAAAACGGCGGCTATTTCGTCTACAATCCGCGGAGTTTCCGGGAAAAGGGCTATGAGGTGCTGCCGGCGACCAATGAGATCGTCGGTCAGTTTTCCGGCCTGCTGCAGCGGATCGCCGAATCGGCCGCGGACGACTCGATCACCGCGGACGAGGCGAAGGCGATCCGCGAGCGGTGGAACAAACTGAAAAGTTATGCGGAAGGTTTCGTTCGGTGCTGCGAGGAAGGGGATTTCGAGCAGATGAGGCGCATTCCACGTCCCTCCGAGGGGCCGACCCGCTACGGCAGGGAGTAGAGGTGCGCGGTTTCCGTGCTTGCCACTCCGTGACGGGCGATGTAGCGAGCGGATAACCGGAGCGTGTGCGCGGCCGGCCAAGCTGCTTTCTGGTCGCGCCGTGCCGGGGAGAAGTTTTTCTCCACATGGCGCGTTTCAGACCAACGACCAATGGACATCTACGTGGGCAACCTGCCCTTCACCGCCACTGAAGAAGAAGTGGCCGAGCTCTTCGCCGCTTTTGGACCGGTGGAGCGTGTCAAACTGATCACCGACCGCGAGACGGGTCGTCCCCGGGGCTTCGGCTTCGTGACGCTCGCCGACGCGGCCAAGGTGAATGAAGCCGTCGAGGCCCTCAATGGGCAGGACTTCGGTGGCCGCGCCCTGCGCATCAATGCGGCCGAGGCCCGCGAACCCCGGAGCGGTGGCTTCGGCGGTGGCGAGCGTCGCGGTGGCGGCGGTGGCGGTGGCGGAGGCCGGGGCGGCTATGGCGACCGCCGCGGCGGTGGTGGTGGTGGCGGCGGCGGAGGTCGCGGTGGCTACGGCGATCGCCGTGGTGGCGGCGGCGGCGGTCGTGGCGGTTATGGCGACGACGGCCCGCGTGGCGGAGGTCGCGGCGGCTACGGCGAACGTCGTGGTGGCGGCGGTGGCAAGCGCGGCGGCTTTGACGACGACGGCGGCTGGTAATCATCCCACCAGCAACGATTTCAAGCACCCGGCCGGAGCGATCCGGCCGGGTGTTTTTTTTCAGGAAACCGTCTGCGCGTCCGGCCGGTCCTCGATGTGCCCGGCCAGCGCCACGTGCGAACCTGTCAGGTCGGGGTCCTCGGAAATGATCCGGTCGGCCAGCGCGCGGGCCTCGCGGAGCAGGGCGGTATCGGCCAGGAAATCGGGAAAGCGGAAGTCGCCGAGCCCGCTCTGCATGGTGCCCAGCACATCGCCCGGCCCGCGCAGGCGGAGGTCCTCCTCGGCGATCACGAAGCCGTCGGAGGTTTTCGCCATGACCCCGAGCTTCTCCATCGCGTCGGGCGATTTGCCGTCGGTGAGCAGGATGCAGTAGCTCTTGTGTTCCCCGCGGCCGATGCGGCCCCGCAGCTGGTGGAGCTGGGCGAGACCGAAGCGCTCGGCGTGGTGGATGACCATCAGGTTGGCGTTGGGCACATCGATCCCGACTTCGATCACCGAAGTGGCGACCAGAACGTGGATTTCCCGGTCGCGGAAACGCCGCATGACGCGCTCTTTTTCCTCGGGGTCCATCTTGCCGTGCAGCAGCCCCACCTCGAAACCCGGCAGGCGCTTGACCCACTTTTCGCAAGCCGCGGTGGCGGACTCGGCCTTCAGTTTCCCGCTCTCTTCGACCAGCGGATAGACGAGGTAGGCCTGCCGGCCGGCGGTGAGCTGGTCTTTGACGAATTGCGTCAGGTCGGTCTGCTTCGGTTTGATCCGCAGCGCGGTGACGAGCTTGCCGCGGCCGGCGGGACGCTCGTCGAGGATCGACACGTCGAGGTCGCCGTAGATGGTCATGGTCAAGGTCCGCGGAATCGGCGTGGCGGTCATGACCAGCACGTCGGGCCGGATGCCCTGCTCGATGAGCCGGCCGCGCTGCATGACGCCGAACTTGTGCTGCTCATCAATGACCACGAGGCCGAGATCGGAGAAAAGAGCTTCGTCGAACAGCAGCGCGTGGGTGCCGATCAGGATCTGGGGTGCGCCCTCGATTTCCAGGTGGCTGCTCTCCCGCCGGTCGGCGGTGCGCAGGGCGACCCGGATGCCGAGGGGCTCGAGCCACTTTTTGAAGGTCAGGAAATGCTGCTCGGCGAGGATCTGGGTGGGTGCCATCAGGGCGGCCTGGCTGCCTGAATCGACTGCCAGAAGCATGGCGGCCATGGCGACGAAGGTTTTCCCGGACCCCACATCGCCTTGCAGCAGCCGGTTCATGGGGCGCGGCTCGCGCAGGTCGCCGAGGATTTCCTTGATCGAGCGCTTCTGCGCACCGGTCAGGTCGAACGGCAGGCTGTGATAAAAAGCCGTCAGCAATCCGGTGTTCTTGCCCTGCACCCGGCCGTTCGCATGCCGGATGCGCGCGCGGCGCCAGACGACGTTCAGCTGGAGCACGAAAAACTCCTCCAGCGCGAAGCGCCGCCGGGCAGCCTCGGCCTGCTCTAGAGCGTCGGGGAAATGAACCTCCCGGTAGGTGTCGGCGCGCGGGTAGGTGGGATCGACGTCGAAAGGCGCGGCCAGCGATCCCGGTTCCACCTCCGCCAGGGCTTGGTACTGCATTTCCCGTAGCCGGCGCTGGGAAATGCCGGAAAGGTTGCGGTAGACGGGCGCGATCCGCTCGAGGTGGATCGAAGGCCCGGAGCTGTCGTTGATGACCTCGAACTCCGGGTGATCGATGTAGATCCGGCCCTGAAATTCCTTCGGCTTGCCGTGGAGCACGATCTCCTGTCCGGCGGCCAGCACCTTGGCCAGGAAGGGCATGTTGAACCAGCGGCAGGTGATCGTGGCGGGACCGACGCCGGAGCCTCGTGCATCGGCCACCACCGCCTCATAGAAGCGGACGCGCGAGCCGAAGCGGTTGCGGGTGTCGATGACCGTCCCCCGCAGGCAGACAGGCGCGCCGCCGGGCTCGGCCGGGAAGGCGTCGAAGCGGCGGCGGTCCTCGTAGCGGCGAGGGAGCCAGTCGAGAAGATCGCGCACACGGTGGATGCCGGCCGAGGCGAGCGACAGCACCTCCTTCGGCACAAACAGCCGCGCCTCGACAAGCTGGGTGTCGGCGGAAAGCACGGTCAGGGGGCGAGTTCTTCGAAGTCGGACTCCCGGCGCACGTAGAAGATCTGGCTGCGCCGCGAGCTTTCCGTGCCGAACTCACCGGTTGCCCGGACTTTCTTGTGAAGCAGATCGCCGATGCTGTCCCGATCGAAGCTCGAAACCTGGGACCGCCGGAAGGCCAGCCAGCGTTCATGCCCGTTGCCGGTCCGCACGAGAGCATAGACGGTGGCGCCGGACTTGCTGGATTCGGTGCGGATGACCTCGCCCTCCACCGGGTAGGCGGTGCCGGGGAGGAACAGCTGGCTGTCGGACTGCTTCTCGGACAGTTGCTTGGCGCGTTCGTTGATCCGATCGATCTCCGGATCCTGTGGGCTGGCCTCGACCGCCGGTGGCGGCTTCGGGGCTGGCTTGGCAGCGGTCGATGGGGCGGGCGGGGCCGCTGGTGCGGCGGGTGCCGGGGGGGAAACCTCCGCTTGCCGGGTGGAGCGCTGTTTCTGCAGGTAAACCAAGGTGCCGGTGGCCGAGGCGAGGAGGATGGCGATGATCCACGGCCACGGGTTGGCCTTCGGGCGGGCGACCTTGCTCGCCTTGCGCCCGGCAAACGCGGGCTGAGGGGTGGCAGCGACCGGCTCGGGCTCCGGCTTCACCTCCAACGCCTCGCGGGCCTGCGCGACGGTCCAGGCCCCGGGATTGTGGCGCAGCGTGTTCACCCAGCCGCCGAGGCCGTTTCCCGCGGTGTCGGAAATGATCCGCCCGCGCCAGCCGGCGACCCGCTCGATCAGATCGAGCAGCGGACCCATGGCTTGGCGCTGGCCGGGATCGCCGAGCCAGCGGATCGGGCAGATCCAGAAGGTCACACCGGGAATGGAGCCGTCGTGCGGCAGCACGATGGATTCGGCGGTCGATTCCACCCACAGCGCTTCTTCCTGAAACACCCCGGAGAGCATCAGGCTGGCATCGAGGGCGGTCTCCGCCACCAATCGCGCCGTCGCCACCGGGTGCTCCAGTTGGTCGAGCACCTGGGCGAGCGGCGTGCCCTCCTGCCACTCGGTGACCAGGAAAGGAAGGCCGTCCACGGGATCGGTGCCGCCGTCCAGAACGCGCCGCAGGGCGGGGTGGTGGACGCCGGCCAGGCGGCGGAGCGCGACCTCGTAGGCCGCCTTTTCCTCGCCATGCAATCCGCCCCCACCGGCCCCGAAGGGAAAGAAGCGGCGCAGCACCACCGTCGAGCCGCTTCCGCGGTCGGTCGCCTGGAAAACCACGCCGTGCTCGTCCTGGCTCAGGATGTCGACGATCTCATAGCGGTCGCTCACTCGTGATGGCTACCAGAAGCGGGCCGCGGGGGGCAATGCCGGGCTATGCATTTCCTCCCCGCCGGCCCGGCTCCGGCTTTCTTTTTCCGTGCTTTCGGAGTAAACCATGGTTCTTATCCGCGGCGTCCGTCCCCCCAGGGCGCCCGCCGACCGCTATGGCCACCGAACTGACACGCAACTTCTCGATCATCGCCCACATCGATCACGGCAAGACGACCTTGTCGGACCGCCTGCTGGAGTTTACCCAGACGATTTCCGAGCGGGAAAAGCAGGACCAGCTCCTCGATGCCATGGACCTCGAGCGCGAGAAGGGCATCACCATCAAAAGCCACCCGGTGGCGATGCAATACACGGCCAAGGACGGGAAAACCTACCGCCTCAACCTGCTCGATACTCCGGGGCACGTGGACTTCTCCTACGAGGTGGCCCGCTCGCTGGCCGCCTGCGAGGGCGCCATTCTGATGATCGATGCCGCCCAAGGCGTGGAGGCCCAGACGATGGCCAACCTGCACCTGGCGATGGACCAGAAGCTGGTCATCATCCCGGTGCTCAACAAGATCGACCTGCCTGCGGCCGACGTCGACAAGTGCAAGCACCAGCTCGAAGACATCCTCGCCATCCCGGCCGAGGACGCGATCCCCGCCTCGGCGAAAAACGGCATCGGCATCGAGGAGATCCTCGAGGCCGTGGTCGCGCGCGTCCCGCCACCGGTCGAGAACGAGGACAAGCTCCTGCGCGCCTCGGTCTTCGACTCGATCTACGATGCCTACCGTGGCGTGATCTCCTACGTCCGGGTGTTTTCCGGCACCATCAAGAGGCGGCAGAAGATCAAGCTCTTCGCCACCAACAAAGTCTACGAGGTGAAGGAAGTCGGGGTTTTCACTCCGAAAATGACCGCGCGCGACGAGCTGATCGCGGGCGACGTGGGCTACGTGATCGCCAACATGAAGTCGGCCGACGAGGCCAAGATCGGCGACACGCTCACCGACTCCACCCACCCGTGCCCGAGCCCGCTGCCCGGCTACAAGGAGATCCAACCGATGGTCTTTTCCGGGATCTATCCGGTCGACAGCTCCGACTACGAAGGCCTCAAGGCGGCGATGGCCAAGCTCCAGATCAACGACGCGGCCTTTTCCTACATGTCGGAGAGTTCGACCGCACTCGGCTTCGGTTTCCGCTGCGGCTTCCTCGGCCTGCTGCACATGGAGATCATCCAGGAGCGGCTGCGGCGGGAGTTCAACATGGATGTCATCTCGACCTATCCCTCGGTCATCTATCAGGTGACCCGGACCGATGGCGAGGAGGTCATTGTCGACAACCCGTCCTTCCTCCCCGAGCCGCAGGAAATCCAGGAGATCCGCGAGCCGATGGTGCAGGTCTACATCATGATTCCCGGCGACTACATCGGCGACATCATGGCGCTGGTGATGGAGAAGCGCGGCGAGGTCACGCACACGGAAACGATCGACGACACCCGCGTCATGCTCACCTGCGAGGTGCCGCTCTCGGAGATCCTGGTCGATTTCAACGACCGCATGAAGTCGATGACCCGCGGTTACGGCTCGATGGACTACGAACATCACGGCTACCGCCCGGCCAAGATGGTCAAGATGGACATGCTCATCGCCGGTGAGCCGGTCGAGGCTTTTTCGACCATCGTCCACCGCGACAAGGCTGAGAGCTACGGCCGGGCCCTCGCCGTGAAGCTCAAGGACGTGATTCCCCAGCAGCTTTTCGTCGTGGCCATCCAGGCCTGCATTGGTGGCAAGATCATCGCTTCCGAGCGCATCTCCGCGATGCGGAAAAACGTGACCGCCAAGTGCTACGGCGGCGACATCACCCGGAAGCGCAAGCTGCTCGAAAAGCAGAAGAAGGGTAAGGAGAAGATGAAGGCTTTCGGCAAGGTCAGCATTCCGCAGGAGGCCTTCATCAAGGTGCTCAAGTCGGGCGACTGACCCAAGGGCCTGGCAATGCCGTCCGACCTAGCGGTGCCTCTCGAAGTAGGCATCGCTGGTGTAAACGGAAGTGTCGTAATCCGGCAGCGGGCCCGCATCCGGCGGCAGAGGAATGTTTCCGTAAAGCCGGTCCTCCGGTTGATAGAACGCCACGTCCACCGGGGTGCCGACCTGCACGAGGTTGAAGAACTTCGGCGCGACGTTCTCGTGCATGCGGATGCAGCCGTCGGTGCAGGGCGTGTGCTTGATCCAGCCGGTGTGGAAGCCGCAGCCATCGCCAAAGCCGCACCAATAGGGCAGGGGGCGGCCAGTGAACTTCCAGCCGGCCGGCACGTTCCTGCGGGTCACTTTCTTCGTCAGGTCCCCGGAGGAGGCATAACCCTCCGTCGTGCTGCGGCGCCGTTCCTCCTTGGTGGTGATGCGGAAATGACCGGTCGGCGTCGGCGTGGCGGGCGTGCCCACCGCCACCGGCATCACAAGCAGGGGTTCGTCGCCTTCCATCACATAGGCGCGCTGGCGGGAGGTGGACACCTCCACCCGCACGGCCGACGGATCGTGCGCGGTTTTGGCGGGGCGGTCGTAGGCCTGGTAGGCATCGAGCCCGGAGCCCGGCGGCAGGCCGCCGCAGGAGGCGAGGATGAGGACGGGGAGGAAAAGAAGGGCGCTCAGTCGCATGGTCGGGCCGCGACGATGTCATCGCGAACCCGAAGATCAAGTGCCAGCCGGGGACGCGGTGCTCAGCGCACCCGTTCCCATTTCGTCACCCGGTCGTTGCGGAACCACACGGTGGCCACGCGATAGGGCACGTAGGCGATCTCCGGACCCAGGTCGAAGGCATAGTGGCGCACGCCATATCGGCCGTAGCCGTAGCCGCCGTAGAAATTCGTCGTGTAGACGGGGCGGTCACGATCGTATTCCCACACCCGGGTGTTTTTTCCGCTGTCCTCGCCTTCATACTCGCGGGCGGGATTTCCCCAGGCCAGCCGCACGGCCTTGGGGTGCATGCCCTCCTCGATCCGGCCCTGCCGGACCAGCGCCTGGTCCTTCGAGCTGAGCGACTGGAAGGCGCCGGGGTTTTCGGCGATCCGGGCCTCGGGTGTGGAGGGAACACAGGCCCCCAGCATCAGGGCCAGGGGCAGCAGGAAAAGCAGGCGATTCATGGCGCGAAGTTAGGGCTGCCATGGCCGCTGCGCAACCCGCGGGCAAATGCGCGCGAAACCCACTTGCCAAACTTCCGATTCATGATTCGTGTCGTAGGGCATGACCGACCTGTTGGAACAAGAAGAGCTGAAGGCCGCCTTGAAGCGACTCCCCGAATGGGAGCTGGAAGGAAAAACCATCGTCCGCACGATTGAGTTCGAGGACTTCAGCGAAGCGATCGATTTCGTCAACGACCTGGCCGACATCGCCGAGGAGGCCCAGCACCACCCGGATATCCTGATCCAGTATTCGAAGGTCACGCTCACCCTCACCACCCACGACGTCGGCGGCCTGACCGAGTCCGACATGGAAATGGCCCACCGGGTGAACAACCGGGTCGACTGAGGGAATCCGGTCTCAGCGCGGGAGCAGCAGCTCCTCGTCCTTGAGGCCGGTGATTTCCCGCAGCCCCTTCAGCAGCCGCTGGAGGGTGAAAAACAGGAACACCAGCAGCGGGATGCCGATCACGGCGAAGCCCCAGCCGGTGAGCTTGCCGATGATGCCGTTGTAGGTTTCCAGCGCATCGCTGGCGGTGCGGTCGAAGCCGCGGAAAAACCACTGGGCGAGCGCCAGATTCAGCACGCAGCTGATGAAGAACGAGGCGGCGAACAGGAGCGTGGCCTGGGTTTTCACCTGATGGTAGCCGGCGGTGGCGTCGCGTTCCTCCACGGCCCTCTCGATCTTCGGGATGTCGAAAAGCGAGTCATTGTAGAGGAAAACGTTGAGCAGCGGAGTGGTCGAGCGCCGCGAGAGCAGCACCCCGATCCCGAGGGCGAGCGGAATGGCGGCCTCCTTGATCCCGAACAGCAAGCCGGCGTGTTCCTTGACCGTGCCGTCCTTGTTCCACAGGTAGAGGGTGAGGCCCCCGGTGAGCAGCACCGAAAACAGCCCGAGGCCGGAAAAGAAGTTGAACTTCCGCGTCTTCACGAAGTGCCAGATGCCATATCCAAGCGGCAGGGCCAGGGCGACGATGATCGCCTTCAACGGGCCGATGTGCCAGGGTTTGACGGCTTTTCCCAGGTGCTCCTGAAGCTCCGGGTCCTTGCTCATGTAGCTGAGCACCATCACGGGGATCAGGACGTTGACGAAAATGTTCGCGAGCGGATGCTCCTGGTGCGTCTTCGGGTCGGACATAGGGGTGGATCGCAGGGAACCAAGCAGGCCCGGCGGGACGGGCCAATCGAAAAGCGCGCGCTTACGAAGGGCGGCTGGCGTTTCTTTCACGTGGTATGAATCCTGCAAGATGGTGGCGTGTTTCGCAGGTTTCTAACGTCTGGAGTGGGGGGAGTGGTGCTATTTGCATCGATTCCGACCGACTTGGCGGCATTTGGACTCGCCGACGTGGAGGCGCGTGCCAAGGAGCTGGCCGCCGAGCCCTATGCCCAGCCGCGACTCGAAGAAGCGCTTCCCAAGCCGCTGCTCGACCTCACCTACGACCAATACCGCGCCATCAAGCACAGCCCCGACGGCCGGCTGTGGGACGACGGGGAAACGCCGTTCCGGGTCGAAATGTTCCACCCCGGCTATTTGTTCAAGCGGCCGGTGATTGCCCATGAGGTCTCGTCCGATCTGTCCCAGGTAAAGCCTCTGCCCTTCGACCCGGCGCGTTTCGACTACACCTCGCTGGTCCTCGAGGATGAGGTCGATTGGTCATCGTTGCCCGGATACGCGGGTTTCCGCATCCAGTTTCCCCTCAATGGCGGCGCCGACCAGTGGGACGAGATCGGCTCGTTCCTCGGTGCCAGCTATTTCCGCATCCTCGGCCAGGACCAGCGCTACGGCATCTCGGCCCGCGCGCTGGCGCTCAATGTCGCCCACCCCGAGGCCTTGGAGGAGTTTCCCGAATTCGTCGAGCACTGGCTGGTCAAGCCCGCCCCCGGCGACCGCGAGCTGAGGTTCTTCTCGCTGCTCGACAGCCCCAGCGTCACCGGCGCCTTCGCCTTCCGGCTGGTGCCGGGGGTCAGCACGGAAATGGACGTCACCGCCTCGTTGTTCTTCCGCAAGGAGGTGAAGTCGCTCGGCCTGGCGCCGCTGACCTCGATGTTCCTGTTCGGCGAGAACTCCCGCGAGCGCTGCTTTCACGACTGGCGGCCGGAGGTGCACGATTCCGATGGCCTGCTGGTCGCCGCCTCGAACGGTGAATTGATTTGGCGGCCGCTCGTCAATCAGACCATCATCCGCTACTCGGCCTTCGCCGTCGATGAGCCGCGCGGCTTCGGACTGCTCCAGCGCGACCGCGAGTTCCGCAACTACCAGGACCTCGACAACCCCTACCAATTCACCCCCAGCTACTGGGTCGAGGCGCGCGAGGGCATGGGTCCCGGCGCGGTGCGGCTGGTGGAACTGCCGACCAAGTACGAGAGCTACGACAACGTCGTCGCCTTTTTCGAGCCTTCGGGCCCGGTGCCGGTCGGAAACGGCGAACCACTACGCTACTCGTACATCCTCAAGTCGAAGATGCACCTCGAGGAGTCGCTCTCTCCCGAGCGCGCGGTGGCCACTTATGTCGGCGTCGATCCGTTCTTCAACGACACCCGCCGGTTCGCGATCGACTTCAACGGACCCACGCTGCAGGGGCTGGACCGCCACAGCCAGGTGTTTGCCGAGATCACCTCCAGCACCAACGGCTTCGTCACCGAGAACCGCTGTTTCAAGAACGAACACACCGGCGGTTGGCGGGTCGCCTTCAAGCTCGATACCGACGACCACAATACCGATCCGGTCGAGCTCCGCTGCTTTCTCAAACTACTGCCCGAAGGGCGCACCCTCACCGAAACCTGGAGTTACCTATGGCACCCCGAAGTATGAATTCCGAAGCCAGTCTCGAAGTCTACCGGCGGCTCGCCGGTTGCGACTCGGATTCCGTGGAAAACATCGCCCGCTCGCTGTGCGGCGAGGCCCGCCAGCGCCTCGCGCCGGGCGGCATGCCGGCGATGATGAAGCCGCGGCCGTTCGAGTTTGCCTGGCAACGGCCGCCCCGCCTCGTCCGCCGCTCGTGGGAAAGGGTGGCCTTGCCGCTGTTTGCCACGAGCCTGGCCGGAGCCATCGCGTGGATGACCATGATGGGCCTGTGATCCCGGACCAATGACCCGCAGTCCCCTCAAGGCAGCCCTGTTCTTCGGCCTCGTGCTGGCCCTCTTCCTCACCGGAGCGGGCTTGTTCGGAGAGGTGCTTTCCCGCGATGGCTGGACGCCCGCCGAGCTGTTGCTCTTCGGAGTCTTTGCCGCGCTGTTTCTCTATCTCGCCTTCGGCTTCAGCCACGCGGCGGTGGGGGCATGGATCCGCTGGACCGGCTGGCGGAATCCCGACGCTCCCGGCGAGGCGCTCGGGCCGGGCAACGGCCGCGTCGCCATCCTCATGCCGGTCTACAACGAACCGGTCGGACGCGTGTTCCGCGGCCTGCGGTCCATCCTGCGCTCCGTCATGGAGGAAACGGACGGCGTCCATTTCGATCTCCATATTCTCAGCGATTCGAACCGCTCGTCCGCCTGGCTGGCCGAGGAGCGGGCATGGCTCGACTGGGTGAGTCGGGAGAACCTGCAGGGCCGGGTTTTCTACCGTCACCGCTCCCGCAACCACGGCAAGAAGGCCGGCAACGTCGCCGACTTCTGCCGCGAGCGTGGTGGCGACTACGAGTTCATGGTGGTGCTCGATGCCGACAGCGTCATGACCGGCGCCACGCTCTGCGAGCTGAGGCGGCGGATGCTCGCCGAGCCCAACGTCGCGCTGATCCAGACCATGCCGCGCTTGGTCGGGGCCGAGAGCCTTTACGGCCGCCTCCAACAGTTTTCCAACCGCCTTTATGGTCCGCTGTTCATGGACGGGCTCGGCTTCTGGCAACAGGGCGGGGGAAACTTCTGGGGCCACAACGCCATCATCCGCACCGAGCCTTTCGTCCGCGAGTGCGCGCTGCCCGAGCTGCCCGGCAGGCAGCCCTTTGGCGGGCCGATTTTGTCGCACGACTTCGTCGAGGCCGGCCTGCTGGTCTCCGCCGGTTGGGAAGTACGGCTCGCACCGGAGTTGGAGGGCAGCTACGAGGAGGGCCCGCAGTCGCTCATCGATGCCGCCGCGCGCGACCGCCGCTGGTGCCAGGGCAACCTCCAGCACTCGATCCTGCTCGGCGTCCGCGGCTTCCGCTGGCGGACCAAGCTGCATTTCCTCAACGGCATCCTCGGCTATGTCTCCTCGCCGCTGTGGCTGATGCTGGTCGTGCTCGGGATCCCGGTCATGGCGCAGAACGAGGTCACCGACGCCGCCCCCGCCTGGAAGCTTCTCGGCCTCACCGCCCTGTTGTTGTTTCTGCCGAAGATGCTGTGCGTGCTCGACCTCGCCTTTGATCCCGCCCGCCGGCGCACCTTCGGCGGTCTCGGCCGCGCCGCCTTGGGAGCCTTTCTGGAAACGCTCGGCTCGGCCCTCATTGCGCCCATCAACATGGCCTTCCACACCCGCTTCGTGCTGTGGAACCTGCTCGGAAAAACCGTCGGCTGGGATGCCCAGCACCGCGGGGCGGAAGGCACCCCCTGGCGGCTCGCGCTGCGGACTCACGCCTGGCAGGTCGCGCTCGGACTGGGTTTGGCGGTGCTTGCCTGGCGGGTCGGTGGCGTGCCCGCCACCGTGCTTGCCTCGCCGATTTTGCTCGGGCTGATGACCAGCGTCGCCATCTCCGTCTTCAGCAGTCGCGCGTGGCCCTCGGCGCGCCGCCTTTTCCTCACCCCGGAGGAAATCTCGCCCCCGCGCGAGGTCGTGGCCGCGTTGGCCGCTGACAGTTCCGAAGTCGCTGCGACCGACGACTTGGAAACGCTGCTCGCCGACCCCGTGTGGAACGCCACCCACCTCGCCCTCCTCGGCGACGCCGCCGATCCGGGCAATGTGGCGATGGATCCCTACCTGCTCGGAGCCGGCCCTGCCGGCCTCAGCGAGCCCGAGCGCATGAGCCTCCTTTCCGATCGGCACGCCATCGGCCGTCTCCACCTGGAACTCTGGAACCGCTGGCCCGACCAACTCGCCGCCCCGTGGCGTGAAGTCATGGACCAGTTGGTGCGGAAAGCCGGATGAGAAAGGGAGCGGGGGGCATCAACCGGGGGCGGCGGGCATCGACCGCCGGGCAGGAGGAGGGGTAGCGGTGGGTTGGTGAAGTCGCTTCGAGGTCCCGGCATCGGGCGAGTTTTCCATGGAGAGCTGGAGAGAATTCGAGCGTCGAAGCGAACAAGCAGACTTCGTGAGCCATAGGGCGGCGGGCCTCAACCGGGGGCGGCGGGCATCGACCGCCGGGCAGGAGGAGGGGTAGCTGGAAGCTCTTCAAGCTGCTTCGAGGTCCGTGCAGCCCGTGGCTCTCTCTGCAACGAGCTCGGAGGACCTCGAAGGATCTTTTCAAACGAGCGGACTCCTGCGTCCAGCCCGGCGGTCGATGCCCGCCGCCCCCTGCACGAAAAAAAGCCCGGCGGGGTGCGCCGGGCTTTTGAAGAGGACGGGAGCGCGCCGGCTGAAGCCAGCGCTCCGATGGTGGGTCAAACTTTGCCGAAGATGGTGTTGCCGGTCGAGCGGAGGTCGTCGGCGGCTTCCTTCAGGCGGTTGGCCAGCGAGATCTCGGCCTTCTTGAGGTAACTACGGGGATCGTAGTGCTTCTTGTTGCCGACCTCGCCGTCGATCTTGAGCACGCTTTCGATGTTCTCGCAGATGTGAGTGACGATCGGACGGGTGAAGGCATACTGGGTGTCGGTGTCGATGTTCATCTTCACCACGCCGTAGTCGAGGGTCTCGCGGATGTCGGCGAGGTCGGAGCCGGAGCCGCCGTGGAAGACGAGGTCCATCTCGGCTTCGGCGCCGTATTTGTCGGTCACCGCCTTCTGGCCGTCGCGGAGGATGGTCGGCTTGAGCTTCACCGAGCCGGGCTTGTAGGCGCCGTGGACGTTGCCGAAGGTGGCCGCGAAAAGGAAGCGGCCGATCGGGTTGAGCGCCTCGTAGACGTCGACCATGTCGCCGGGGGTGGTGTAGAGCTTGTCGATGGGCAGGCCGGAGGTGTCGTGGCCGTCTTCCTCGCCGCCGACGCAGCCGGCTTCGACTTCAAGGATGATGTCGAGCTCGGCGCACTCCTTGAGCAGTTCCTTGGAGATCTTCAGGTTTTCCTCGAGCGGGACCACGGAGCCGTCGAACATGTGGCTCTGGAAAAGTGGGCCCTTGCCCTCGGCGACGCGCTGGCGGGAGGCTTCGAGGAGGGGCTTGAGGAAAGAGTCGACCTTTTCCGGGTGGCAGTGGTCGGTGTGGAGGGCGACGAGGATGTCGTATTTTTCCGCCAGGCGGTGGGTGGCCTCGGCGAGCACGATCGCGCCAAAGGCGGCGTCGGCCACGCAGGTGCCGGAGGCGAACTGGCCGCCCCCGGTGGAGACCTGGATGATGCCGTCGGACTTGGCCTCGGCGAAGGCACGCAGCGCGCCGTTGATGGTCGGCAGCGAGGTGACGTTGATGGCCGGGTAGGCGTAGCCACCCTTCTGGGCGGCGTCGAGCATGGCGCGGTATTGCGCGGGAGTTGCAACTGGCATGACGGGCGTCAGGTAGCGGCGGGGGCCGGCAATGTCGAACCCGGAATGCGGAATGCGCACTTGCCGGCAGGAGACGCGCAGGGGCTCCGGATGATTCTCCCGCCGATGAACGCCGGTGGTGGGAAGGGGGCAGGCATGGTCACGGGAAGCCCGGCCGTTCTCATCTCGAAATTGTCGCTGGAGCAGGCGCGGAGCCCGTGTTTCGTTGTTAGCATGATCTGCGGCATTGAGATGGGCGGCACCAAAACGGTGGTGGCGGTCGGCACGGAAGCCGGCGAGGTGAAGGAAGAGCACCGTTTTGAGACGACCGACGGTCCGGAGACCTTCGAGCGGGCGATTGCGTGGTTCCGGGAAAAAGGCGAGCCGTCGGCGATCGGCGTGGCCGCCTTCGGCCCGGTGAGCGTGGATCCGGAGCGCGAGGACTTCGGAAGCATGTTGGCGACGCCGAAGCCGGGCTGGGAGGGATTTTCAATCCGCCAGGCCCTCCTCGATGCCTTCCCTGACGCGGCCTTCGGGCTGGACACGGATGTGAACGCCGCGGCGCTGGCCGAGGCGGGGAAGCTATCGGATGTCGTCTACATCACCATCGGCACCGGCATCGGCGGAGGTGTGCTCTCGGGCGGCCGGCTCGTTCACGGGGCGCTGCATCCGGAATTCGGTCACTGGCGCCCGGTGCGTGCGGAGGGCGATGACTTCGCGGGCGTGTGCCCGTTTCATGGCGACTGCCTCGAAGGGCTGGCCAGCGGGCCGGCAATCGGCAAGCGCTGGGGCAAGGAGGCGAAAGACCTGCCGGAAAATCACCAGGCCTGGGATTTCGAAACCCATTACCTGGCGGAGGCGGCCCTGACCCTGCTGGCCACCGTTTCCCCGAAGCGGATCGTGATCGGCGGCGGCGTGTCGCAGGCGGAGGGCTTCCACGAGCGGATCGAGAAGATCGTCCGCGAGCGGGCGGGGGGATATTTTCCGGTGCTGGAGCAGGGCTCCTTCATCGTGCCGCCCCGGCACGGCCAGCAGGCGGGGATCCGCGGAGCGCTGCTGCTGGCCATGCAGGCACGGGAGGGCTGAAACGGGAGTCGCCAGCCGGCGGCGGGCGAAGCATGCTCGCCGCATGAGCAAGCCCGACAAAAAACACTACCGGCCCCGCTACGAGGGCGCGTGTCCGTGCGGCAGCGGTCGATCGTATGAATCCTGCTGCATGCCCTACCACCACTCGAAGGCCAAGGCATCGACCGCCGAGCAGCTGATGCGCTCCCGCTACAGCGCCTACTTTTTCCGGGAAACGGGTTATCTGGTTGAGACGACGCATCCCGACACGCGGACGCCGGGGCTGCGGAAGGAGATCGAAAAAATGATCCACCAGGTAAACTGGGCGGGTCTCGAGGTGGTGGCGGTGGCCAAGGGCGGACGAGAGGACAAGACCGGCAAGGTCGAGTTCGTGGCGAAGTATTTCGTGCAGGGCGAGCCCTTCGAACTCCACGAGGTCTCGCGTTTCCGCCGCCATCAGGGCGAGTGGAAGTATCTCGACGGGAAAGCCTGACCGGCCGGGATCAGTCCGGCTTTTCCGCGACCGCGGGCTCGGCGGGCAGGGGGATGATGCGGCGCAGCAGCAGGGTGCCGACGATGGCGCAGACCGAGGCCCCGAGGATCACGGTCCGAGTGGCACCGAGGTGGCTGGCGAGGAAGCCGGTGAGCAGGCTGCCGACCGAGCTGAGCCCGAGGAAGGCCAGCGAGTAGAAGCCCATGATGCGACCGCGCAGCGCGTCCGGCGAGCGGAGCTGGGTGGAGGTGTTGGCGGTGGCGAGGAAGTTGATCATGAAGAAGCCCGAGCAGAGCAGCAGCGGGCACGACAGCCAGATGCTGCGGGAGAGGGCGAAGGCGATGTTGAAGGCGCAGCAGCCGAAGAGACCGGTGTAGAGGATGTTGCGGCGCGGGAAACGCTTGCCGAAGGTGGCCAGCGCCAGCCCGCCGATCAGGGCGCCGCCGCCATTGAAGGACATCAGCATGCCGAAGGTCTTGGCGTCACCGCCGAGGATGTCCTTGGCGAACACGGGCATCAGCACGATGAAACTGATGCCGAAGACGCTGAAGGTGGAAACCAGCATCATGATGCCGCGCAGCGGGCCATTGCCGAGGATGTAGCCGCCGGCCTCGCGGATGGCGCTCCGGAACGGCGGGTGGTCGTGCCGTTTCTCGATCTTCGGCAGCCGCAGCATGCCGTAGCCGGCGATGACCGCCAGGTAGGAGAGGCCGTTGAGCAGGAAACAACCGGCCATCCCCAGGATGCCGATCAGCACGCCGGCGACCGCCGGGCCGACGACGCGGGCGAGGTTGAACATCGACGAGTTCAGCGCGATGCCGTTGTCCAGATCGTCGCGGCCGACGAGATCGACCACGAAGGCCTGCCGGGCGGGGACGTCGAAGGCATTCACGGTGCCGAGCAGGAAACCGATGGCCGCCACGTGCCAGACCTGGATCACCCCGATCCCCACCAGCAGCGCGAGCAGGAGGGCGAGCAGCATCGAGGCCACCTGCGTGCAGAGCAGGATCGAGCGCTTCGGGTGGCGGTCGGCCACCGTGCCGCCCCACAAGGCGAGCAGGGCGAAGGGCAGCATGTTGGCAAAACGGATGAAACCCAGCGCGACCGAGGAGCCGCTGAGCTGATAGACCAGCCAGCCTTCGGCGGTCGATTGGAGCCAGGTCCCGATCAGCGAGATGACCTGGCCGATGAAGAAAATGCGGTAGTTGCGGTGGCCGAAGGCGGAGAAGGTTTCGACGAAGCTCGCCCTCCTGGCCGGGAGCCGCCGCACGTCTGCCGTGGAAGGATCGGGGATCTGGGGGCGGGGCTTGTCCGGCATGGCGCGCCCCCAACTTCGGGCATCGCGGGCGGGCGTCCATCGGGAAATCCATGGCCGCCGCGGGCGGGTTGGATGAAATCAGAATCCGCGGGGCATTGCGCAACCGGCGGGATTCCCATGTGATGAACGCCTGCTAGCGTCCGAGCGTCGGTGACCGACACGGCGATTTTCCCATGAGCTACCACAACATTTCCCACCAAGAACTGCAGATCGACAACCTCGGCGAGAAGCGCTTTCCCTCCCCGGGCTGGCAGCGGAACTTTTCCCCGGAGGGCACCGGTTGGCACACGGATGGCGACCGCATTCTGCTCTGCGACCACACCACCATCGTGGAAAAGGCGATCGCGGCCGGCGAGCCGCTGCCGTCCATCGAGCTGGCGGGCCCGCGCAAGGAGATCTTTTTCAATCCCTCGCAGACCTGCGTGGCGGTGGTGACCTGCGGCGGCCTTTGCCCGGGGCTGAACGACGTGATCCGCACCATCGTGATGCAGTCCTACTATGCCTACGGTGTCCGCCGTATCTTGGGCATCCAGTATGGTTACGAGGGCTTGGATCCCGCCTTTGGTCATCGGCCGCTGGAGCTGACGCCGGAAATGGTGATGAACCTGCCCTACTTCGGCGGCACTTTCCTTGGTTCCTCGCGCGGGCGGAAGGACACCAAGGTGATGGTCAACCGCCTCGAGGCGCTGGGCGTGAACATCCTGTTTGTGATCGGCGGGGATGGCTCGCAGCGCGGCGCGACCGATCTCTACGAGGAGTGCCAGTCGCGCGGCAACGGGATCTCGGTGATCGGCGTGCCGAAGACGATCGACAACGACCTGATGTTCATGGACCGCAGCTTTGGCTACCAGACCGCCTTCGCCGCGGCCTGCCATGCGGTCACCGGGGCTCATGCCGAGGCGCGCGGGGCGCGGAACGGGATCGGCCTGGTGAAGCTGATGGGCCGCGACTCGGGCTTCATCGCCTGCTCCTCGGCCCTGGCCACCGGCGAGGTGAACTTCGTGCTGGTGCCCGAAGTGGAGTTCGAACTCGATGGCGAGCACGGCTTTCTGGCGGCGCTCGACCGCCGGCTTGAACAACGCGGCCATGCGGTGATCGTGGTCGCCGAGGGCGCGGGTCAGGACCTCATACCGGTCTCGGATGCCCGGCTCGATGCTTCGGGCAACAAGCTCCACGAGGACATCGGCGTGTTTTTGAAGGACCGCATCAACGCCTACTTCAAGAATCAGGGCAAGGAGGCGACGCTGAAATACATCGATCCGAGCTACACCATTCGCAGTGGTCCCGCGGCGCCGGAGGACCGGGTATTCTGTCTCAACCTGGCCCGCCACGCGGTGCATGCCGGGATGGCGGGCAAGACCGGGATGGTGGTGGCTCGGTGGCACCAGCGCTTCGTCCACCTGCCAATGAAGGTCGTCACCCGGGGCCGCAAGAAGGTCGATCCGAACGGCGATTTCTGGCGCTCGGTAGTGGAAGCCACCGGTCAGCCCTCGGTGATGAGAGCCTGAAAGGGGCGGCGGGCATCGACCGCCGGGCAGGAAGGAAGAGCTCGAAGTTCCTCGAAGCTGCGTCGAGCTCCCTGACGCGATGTCGAAGGGAAGTGGGGGCGGCGGGCATCGACCGCCGGGCGGGAAGGAAGCGCTCGAAGTTCCTCGAAGCTGCTTCGAGGTCCCTGACGCGATATCGAAGGGAACGGGGGCGGCGGGCATCGACCGCCGGGCAGGAAGGAAGCGCTCGAAGTTCCTCGAAGCTGCTTCGAGGTCCCTGACGCGATATCGAAGGGAACGGGGGCGGCGGGCATCGACCGCCGGGCGGGAAGGAAGAGCTCGAAGTTCCTCGAAGCTGCGTCGAGGTCCCTGACGCGATGTCGAAGGGAACGGGGGCGGCGGGCATCGACCGCCGGGCGGGAAGGAAGAGCTCGAAGTTCCTCGAAGCTGCGTCGAGGTCCCTGACGCGATGTCGAAGGGAACGGGGGCGGCGGGCATCGACCGCCG